>NZ_AKJD01000001.1 GCF_000282515.1 Pseudomonas sp. GM80
TGCTCCTCCGCTTGCGGATTGGCCCGCCACAACTGCCAGGCCAGATACAGCAGGTACGCCGCGCCAATGATCTTGATCGCATGGAACAGCCATTCCGACGTCTGCAACACCACCGACAGACCGGCGCCGGCCAGCGCGATCATCCCGGCAAACGCCAGAATACGCCCGATGCCCGCCGTGCAGGCGCGGCGAAAACCGTAGCGGGTAGCGTTGCTCACCGACAGCAGGTTATTCGGGCCGGGGGCCATGTTCAGGGCAAAGCAGGCCGGGAGAAACAGGGTGAGGGTGGCGAGATCCATGACGGCACTCCAGAAACGAGAAGGCCATTTTTATCACAGCCCACGCGCCGCCAGACCCATACAGTCAGGCCCGGCTGTCGCGGTACAGCGCCCGGCCGTGCAGGACAACCCCGTCGAACTTTTTGCGGACAGCGCAACTCTGAAACAGTCAGAGGGCGATGGTTTCGTCAGAAAAAGTTATCCGCACGGTCAGAAACAGCGATTGCCGTGTAACATTTGCCCCCTGTTTCTGCTCCCTGTTTCAAACATCCCGCACGGCCCCAGGCGGCCCCACCAAGAGCGATCTACATGCAAGCAAAGGCCCGTGAAGTTTATGTGCCACCGGTGCTGCAAGATCTGCGGGCCGGCACTGCCGAACTGCACATCGCACTGGAAAAACGCCTTCCATTTTTCTCCGATACTCTCGATACCCCAGCATTTGTGCAGTTGATGCAGGCTTATTACGGCTTCTATCTACCGCTGGAACACGCGCTGCTGAGCAGCGGTGCAATTCCCACTGATTTTGATCTGACGCCACGACTCAAGGCGCCAACATTGCGCGCCGACCTGCATGCCCTGGGCGTGAGCAGCGAGGCGCTGGCACGTCTGCCACAGTGTGAAGACTTGCCCCTGATCAATTCCGCGGCTTGCTGCCTCGGCATACTGTATGTGCTCGAAGGTGCGACGCTGGGCGGGCAGATCCTGCGCCGGGAAATCGCCAGCCGACTCGGCCTGGAAGCCGACAATGGCGCGGCGTTTCTCGATATCTATGGCGCCGCCACTGGCCGCCGCTGGCGCGATTTCATTGAATACCTGAGCCGTCGACCGATGGATGCGGACGAGCGCAAGGCCGTGGTTGCGGCCGCACACACCACATTCAGCTGTTTCGAGCGCTGGCTCGAACGCCGGGAGGTACTGGCATGACCCCGCAAGACCAACAAGCCTTTGAAGAACTGCTGGCCAACTGTGCCGACGAGCCGATTCGCTTCCCCGGCGCGATCCAGCCCCACGGTTTGCTGCTGACCCTGAACGAACCTGCGCTGGAGATCGTTCAGGTCAGCGCCAACGTTGCAACCCTGCTGGACCGTGAGCCGCTCGGCCTGATCGGCCAGCCACTGGCGCAACTGATCGGCGACGCCGAGGCCGCGCAAGTGCGCGAAGCCTTGCTGCAGCCGGCGTTGTCCGACACGCCGCCGCTGCACTTTCGCCTCAATGGCACGGCGTTCGATGGCTTGCTGCACCGGCATCAGGGTGTGCTGATCCTGGAGCTGGAAATCCACGTCGAAAACTTCCAGCCACGCAATGTCGCCGGCAACCAGACCCATCTGGGGCGCATGCTCCAGCGTCTGCACGCGGCCACGTCGTTGCAGGCGCTGTACGACATCAGCGTCAAGGAAATCCAGGCCATGACCGGTTACGACCGGGTGCTGATTTACCGCTTCGAAGAGGAAGGGCACGGCCAGGTGATCGCCGAAGCGTCCGACCCGTCGATGGAAGTGTTCAATGGTCTGTTCTTCCCGGCCTCGGACATTCCCGAGCAGGCCCGCGAGTTGTATCGGACCAATTGGCTGCGGATCATCCCCAATGCCGATTACCAACCGGTGCCGTTGCTGCCGAAGCTGCGCCCGGACACCGACACGCCGCTGGATTTGAGTTTTGCCACCCTGCGCAGCGTGTCGCCGATCCATTGCCAGTACATGAAAAACATGGGCGTGCTGTCGTCGATGAGTATTTCGCTGCTCAAGGGCGACAAGCTCTGGGGCCTGATCAGTTGCGGCAACCGTCAGCCGCTGCATGTGCCGCATGAACTGCGCGCGGCGTGCCAGACCATCGGCCAGGTGCTGTCGCTGCAGATCAGCGCGATGGAAGCGCTGGAGATCAGCCGTCAGCGTGAAGCAAAAGTCGAGGCGCTGGCCTTGCTCAATCAGGCGATGATCGATTCGCCACAAAACGTTTTCGATGGCCTGGCCAACCAGCCGCAAGTGCTCATGGCGCTGAACAATGCCGGCGGTATCGCGATCATTGAAGACAATCAATTGCACCGTTACGGCAATTGCCCGGAGCCTGCGCAGATCCGCGCCCTGCACAAATGGCTGCAGGACAGCGGCGAGCCGG
>NZ_AKJD01000002.1 GCF_000282515.1 Pseudomonas sp. GM80
TTTTACCGTGGTCAACGTGACCAATGGTCCCAACGTTGACGTGCGGCAGGGAACGATCAAATTTTTCCTTAGCCATCGATATCACCCTTAACAGAAGAATTGAGCAAACGACACAAGCCATTAAAACAAAGGCAGATATTTTCATATCTGCCTTGTTATATGGAGCTCTTGAGCGGATTTGAACCGCTGACCTCACCCTTACCAAGGGTGTGCTCTACCAACTGAGCTACAAGAGCAAAACACTTTGCACAACCTGCAAACTTGGAGCGGGTAGCGGGAATCGAACCCGCATCATCAGCTTGGAAGGCTGAGGTTCTACCACTAAACTATACCCGCGGAGCCTGCAGCTCACGCTTAAATCTGGTGGAGGGAGAAGGATTCGAACCTTCGAAGTCGTAGACGTCAGATTTACAGTCTGATCCCTTTGGCCGCTCGGGAACCCCTCCTAATCAGGCCGGCATTCTATACTATGCCAAACCCCTGTCAAGCATTTTCTCATTTAAAAACCTGAGGTTAGCTGCGTTGACATCACTTCACTTTGATTCCCTGTTCAGGTCTTCGCTGTGGAGCGGGCGCCATTCTATGCAAACTATTCAGTAGGTGCAACCCCCTCACACAGCATTATTTTATGTTTTAACTCATTGAATTCCTTGGAAAGGTTCTGCAGCTGGACATCCCCCAGCAAACGCTCGCTCGAAGGCGCTATCCGCAACCAGTAGTCCGCATCAGGGAGATCCTTCGACGCAGGCTGTGCACTTATCCCCATACCAGCCAAACGCCGTTCAAGGCCTTCAATCAGCTCCTGGCGAGAGAACCCTCCCAGGAAAAGGCATTCATTCCCCGCTGTAGAGCCGCTCGTCCTTTCTCGCGATGCAGCTCCGCTCTCGCTGAGCAAACGAATATCTTGCTGCGAACCTCGATACAGATTGAGCGGAGTCACATCTTTCGCACGCAAAGGGGCCTCCTGCTGATGCCAGACGTAATAAAACACATTGAGTACTAACAGCAGCAGGAACATCCAACGCATACAAACCTCAAGTAAAAGGACATGCCATAGCCAGACTTACAAAAAAACCCACCAGGAGCGATCCATGCCAAGCAACTGCACGCAGGCCCTTATTCAGCAACTAATCCGATTCAACGATCGCCTGCACAATCAAATCTGTCGCTTCATTGGCTAACACGCGCCGTTTTATGAAGCCATTACCTTATTCGAGCTCAAGAATCGTCTCGCAGCCTCAGGCTAAGCTCACCACCACTGAAAACCTTTTCAACACCATCCACCGCCAACCGCAGAGCACCTTGATTATCGATACCTTGCACCACGCCATCTATTTGACTGACGCCGGCAATCAGTGAGACAGATCGACCATGCCACAAATGGTTTTCTTCCCACTCCGCTTGCAAAACCGTAAAGCCACCAGCCTGGTGACGTTCTATATAAGCCTGTAATTGCTCACTCAATTCAGCCACAAGAACATTACGATCGCAGGCCTTCCCAGACTCGAGCCGTATTGATGTCCATTTTTGATCCACTTCTGTTGCGACCTGCATGTTTGCATTGATGCCAATGCCTAACACCACATGGCAAACATCTGCAGGGTCGCCGACGAGTTCGAGTAAAATGCCAGCAATTTTCTTGTCACCGACAAGGACATCGTTAGGCCACTTCAACCCGGCCCCACCAACGCCGGATTTCCGCAAGGCCCGCATCACCGCCAAGCCAACGACCAGACTCAACCCTTCGAGCTGGCGCACTCCACCATCGATGCGAAGAACAAGACTGTAATAAAGATTTTCGGCAAACGGGCTAACCCATTTGCGCCCTCTACGCCCACGACCGGAAGTCTGCCTCTCAGCAACGACTAAAAATGGCGCGGCCTGCCCACGACCAATAGCGCGCAAAGCTTCAGCATTCGTCGAGTCGATAGTATCGAACACTGCGAGAGGCCATTGCGGCATCATTTCTGAGATTTTTATAGGGTCGAGTAACGTCAACGGCGCCGCCAACTGATAGCCACGCCCCCGAACCTTATGAATGGACAATCCAAGCTCAGACTCAAGGTGCTGAAGCTGCTTCCATACTGCACTTCGGCTGACTCCGAGGGCTACGCCCAGGGCCTCACCAGAATGAAAGCGCCCATCCTTCAGAAGATTCAACAACGTCAGCATGCAGGTCTCGCCTCGTAATGAGGCCCGAATAATATCTATGCTCAGGACAGTTGCATAGAAATCAAGCGAGCACATTTCCTTCGGGCAAAACAAAACCCCAACT
>NZ_AKJD01000003.1 GCF_000282515.1 Pseudomonas sp. GM80
TCGAAAGAGTGGCCTTTTTTGTATCTGTTGAAAAAGTCCTTTCGCAACAATGATCTGTCACTGTGCAGTGAACCGCTGGGGATCATCAGACTCGCCGACTTGCGACTATGCTTGAGTCGCAGGCAAGACGTCTGCAATCCAGGAACTGCCCTCGCCGATACGCGGTGAGAGGCGTAGTATTTTGTGATTATTTTTTTCTACAGGGATTGGTAACTTGGCTGGATACCTCCATCCTGTCGCGCACAATCCAAGAGGTGATTGATGCGCGCCAACTCGTCTGATCCACAAGACACCGTCACAGCGGAACACCCGATCAAACCCGAGCGCTTGCGCTTGCTGGATCGGTTGAGCAAATACCGTCAACCGATCGGTCTGGCGGTCACACTGCTGCTGTTTGCCATTGCGCTGATTGCCTGTCGCCATCTGCTTGCCGAACTCGATCTCGATGCGCTGCACGACTCGATTCTCGACGTGCCGAAACCCGCCCTGCTCGGTGCGTTCGGCGCGACCGTGGTCGGCTTCATTATCCTGCTGGGCTATGAATGGTCGGCCAGTCGCTATGCCGGTGTGACTTTGCCACCGCGCACATTGGCGCTGGGCGGTTTCACCGCGTTTGCGATCGGCAATGCCATCGGCTTGTCGCTGCTCTCCGGCGGCTCGGTGCGCTACCGTTTATATGCACGGCTGGGTCTGGGGGCTTCGGAAGTCGCGCACATGACCTTGTTTGCCAGTCTGTCGCTGGGCTGCGCCTTGCCGCCACTGGCAGCGCTGGCGACGCTGAGCGACCTGCCTGCTGCCTCTCAGGCGCTGGGTTTGTCCGAAGGTCTGCTCGGCACTGTCGCCGCTGTCGTGCTATTGCTTGGCGCAGTGCTGGCTATCGGCATCTACCGTCGGCGGCTGCCGGAACAACCGTTGCGCGACAACCTGCTGGTCAGGGTCGGTCGCCGCACGCTGCGCTTGCCGGGGCGTCGTCTGACGTTCCTGCAACTGATCATTACCGCCCTCGACGTTGCGGCTGGCGCCACTGTCCTTTTT
>NZ_AKJD01000004.1 GCF_000282515.1 Pseudomonas sp. GM80
GCAGCTCCTACAGGAGGTTTGCAGGGATTATTTGAATCGCCGCTCCACGCCTTTCTCCACCAGAATTTTCGCCGAAATCTCTTCCACGGAAAAATGCGTGGAATTGATATTGGGGATGTTCTCGCGGCGGAACAGGTTCTCCACCTCGCGCACTTCAAATTCGCACTGGGCGTAGCTCGAATAGCGGCTGTTGGGCTTGCGCTCATTGCGGATCGCGGTAAGGCGGTCCGGGTCGATGGTCAGGCCGAACAGTTTGTGCTGGTGCGCGCGCAGAGCGGCCGGCAGGGTCAGGCGCTCCATGTCATCTTCAGTCAGCGGATAGTTGGCTGCGCGGATGCCGAACTGCATGGCCATGTACAGACACGTCGGTGTCTTACCGCAGCGCGACACGCCCACTAGTATCAGGTCGGCTTTGTCGTAATAGTGCGTGCGCGCACCGTCGTCGTTGTCGAGGGCGAAATTCACCGCCTCGATGCGCTCCATGTAATTGGAGTTGTGCCCGATCGAATGGGACTTGCCGACGGTGTAGGACGAATGCTCGGTCAATTCCTGCTCCAGCGGGGCGAGGAAGGTCGAGAAAATGTCGATCATGAAACCATTGGACGTTGCGAGAATCTCACGGATGTCCTGATTGACGATGGTGTCAAAGATGATCGGGCGAAAGCCGTCGGTTTCGGCGGCTTTGTTGATTTGTTGTACCATGGCCCGCGCTTTTTCAACGCTGTCGATGTACGGTCGCGTGAATTTGCTGAAGGTAATGTTTTCGAACTGCGCCAGAAGGCTTTGACCCAGGGTTTCGGCTGTGATGCCGGTGCCATCGGAGATGAAGAAAGCAGATCGTTTCATTTGCACCTTGGGCCTTAAGCTAGTGACGATTCTTGGATATGATAGGCGCGATTTGTTGGCCGCCAATGGCCAGCATTCTCACTTATTTTCCAGGTCCAGGCCATACAACCGGCCGAGGCTCCCCCGGGCCGCCGGTTTCTGAGCTTTTCCAACACAGTTAGTGGAGAGATCACCTTGGTAGAGTACGTAGTTTCCCTCGATAAGCTCGGCAAACACGATGTTGAGCATGTGGGGGGCAAGAACGCATCCCTGGGCGAGATGATCAGCAACCTGGCAGGTGCCGGTGTGTCGGTCCCTGGCGGCTTTGCCACCACCGCCCAGGCCTATCGCGACTTCCTCGAACTGAGCGGCTTGAACGACCAGATCCACCAGGCCCTCGACGCGCTCGACGTCGACGACGTCAACGCCCTGGCCAAGACCGGCGCACAGATCCGTCAATGGATCATGGACGCCGAATTCCCGGAAAAACTCAATGCCGAGATCCGCACCGCGTTCGCCGCGCTGTCGGCCGGCAACCCTGATGTGGCCGTGGCTGTGCGTTCTTCCGCCACCGCCGAAGACTTGCCGGACGCCTCGTTCGCCGGTCAGCAGGAAACCTTCCTGAACATCCGTGGTGTGGAAAACGTTATCCGCGCCGCCAAAGAGGTGTTCGCGTCGCTGTTCAACGATCGTGCGATCTCCTACCGCGTGCACCAGGGCTTCGACCACAAACTGGTCGCCCTGTCGGCTGGCGTGCAGCGCATGGTGCGTTCGGAAACCGGCACTGCCGGCGTGATGTTCACCCTCGACACCGAATCCGGTTTCCGTGACGTGGTGTTCATCACCGGCGCCTACGGCCTGGGCGAAACCGTCGTACAAGGCGCGGTCAACCCGGACGAATTCTACGTACACAAGGGCACGCTGGAGGCCGGTCGTCCGGCGATCCTGCGTCGCAACCTGGGCAGCAAAGCGATCAAGATGATCTACGGCGACGAGGCCAAGGCCGGTCGTTCGGTCAAGACCATTGACGTCGACAAGGCGGATCGCGCGCGTTTCTGTCTGTCCGACGCTGAAGTCAGCGAGCTGGCCAAGCAAGCGATGATCATCGAGAAGCATTATGGCTGCCCGATGGACATCGAGTGGGCCAAGGACGGTGACGACGGCAAGCTGTACATCGTGCAGGCGCGTCCGGAAACCGTGAAAAGCCGCACCCAGGCCAACGTCATGGAACGTTACCTGCTGAAAGAAACCGGCACCGTGCTGGTTGAAGGTCGCGCGATTGGCCAGCGCATCGGCGCCGGCAAAGTGCGCATCATCAAAGACGTCTCCGAGATGGACAAGGTCCAGCCGGGCGACGTACTGGTTTCCGACATGACCGACCCGGACTGGGAACCAGTGATGAAGCGCGCCAGCGCCATCGTCACCAACCGTGGCGGCCGTACCTGCCACGCAGCGATCATCGCCCGTGAGCTGGGCATCCCGGCAGTGGTTGGTTGCGGCAACGCCACCCAACTGCTGAAGGATGGCCAGGGCGTGACCGTTTCGTGCGCCGAAGGCGACACCGGTTACATCTTCGAAGGCGAACTGGGCTTCGACATCAAGAAGAACTCCGTGGATGCCATGCCGGAGCTGCCGTTCAAAATCATGATGAACGTCGGCAACCCGGACCGCGCCTTCGACTTCGCGCAACTGCCGAACGCCGGTGTGGGCCTGGCCCGTCTGGAATTCATTATCAACCGCATGATCGGCGTCCACCCGAAAGCGCTGTTGAACTACGACGGCCTGCCGCAGGAAATCAAGGACAGCGTCGACAAGCGTATCGCCGGTTACAACGACCCGGTCGACTTTTACGTCGACAAACTGGTGGAAGGCATCAGCACCCTGGCTGCAGCGTTCACGCCGAAAAAAGTCATCGTGCGCCTGTCGGACTTCAAGTCCAACGAATACGCCAACCTGATCGGCGGCAAGCTCTACGAGCCGGAAGAAGAAAACCCGATGCTGGGTTTCCGTGGCGCTTCGCGTTACATCAGCGAATCGTTCCGTGACTGCTTCGAGCTCGAATGCCGCGCGCTGAAACGTGTGCGCAACGAGATGGGCCTGACCAACGTCGAAATCATGGTGCCGTTCGTCCGTACCCTCGGCGAAGCGAGCCAAGTGATCGATCTGCTGGCCGCAAACGGTCTGGCTCGCGGCGAGAACGGTCTGCGCATCATCATGATGTGCGAACTGCCGTCCAACGCGATCCTCGCTGAAGAATTCCTCGAATTCTTCGACGGTTTCTCGATCGGTTCCAACGACCTGACTCAGCTGACCCTGGGCCTGGACCGTGACTCCGGTATCATCGCGCACCTGTTCGATGAGCGTAATCCGGCGGTCAAGAAGCTGTTGGCCAACGCGATTGCTGCGTGCAACAAGGCCGGCAAGTACATCGGCATCTGCGGTCAGGGTCCTTCGGATCACCCGGATCTGGCCAAGTGGCTGATGGAGCAGGGCATCGAAAGCGTGTCGCTGAACCCGGATTCCGTGCTGGAAACCTGGTTCTTCCTCGCCGAAGGCCAGGCGCAGGCTTGATCCATACGTGAACGGCCCGTTCCCCTGTAGGAGCGAGCCTGCTCGCGAAGACGGCATAACATCCGCCATAAATGTCGGCTGATACACCGCAATCGCGAGCAGGCTCACTCCTACAAGGGGCGGGCTTTGAGATTGAAGTAGGGCGGGCTCCTGTGGATGCCGCCCTTTTTTGTGCAAGAGCATTATGCAAAGCAGCAGCAACCTATTTCCTGTCGCCCTGATCAGCGCCGAGCGGCGCGGCGATTTGAGCGAAGACGTTTACCGTTTGAAACCCGGCAACAGCCCTGACTGGTCCGTGGAAATCGCCGTCACCCGTTTGGGCATGGCTGATGACTCGGCGCCTCGCGGCGTGCCGGTGATTTTGCTGCACGGCAGTTTTTCCAATCGGCGTTTCTGGTTTTCGCCCAAAGGCCTGGGGCTGGGCGCGTACCTGACGCGGTTGGGCTTTGATGTATGGATTCCGGAGATGCGCGGCCATGGTTTGTCGCAGCGCAACGAGGAATACCGACGCAATCGTGTCGCCGACTACGCCCGTTACGACTTGCCGGCGATTGCCGCGTTCGTGCGTGAGCAGAGCGGGCAGATCCCGCACTGGATTGGCCATTCGCTGGGCGGCATCACCTTGGCGGCGGCGCTCGGTGGCGAATACCTTGGCGAGCCGGCCGTGGCCTCGGCGGCGTTTTTCGGCACGCAGGTCAGTCGCACCTACTGGCCGTTGAAAATCCCGCCGGTGGAGTGGAGCAGTCGCTTTATCCTCAAGCGTTTTGCCCAGTTGTCCGGTTCACGCCTCAAGCGCGGCCCTGAGGACGAGCCAATCGGTCTGGCCATCGAAAGCATGCGCTGGTACGGCTTGTTCGGCCGGTTTGGCGACAAGGACAAGGATTGGTGGGCGGGTCTGGCCGATGTTCAGGTGCCGGTATTGGCGGTGAGCGCGGCGGGTGATCATCAGGATCCGACTTGGGCCTGCCGCAAGTTGTTCGAACAGATTGGCGCCGAACACAAGCAGTTCATCAATCTGGGGCGTGATCAGGGCTTCAACGACAATTTCGGCCATGTTGAAATGCTGGTGAGCAAAGCGGCGCAGGTTGAAGTGTGGCCCTTGGTGGCGCGCTGGTTGAGCGATCAGCAGACACCGTTGCTGGGTGAGAAGCCGGATCTGGCCGCAGCAGTCTGAAGTCGCGCCGCTGAAAAGGGCGTTTCGTTCGGATTGGCTTGCGGCTAAGATATGACGCATTGTTCGGTTCTGGTCATTTTTGGTGGCTGTTTAGCGATTACGTTTCAGCGTTTGTTCAGGTTCGTTCAGCGACCATGGGATGGACTAAGGTAAACAGCGACCGCCGGATCTCGTCTCAACAGAATGCGTCATCCTTGATCGTCTTCCTTGTTACAGGAGTTTTTCGATGAACCATTACCTCACGCCTGACCTGTGCGACGCCTATCCGGAGCTGGTCCAGGTGCTGGAACCGATGTTCAGCAATTTCGGCGGCCGTGATTCGTTCGGCGGCGAAATCGTGACCATCAAATGTTTCGAAGACAACTCGCTGGTCAAGGCGCAGGCCGACCTCAAGGGCAATGGCAAGGTGTTGGTGGTGGATGGCGGCGGTTCTCTGCGCCGGGCCCTGTTGGGCGACATGATTGCCGAGAAGGCCGCCAAAAACGGTTGGGAAGGGCTGGTGATCTACGGCTGCATCCGTGACGTCGACGTCATTGCGCAAACCGATCTGGGCGTGCAGGCACTGGCCAGCCACCCGATGAAAACCGAAAAACGCGGCCTCGGCGACCTCAACGTCCCGGTGACTTTCGCCGGTGTGACGTTCCACCCGGGCCACTACATTTATGCGGACAACAACGGCGTGATCATCTCGCCGAGCCCGCTGCAAATGCCTGAATAAGCTTTCGACAAAGGGATGCGGATGTTCGAGGAAGAAAACGCGCAATGGGGGCTGGTGCATGCCCTGGTGCTGGACGGTAGAGGCGGTGCGCATTCGATAGCCCGGACTGAGCTCGACGATTTGCAACTGCAGGCGCATGAAAGCCTGTGGCTGCATTGGGATCGCAGCCATCCGCAAACCCAGACCTGGCTGCGCAAATCCAGCGGTCTCAACGAATTCACCTGCGACTTGCTGCTGGAAGAGAACACTCGACCGCGCCTGTTGCCGCTGCCCGATTCCGAGCTGCTGCTGTTCCTGCGCGGGGTCAATCTCAATCCCGGCGCCGAGCCGGAAGACATGGTCTCGGTGCGGATTTTTGCTTCCGCCCAGCGCGTGATTTCCCTGCGTTTGCGTCCGTTGCGCGCCACCGATGAATTGCTGGTGCAATTGGCGGACGGCAACGGCCCGAAAACCGCCTCCGAACTCATCCTTTATCTGGCGCAGTTCCTCACCAACAAGGTGCAGGATCTGGTCACTTGCCTCTCGGAAATCGCCGATGAGGAAGAAGAAAAGATGGATGCCGACGAACGGTATACCCCCGAGCACGGCGCCATTTTGCACATCCGTCGCCGGGCCGCCGGACTGAAGCGATTTCTTGCGCCGCAGCGGGATATTTTCGGCCAGCTGACGCGGATAAAACTGCCGTGGTTCGTCGACGACGATGCTGATTACTGGAACGAATTGAACAACAGCCTGACCCGTTATCTGGAAGAACTCGAATTGACCCGAGAGCGCGTGGGGCTTGTGCTGGAGGCCGAAGACCGGCGTTTGAGCGAGCGCATGAACCGCACGATGTACCGCTTCGGGATCATCACCTGCATTTTTTTGCCGATGAGTTTCATCACCGGTCTGTTGGGTATCAACGTTGGCGGAATTCCGTTCTCCAGCAGCCCTTACGGCTTCCTGATCGCCTGCTTGACGGTGCTCGCTCTGGCCTTCGGCCAGTGGTGGTTATTCCGTCGTTTGCGCTGGGTCTGAACATGGCGCATGTGACCCGACCAAATCTGCCCGCGTCTTTCACAGACATCACGAGAGGTGCGTATGCACGATCCGTTTGAACAGTCTTTGCGCGACATGCTCAACGCTTCGCCGTCCAGCCGCGACGACGATGCCTGCCTGGGCCGCGTGCTCAAAACCGCCAACCGCCAGGTTGGCGCCGGCGATCTGTTCAGCCTGCTGGGCCGCTGGCTGCCCGCGCTGATGATCGCCTTGAATAACGGATCGGCCCATGTCTCGCCGGTTTCCCGTCTACGTAAACCTACTGCTCGCACTGCTGATAAGGCTGATTGAATATGGAACTTGATCTCTGGACTCAGAGCCTCGTCACTGCAATGACTGCGTTGTGGACCAAAGTCGCCAACTTCATCCCGAACCTGTTCGGCGCACTGGTCGTGCTGCTGTTGGGTTTCGTCGTGGCCAAGTTGCTCGATACCTTGCTGTCCAAACTGCTCGCCAAACTGGGCCTCGATCGCCTGATGGGCGGCACCGGGCTGACCAAGCTGATGTCGCGCGCAGGCCTGCAAGTACCGATCTCGACCCTCATCGGCAAGATCGTCTACTGGTTCGTTCTTCTGATTTTCCTGGTTTCTGCAGCAGAATCCCTTGGACTTGAGCGAGTTTCAGCTACGCTGGATATGTTGGCGCTCTATTTGCCGAAAGTATTCGGTGCGGCGCTGGTTTTGCTGGTGGGGGTGTTGCTCGCACAATTGGCCAACGGGCTGGTGCGCGGAGCGGCAGAAGGCGTAGGCCTGGACTACGCTTCGGGGCTGGGACGCATTGCCCAGGGGCTGGTGATCATCATCAGCATCTCGGTCGCGATCAGTCAGCTTGAGGTCAAGACCGACCTGCTGAACCATGTGATTGTCATTGTTTTGATTACCGTTGGTCTGGCCGTTGCGCTGGCCATGGGTTTGGGAAGCCGGGAAATTGCCGGTCAGATTCTTGCGGGAATCTATGTGCGTGAGTTGTATCAGGTTGGGCAACAAGTGCGTGTTGGCGAGGTCGAAGGCCAGATCGAAGAGATCGGCACGGTTAAAACCACATTGCTGACCGATGAGGGTGAGCTAGTCTCTCTTTCCAATCGGATCCTGCTGGAACAGCATGTGAGTAGCCGCTAATCCGGCAAACCCTGCTAATGTATGCCGCCGCAAAATGCCAGCTGATGCTGGTTGTGGCGGACATTGACCTGACTGTCGGCACGACTTGTTTTGAATAAAGCCCAAACGCTATCCACGCGCTACGACCCCCGCGAGCTCTCTGATGAGGAGTTGGTCGCGCGCTCGCATACCGAGCTGTTTCACGTGACGCGCGCCTATGAAGAACTGATGCGGCGTTACCAGCGAACATTATTTAACGTCTGTGCGAGATATCTTGGGAACGATCGCGACGCAGACGATGTCTGTCAGGAAGTCATGTTGAAGGTGCTGTATGGCCTGAAGAACTTCGAGGGGAAATCGAAGTTCAAGACATGGCTATACAGCATCACGTACAACGAATGTATTACGCAGTATCGGAAGGAACGGCGAAAGCGTCGCTTGATGGACGCATTGAGTCTTGACCCCCTTGAGGAAGCGTCTGAAGAAAAGACGCCAAACCCTGAGGAGAAGGGCGGACTTGATCGCTGGCTGGTGTATGTGAACCCGATCGACCGTGAAATTCTGGTGCTACGATTTGTCGCAGAGCTGGAATTTCAGGAGATCGCAGACATCATGCACATGGGTTTGAGTGCGACAAAAATGCGATACAAACGTGCTCTAGATAAATTGCGTGAGAAATTTGCAGGCATTGCTGAAACTTAGTTCAGCGCAAATATCTCTTACGTGTAGGCAAGTTCTGATAGACTTGCCGCCGAGTTGTCCCCCGGTTTGCGGGACTGCTTCACAATCACCAGATGGGGATTTAACGGATGAAACTGAAAAACACCTTGGGCTTGGCCATTGGTTCTCTGATTGCCGCCACTTCGTTCGGCGCTCTGGCACAAGGCCAAGGCGCAGTTGAAATCGAAGGCTTCGCAAAGAAAGAACAATTCGACAGCGCTCGTAACTTCAAGAACAACGGCAACCTGTTCGGCGGTTCGATCGGTTACTTCCTGACCGACGACGTTGAACTGCGTCTGGGCTACGACGAAGTTCACAACGTACGTGCCGATGATGGCAAGAACGTAAAAGGCGCTAACACCGCTCTGGACGCTCTGTACCACTTCAACAACCCAGGCGACATGGTGCGTCCATACGTCTCGGCCGGTTTCTCCGACCAGAGCATCGACCAGAACGGTTCGAACGGTCGTAACCGCTCCACCTTCGCTAACCTGGGCGCTGGTGCCAAGCTGTACTTCACCGACAACTTCTACGCCCGTGCTGGCGTTGAAGCTCAATACAACATCGACCAGGGCGACACCGAGTGGGCTCCTAGCGTCGGTATCGGTGTGAACTTCGGTGGCGGCTCCAAGCCTGCTGCTGCTCCAGTTCCAGCACCAGCTGAAGTCTGCTCCGACAGCGACAACGATGGCGTTTGCGACAACGTTGACAAGTGCCCGGACACCCCAGCCAACGTAACTGTTGACGCTGACGGCTGCCCAGCAGTTGCTGAAGTTGTTCGTGTTGAGCTGGACGTTAAGTTCGATTTCGACAAGTCTGTTGTTAAAACCAACAGCTACGGCGACATCAAGAACCTGGCTGACTTCATGAAGCAGTACCCATCCACCACCACTACTGTTGAAGGTCACACTGACTCCGTCGGTCCTGACGCTTACAACCAGAAACTGTCTGAGCGTCGTGCAAACGCCGTTAAGCAAGTTCTGACCAACCAGTACGGTGTTGAATCGTCCCGCGTTCAGTCTGTTGGCTACGGCGAATCCCGCCCAGTTGCTGACAACAAAACTGACGCTGGCCGTGCTGTTAACCGTCGCGTAGAAGCGCAGGTTGAAGCTCAAGCTAAGTAATTAGCTGCCGCTCTGAGAAAAGCCCGGCTTAGGCCGGGCTTTTCTTTGCCTGCGATTTGGCTTTGCAGCTTTAAAAGATCGCAGCCTTCGGCAGCTCCTACATGAAATCTGCATACATCCCGCAGGCTGCGATCTTTTGCTCTTCAACAACAGCCGCCACCGCACCGATCACCAGAATCGCCGGGCTTCTCAATCCGAAAACACCTGCGTCATCACTCATGCCCATCAGATCACTCCGACATTCCCGCTGCTCCGGCAACGATGCATTCTCGATCATCGCCACCGGTGTATCCGCCGCCATCCCGCCCGCCAACAACTGATCGCGAATCTCGCCCAGTTTGGCCACGCCCATGTAGATCACCAGCGTCGTGCCGCCTTGCGCCAGGGCCTGCCAGTTCAGTTGACTGTCGTCCTGGGTGTGCGCCGTCACCAGCGTCACCCCGCGCGCTACAGCGCGCAGTGTCAGCGGAATATCACACTGCGTCGCTCCGGCCAGCCCGGCGGTGATGCCGTTGACCAGTTCCACCGCAACCCCGCGTTCACGCAACCACTGCGCCTCTTCACCGCCACGGCCGAAAATGCACGGATCGCCGCCCTTGAGCCGCACCACGCACTTACCTTGGCGGGCATAACGCAGCATCAAGCGATGAATGAACGCCTGCGGCGTAGAGCGGCAACCACCGCGCTTACCCACGGCAATGATGCGCGCGGCAGGGCAGTGTTCCAGAACCGCATCGTTGACCAGGTCATCGATCAGCACCACATCGGCCTCACGCAGGGCGCGCACTGCTTTGAGGGTCAACAGTTCCGGATCGCCGGGGCCAGCGCCCACCAGCCAGACTTTTGCACTCATGTTGTTTTCCTCATCAGATGACGGCGACCGGCTGCAGCTCGGCAGCCAGCAAGCGCTTTATTTCCGGGACGCACGAGCCGCATTGCGTGCCGCAGCCCAGATTGTTTTTCAAACCCTGCAAATCCAGACCTTGGCGAATGCCGGCGCAAACCGCGTTGAGGCCGACGTTGTTGCAATTGCACAGGGTCTTGTCGGCAGCGACCTGGCCGCCGACGCTGCCCGGTGGCGCACTCATTGGCGCCAGCAGCCAGCGCCGCAGTTGCTCGTCCGCACGGCCCTCCAGCCAAAGGCTTTGCAGCCAATGCTGCGCGAGGGTTTCGCCGGCCAGTCGAATCGCCGTGATCCGGCCATTTTCAATGCGCACGCGTTTACCGATGGCCCGACGCGGGTCGTCGTAAGCCAATACCGGGCCGTCGATCAGTGACAGGCATCGATCGATTTCACCCAGTAACTGTGGATCCGGTGCCTCGGCGTTGGCTGCGCGTATCAGCAATGCCGATCGTTCACGTCCGACAAGGCTGAGACTTACGTAGGAAAATGCCTCGCAGAGCGGTCGTAGCGCCTCGAAATGCCGTTGAACATCACCCTCGATCAGTGCGAACAGTTGCCAAGGCAATTTCACCGGCTCCAGACGCACGCCACTGTGTTTGAGTTCCGGCTGTTTCGACAGCGGATCGCAGGCCGGCAGGGTCAGGCTGTTTACCCCACCTTTGAGAAATCGATCCCCCCAGTGCATTGGTAGAAAGGCCTGGCCCGGCCGTACACCATCATCGCTGCCGACCGCGACAATTACCGCGCCGCGCCGACTTTTCAGGTTGACCAGATCGCCCGGCTGCAAGCGCTGCCGGCGCAATTCATCCGGGTGCAGACTCAGTACCGCTTCACTGACATGCCCGAACAACTGCGCCGCCGTGCCGGTACGGCTCATACCGTGCCACTGATCGCGCAAACGCCCGGTGATCAACGTCAACGGAAAGCGCGCATCGCGCTGCTCCTTGGCGGCGCGATACGGGTCGGTGATGAACTGCGCGCGACCGCTGGCTGTAGGAAAAATACCGTCTTCATAGAGTCGCGTGGTTCCTTGCCGGGCACCGACGGGGAAGGGCCATTGCTGCGGCCCGATCTCGTCGATCAAGGCATGGCTGATCCCGGACAAATCCAGATCCCGCCCGCGTGTCAGCCCTTTGAATTCATCGAACAACTGCGAAGGTTGATCGAACCCGAACAGGCTCGACTCGGAGGGGCGCAGACGTTTCTCCAGCCGCTGTGCGAAATCCACCGTGATTGCCCAGTCCGGGCGCGCTTCACCCGGTGGGACAATGGCTTTGCGCACGTGGGAAATGCGCCGCTCGGAGTTGGTTACAGAGCCTTCTTTCTCGCCCCAACTGGCGGCAGGCAGCAGCAGATCGGCAAACGCAGCCGTTTCGGTGGTGCGAAAGGCTTCTTGCAGAACCACAAACGGGCAAGCCTCCAGCGCTGCTCGCACCGAATGTTGATCCGGCATCGATTGCGCAGGGTTGGTGCAGGCTATCCACAGCGCCTTGATCTTGCCGCCGCGCACCTGCTCGAACAGTTCGATGGCGCTGAGGCCGGTGTTTTCCGGCAGCCGATCAACCCCCCAATAAGCCGCCACTTGCGCGCGGTGTTCTGGGTTGGCCGCGTCACGATGGCCGGGCAACAGATTCGACAAACTGCCGGTTTCTCGCCCGCCCATGGCATTCGGCTGACCGGTGAGCGAGAAAGGTCCTGCACCCGGACGACCAATTTGCCCGGTGGCCAGGTGAAGGTTGATCAACGCACTGTTCTTCGCGCTGCCGGCGGTGGACTGGTTCAAACCCATGCACCACAGCGAGAGGAAGCTCGGCGACGTGCCAACCCATTCAGCGCACTGCTGCAATTGCTCGACGCTGATCCCGCACAGTTGCGAAACCATTTGCGGGGTGTAGTCGCGCACCAGGTTCTTCAGTTCGGCGAGGCCTTCGGTGTGCGCCTTGATAAAGTCGCGGTCGATCCAGTCTTCCCACAGCAACAGATGCAAAATCCCATGGAACAAAGCGACATCGGTGCCGGGCAGAATCGCCAGGTGCAGATCGGCGAGGTCGCAAGTGTCGGTGCGCCGTGGATCAATGACGATGACTTTCATCTGCGGGCGGCGGGACTTTGCCTCCTCCAGTCGACGGAAAAGTACCGGGTGGGCGTAGGCCATGTTACTGCCGACGATCATCACGCAATCGCTGAGCTCCAGATCCTCATAGCTGCACGGCGGTGCGTCGGCACCGAGGCTGCGCTTGTAGCCGACCACCGCCGACGACATGCACAGGCGTGAATTGCTGTCGATGTTGTTGGTGCCGACCAGGGCCCGCGCGAGTTTGTTGAAGGCGTAGTAGTCCTCGGTCAACAGTTGCCCGGAAATGTAGAACGCCACGCTGTCCGGGCCGTGCTCGCTGATGGTCTCGGCGAACACGTTAACGGCGTGCTCCAGCGCCGTGTCCCAATCGGTGCGGCTACGTGCCAGTCCTTTGCCCAGACGCAGTTCCGGGTGCAGCGCCCGGGCCGCGAGGTCGCCGGTCAGGTGCAGGGTCGAGCCTTTGCTGCACAGTTTGCCGAAGTTGGCCGGATGCGCCGGATCGCCGCTGACGCCGAGGATGCGCTCGCCGTCATGCTCGATCAGCACGCCGCAGCCGACCCCGCAATAACAGCAGGTCGAGGCGGTCGTCTGGCGGTTCATCAGATGGCGTCCCGCAGAGCCAACTGCACCCGACCGTTTTCGACCCGCGCCGGGTGATGGTGCGCGCAACCGATGTCCGGCGCCTGGGCTTCACCGGATTGCAGGTCGATCTGCCAGTTGTGCAGCGGGCAAGCGACGCGTTTGCCGTAGATCAGGCCTTGCGATAACGGCCCGCCCTTGTGCGGGCAGCGGTCATCGAGGGCGAAAACCTCATCGTCGCTTGTACGAAAAATCGCGATGTCACCTTTCGGCCCGGCAATGATCCGCGAGCCGAGGGCGTTGATCTCTTCGAGAGCACAGATATCGAGCCAGTTCATACCGGCACCTCCAGATTTTTCACCGGGATCACGTCAAATTCTTTCTTCAGTTGCGGCTGCGCCAGGCGTTCTTTCCACGGATCCTGTTCCAATGACAGGGAGAATTGCAGACGCTCGTTCAGGGCCTTGCGACGCTCCGGGTCTTCCAGCACGGCTTTCTTGATGTGCTCCATGCCGACCCGTTGCAGGTAGTGCACGGTGCGTTCGAGGTAGAAGGCTTCTTCGCGATACAGCTGCAGGAAGGCGCCGTTGTATTCGCGGACTTCCTCGGCGGTTTTCAGCTTGACGAAGAATTCGGCAACTTCGGTTTTGATCCCGCCGTTGCCGCCGATGTACATCTCCCAACCGGAATCGACGCCGATGATTCCTACGTCTTTGATGCCCGCTTCCGAGCAGTTGCGGGGGCATCCGGAAACAGCGAGTTTCACTTTGTGCGGCGACCACATGTTGAACAGGTCGTGTTCCAGCTCGATGCCCAGTTGCGTCGAGTTTTGCGTGCCGAAGCGGCAGAACTCGCTGCCGACGCAGGTTTTCACCGTGCGGATGGATTTGCCGTAAGCGTGGCCGGACGGCATGTCGAGGTCTTTCCAGACGCCGGGCAAATCCTGCTTCTTGATGCCGAGCAAATCGATACGCTGGCCGCCGGTGACCTTGACCATGGGCACGTTGTACTTGTCGGCCACGTCGGCAATCCGCCGCAGTTCCGAAGGGTTGGTCACGCCGCCCCACATCCGTGGCACCACCGAATAGGTGCCGTCCTTCTGAATGTTGGCGTGGGCGCGTTCGTTGATCAGGCGCGATTGCGGGTCGTCCTTGGCTTCGCCGGGCCAGGTGGAAATCAGGTAATAGTTGAGGGCCGGGCGGCACGTTGCGCAGCCGTTCGGCGTGCGCCAATTGAGGTAACTCAGGGTGCCAGCGATGGTCAGCAGGTGTTGCTCGCGAATCGCCTGGCGGATCTGTCCGTGGTTGAGGTCGCTGCACCCGCAGATGGCTTTTTCGCTTTTCGGTTTGACGTCGGCTGCGCCACCCACGGTGTTGATCAGGATCTGCTCGACCAGGCCGGCACAGGAGCCGCAGGAGCTGGCAGCCTTGGTGTGTTTCTTCACCTCATCGACGCTGAACAGGCCGTGTTCCTGAATCGCTTTGACGATGGTGCCCTTGCACACGCCGTTGCAGCCGCAGACTTCGGCAGTGTCGGCCATGACCATGGCTTTGTCCTGGCCCTGATGTCCTACGTCGCCCAAAGCATTTTCGCCAAACATCAGGTGATCGCGGATCTCGCCGATGGCGTGATTCTCACGAATCTGTCGGAAATACCAACCGCCATCTGCCGTATCCCCGTACAGACAGGCGCCGACCAGCACGTCATCCTTGATCACCAGTTTTTTGTACACGCCGCCGATCGGGTCGGAGAGGGTGATGGTTTCCGTGCCTTCGCCGCCCATGAAGTCGCCAGCGGAAAACAGGTCGATGCCAGTGACTTTGAGTTTGGTCGACGTCACCGAGCCCTGATAACGGGCGAAACCCAATTGTGCGAGATGGTTAGCGCAGACCTTGGCCTGTTCGAACAGCGGCGCGACGAGACCGTAGGCAATGCCGCGATGGCTGGCGCACTCGCCGATGGCGTAGATGCGCGGATCGTAGGTTTGCAGGGTGTCATTGACCAGAATCCCGCGATTGCACGGGATGCCGGCCTTTTCCGCGAGTTCGGTGTTGGGGCGAATGCCGGCGGCCATCACCACCAGATCGGCGGGGATGATGTCGCCGTTCTTGAATTGCACCGAGCCGACCCGGCCATTGCCGGCGTCGTGCAGCGCCTGAGTCTGTTCGCACAGGCGGAAGTGCAGGCCCCGGGATTCGAGGGCGCTTTGCAGCAGTTGACCGCTGGTTTTATCCAGTTGCCGTTCCAGCAACCACTCGCCGATGTGCACGACGGTGACGTGCATGCCGCGCAGCATCAAGCCGTTGGCGGCTTCGAGACCGAGCAGGCCGCCGCCGATGACCACCGCGTGCTTGTGGGTCTTGGCGGTGTCGATCATCGCCTGGGTGTCGGCGATGTCGCGGTAACCGATCACGCCGTGCAGGGTGTTGCCGGGGATTGGCAGGATAAACGGCGTCGAACCGGTGGCGATCAGCAGGCGATCGTATTCGGCTTCGGTGCCGTCCTCGGCGATCACCCGACGTTTGACCCGGTCGATTTCCACCACTTTACGGTTGAGCAGCAACTTGATGTGGTTTTCCAGGTACCAGTCGAGGTCGTTGAGGACGATCTCTTCGAAGGTTTGCTCACCGGCCAGCACCGGCGAGAGCAGGATGCGGTTGTAGTTGGTGTGCGGTTCGGCGCCGAAGACGGTGATGTCGTACAGCTCGTTGCTCAGTTTGAGCAGTTCTTCGAGGGTGCGGACCCCGGCCATGCCATTGCCGATCATCACCAGTTTGAGTTTTTTCATCAGGTTCTCCGGGGAGCGACGGCTGGCCTCTTGTGGGCATTCAGGCCTTGCTCGAGAAATTTTACGCAAACAAAAAAAGGCGTCCCGCTAGTTGCCTAGCGAGGACGCCTTTGTCCTGGTCCCGTTCTCTCGGGAAGCGCAGCCTTCGTCGTTGAAGGTTGGGCTTTATGTGTGTGTTGAGTGGGGTAATGCAGTGGTTGTGCCAACTAGCTATGGCGCTGTAATTGCTGGGCTGGTGACTCGATTGGAGATGTCTCGCTGCACTCTCTGGAGGCGTGTTGCGCTTTTTTGGAGCGCGGGATCAAAAGATCGCAGCCTTCGGCAGCTCCTACAGGTGTACGCAATCAACTGTAGGAGCTGCCGAAGGCTGCGATCTTTTCAGCGCTGATGAAACAACAACACCAGCAGCAGCAGATTCCCGAGCAAGGCCAGCAACGCCATCGTCCGCCAGACCTTCAACGGTTCACGCTCCAATAATGGTCTGGGTCGGACGCTCAAACTCCGCCGCTCACCCTGTTCCAACACCAACAACCATTCTTCAGCCGTTTCAAACCGTTGTTGCGGATCAGCCGCCACCCCACGCTCCAGACTCTGCGCCAGCCATTCCGGCAGATCAGGCCGATAGCGACTGGCGCTCACCGGCAGACCAAAGCGCGGCCGCTGAAACGCTTCGATCTCGCCATAGGGGAAATGCCCGGTAAGCAGGAAATACAGGGTCACACCGACCGCATACAAATCCTGCTGCGCACTCGGCGGATCACCGCGAAACGCTTCCGGGGCGATATAGCTCGGGGTTCCGGGTAGCGTCGACGGCGCGTCTTCGGACAATCCCGGGCAATACGCCAGGCCAAAATCCAGCAGGCGCAATTCACCGTCGTCACCCCAATGCAGATTCTCCGGTTTGATATCCCGATGCAGAATCTGCCGCCGATGTAACAGGCCGACCGCACGCAGCAGGCGTTCGGCGATGTCTTGCCAATGCGCCAAGGGCAAAAGCTCGAGCTGTGCCAGAGTCCGTCCGGAATATTCCCGCATCACGTAGTACAAATGCTGACGCTGACTGCACGGGTGGACTTCAGGGAAATGCCGCCCGGCTACGCGTTTGAGAAACCATTCCTCGGACAGCAACGCTTGCCCGGCGCAGGCATCATCGCCGGAACGCGTGGGCAGGGTTTTCAGAAGCCACGTCTGACCTTGTTCATCAAACACCCGATAGAGCAGCGATTGCTGGCTCTGGGCGACAATTCCCTGCACCTGCCAGCCTTCGAATGATTGACCGGGTTTCAGCGCTGGCGGCAGAGGCCATTGCTGCAAATGCATCAGCGCATCGCCGATGTTCGCCTCGCCGACCGCATCAACCCGCACCAGCAAAGCGCTGGCGTTGTCCTGGCTGCCGGCCAAATGTGCGGCGTTGACCAATGTTTGCGCCGCACTGTGCAGATCCGGCTGATCACGCAAAATCGCGGCAATCGCGGTATCACCCAGCATCGACCAGACGCCGTCACTGAGCAGCACAAAGCTTTCGCCATCACGCAGTTCACCGTCGAGAAAATCCAGCACCAGATGCTGATCCAGCCCCAGTGCACGCTTGAGCACATGCTGCATGCCCGGCTGATCCCAGACGTGGTCTTCGCTGATCCGCTGCAAGCGCTCGGCGTGCCAGCGATACACCCGGCAATCTCCTACGTGGGCCAAGGTAAAGCGCCGACCACGCATGACCAAAGCGCTGACCGTGGTGAGCAGCGGTTGCCCACCACCATTGGCTTGCAACCAGCGATTCTGCGCGAGCAGCAGGCGATCCAGCGCCTGCGCCACGCTCCAGGTTTCCGGGGTGGCGTAATAGTCGAGCGCCAACGCCTGCAAGGTCGAACGCGCGGCGAGCCCGCCATCGGCGCACTGGCTGACGCCGTCGGCGATGGCGAACAGAAAGCCCTTGCTCGCCGCCAGCGCCGGGGCCGGAGTGACCGCGCGCAGGGCGTCCTGATTCTCCGCGCGCGGACCGGTGGCGCTGGCTTCGGCAAAACTCAGTTGCAGGGCCATCGACGCCTCAGACCCGCGCCGCTGTCACTGCCGCCGAGCCCCAGGTGGTTCTCCAGCGACGCTTGACGCCGTGCAGGCCAAACCATGCCAGCACGCCAAGGCTGGCGAACAACCACAGGGCCAGTTGATAACTGCCGGTACTCTGTTTGATTGCGCCCATGCCCGCCGCCAAGGCAAAACCGCCGATGCCGCCGGCCATGCCGATCAGTCCGGTCATCACGCCGATCTCCAGACGAAAACGCTGTGGCACCAGTTGGAACACCGCGCCGTTGCCCGCGCCCAAGCCGAGCATGGTGCAGACGAAAAGCGCCAGTGCGGCGTAGGAACTTGGCAGGTTGAAACCGACGGCCGCGATGCAGATGGCCGCGACGGTGTACATCGCCAGCAACGTGCGAATGCCGCCGAAACGATCCGCCAGCGCGCCGCCCAACGGCCGCATCAAACTGCCACCGAACACGCAGGCAGCGGTGTAGTAACCGGCGGTCACCGGGCTCAAACCGTATTGATCGTTGAAGTAGCCGGGCAGGGCGCTGGCCAGGCCGATGAAACCGCCGAAGGTCACACTGTAGAAAAACATGAACCACCAACTGTCACGGTCGCCCAAAGCTTTGAAGTAGTCGGCCATGGCTTTGGCTTTCGGCCGCTCAGGCGCGTTTTTCGCCAGCCAGGCAAACAGCACCAACGTCAGGATCAACGGAATCAACGCGAAGCCGAAAACATTGCTCCAGCCGAACGCTGCGGCGAGCACAGGCGCCAGCAGCGCGGCGAACACAGTGCCGGAGTTGCCCGCGCCGGCGATGCCCATGGCTTTGCCCTGATGCTGCGGCGGATACCATTGCGAGGCCAGCGGCAGGGCCACAGCGAAAGACGCGCCGGCCATGCCGAGGAACAGACCGAGGATCAGCGCCTGTTCATAGCTGTGGATGCCGATTTTCCAGGCACCGAACAAAGCGCAAATCACGATGACCTGGCCGATCAGACCGGCGGTTTTTGGCGACAGTCGATCGGCGAGCATGCCCATGATGAAGCGCAGTACCGCACCGGCGAGGATCGGCGTAGCGACGACGAGGCCACGCTGTTGTGTGGTCAGGTGCAGGTCGGCGGCGATCTGCACCGCCAGCGGGCCGAGCAGGTACCAGACCATGAAGCTCAGGTCGAAGTAGAGGAAGGCCGCGAACAATGTCGGGGTGTGGCCGGATTTCCAGAAGCTTGAATTCATCGCGCACCTCAGCTGAAAAGAGTCTCGAAAGGAGTCATGCAACAGCAAGTGGGGCGCCACCACGGCCGCACCACCGGCCCCGGGCTGTGGGGCCAAAACGCAAAAACGCCGCTACCTGATGCGCCGGTTGGGGCGAACGGGTGAGCGACGTCTTTGTCGTAGGTGGGGCAACCGCCGTTGGTTACCTGTGGGGTTTACATAGCGAGATTTGTGCCAACAGGTTGAGACCGAGGTGCGGCCAATCGCTGGCAAGCCAGCTCCCACAGGTTCTGTGGTGTTCACAAATCCTGTGGGAGCTGGCTTGCCAGCGATGAGGTCCGTGCAGGCCCAGCAAAACCTCAGCCGAGCAACTCACTCATCGCAATAATCTGCTCCGCCACTTGAATCAGCTTCTGCTGCCTGCTCATCGCCTGGCGCCGCATCAGGGTGTACGCCTCTTCCTCATTGCAGTCCTTCATCTTCATCAACAAGCCCTTGGCCAGCTCGATGCGCTTGCGCTCAGCCAGTTGCTGATCCCGTGCCTGCAACTGCGCACGCAGCGCCTGATCACTCTCGAAGCGCGCCATCGCCACATCCAGAATCGGCTGCAGACGCTGGGCGTGAATGCCCTCGACAATGTAGGCACTGACCCCGGACTTGATCGCCTGACGCATCACCCCCGGATCATGTTCGTCGGTAAACATCACGATCGGCCGGGGCTGGTCGCGGCTGACCAGCACCACTTGCTCCATGACATCGCGGCTCGGTGACTCGGTATCGATCAGGATGACGTCCGGGCGCACCGTTTCGACGCGCGCGGGCAGGTCGATGGTCAGGCCGGATTCGTCGATGACCTCAAAACCGGCTTCGGTCAGCGCCGCTTTCAGGCGTCCGACTTTTTTTGCCGTGTCGTTGATCAGCAGAATGCGCAACATGTTCGCGATCTCCTGTCAGCGGCGGGCGAGAAGGGCGACGTCGTCGCTCATCGCGTGCAGCTTGAAACTGCGCGCATAAGCGGCCGGGTCGCTGCCGTCCCAGATCTTGCCGTCGAGCAACTGGCTGCTGCGCATGTCCGTGCCCCACGCCGCTACGCCGACGGCGGTGGCCGCTTCGCGATAGAGCTCGAGTTGCTGAACCTGGCGGGCGACGGCGAGATAATCCGGGTCTTCGCGCAGCAAACCCCAGCGGCGGAACTGGGTCATGAACCACATGCCGTCGGACAAGTACGGCAAATTGACCTCGCCTTTGCCGTGAAAGCGCAGGGCGTGCGGGTCTTGCCAGCGATTGCCGAGGCCATCGGCATAGTCGCCGAGAAAGCGCGGTTCGATGCAGGCCACCGGCGCGTCGAGGTATTCCGGTGCGCTGAGCAGGTGCGCGGTGCTGCGACGATTTTCCGGGCTCTCTTCAATAAAGCGGCTGGCTTCAAGGATCGCCATCACCAGCGCCCGTGCGGTGTTGGGGTACTGCTCGACAAATTCGCGGGTACAGCCGAGGACTTTTTCCGGGTGATCGGGCCAGATGGTCTGGCTGGTGGCGAGGGTGAAACCCAGATCCTGCTGCACGGCGCTGGCTGCCCACGGCTCGCCGACACAAAAGCCGTCAATGCGCCCGGCTTGCAGGTGCGCGACCATTTGCGGCGGTGGCACGACCACGCTGTCGACATCCTGCAATGGATGAATGCCCTGACTCGCCAGCCAGTAATACAGCCACATCGCGTGGGTGCCGGTGGGAAACGTCTGGGCGAAGGTGAGTTTTGCGCGGCTTTGGTGCACGTGGCGATCCAGCGCTTCAGGACTGCTCACGCCCAGACGTTGCAGGCCGTGTGACAGGTTGAGGCTTTGCCCGTTCTGGTTCAGGCCCATCAGCACTGCCATGTCGGTCGGGGCGACGCCGCCGATGCCCAAGTGCACGGCGTAAATCAGCCCGTAAAGGCTGTGGGCGGCGTCGAGTTCGCCGCTGACCAGTTTGTCGCGCAGATTGGCCCAGGAAGTCTGACGTTTGAGGTTCAGCGTCAGTCCGTACGGTTGGGCGAAGCCTTGCGTGGCAGCCACCACCACCGAGGCGCAATCACTCAGGGCCATGAAACCGAGGTTGATTGCGCTTTTTTCCGGGGCATCGCTGCCATTGACCCAGGCCAGCGGCCCTGCCGAAGGTTCGTTCATATAAAGCCACCTCGAAAAAAAACGCCGTCGCGGTCTTCGCAAAGGCAAAAACCGCGGACGACGCCATTGTCCTTGCCCACTTGCCGCCATTGGTTTGCGAGCTGATAGCAGGGAAGGGTGCAAGGCATATGCCAGTGACAGCGATTTGCGCGTGCGCCTCGCGCCGCAGGCCGATGCCCGGCTATAATCGCCGCCTCTTTTCGCCGCCCGAGTCATCGCCGCCCATGTACACCCTGGCCCGTCAGCTGTTGTTCAAACTTTCCCCGGAAACCTCCCACGATCTGTCGCTGGATCTGATCGGCGCGGGTGGGCGTTTGGGCCTCAACGGTTTGCTGTGCAAGGCGCCGGCGAACGTGCCGGTGACGGTCATGGGCCTCGAGTTTCCTAACCCGGTGGGTCTGGCGGCGGGTCTGGACAAGAATGGCGCGGCCATCGACGGCTTCGCGCAGTTGGGTTTCGGTTTTGTCGAAATCGGCACCGTGACCCCGCGTCCGCAACCGGGCAACCCGAAACCGCGGATTTTCCGCTTGCCGGCAGCCGAGGCGATCATCAACCGCATGGGTTTCAACAACCTCGGTGTCGATAATCTGCTGGCGCGGGTCGCTGCGGCGAAATACACAGGCGTGCTGGGCATCAACATTGGCAAGAACTTCGACACGCCGGTCGAGCGTGCGGTCGACGACTACCTGATCTGCCTGGACAAGGTGTATGCCCACGCCAGCTACGTGACGGTCAACGTCAGCTCGCCGAACACCCCGGGCCTGCGCAGCCTGCAGTTCGGTGATTCGCTCAAGCAATTGTTGGCCGATCTGGCCACGCGCCGCGCCGAACTGGCGTTGCGTCATGGCAAACATGTGCCGCTGGCGATCAAGATCGCCCCGGACATGACCGATGAAGAAACCGCGCAGGTCGCGCAGGCGCTGATCGAAACCGGCATGGACGCGGTGATCGCGACCAACACCACCCTGAGCCGTGTCGGCGTTGAAGGCATGGAGCATGGCGACGAGGCGGGCGGCTTGTCCGGCGCGCCGGTGCGTGAGAAGAGCACGAATACCGTGAAGGTGCTGGCGGGTGAACTGGCCGGGCGTTTGCCAATCATTGCTGCGGGTGGCATCACTGAAGGCAAGCATGCGGCCGAGAAGATTCTCGCTGGTGCGAGCCTGGTGCAGATCTACTCCGGCTTCATCTACAAAGGCCCGGCGCTGATCCGCGAATCGGTAGACGCCATCGCCGCCCTGCGCAAATAACCCGGTCAATGTAGGAGCTGCCGAAGGCTGCGATCTTTTGATCTTGATTTTGATTTTAAAAAACAGGATCAAAAGATCGCAGCCTGCGGCAGCTCCTACATGAGATGTGCATCAGTTCTCGGGCATAAAAAAGGGCTCCTCGAAGGAGCCCCTGGGCCGTAGCCCGCCGTCCGGGAAGGACGTGCATGGTAAGTCGTTACAAATTCAGATTGTCGTGTCGGAATTAATGCCCTGTGTCAGCCGACGGCGTGAAGTTCGTTGAGTCTGTGGATTCCCGCAGTGCCGGTCATACCGTCCCAGTTGTCGCCGCGTCCTTCTCGCCAGCCGTTAATCCAGGCTTGACGTACCGACGGTAGAGTAAATGGGCAAAGCTCACGGGATTTGCCACCAACGCCATATTGATATCCGCGCAAAAATGCTCTTTCCAACGGATCACGCTTAAGTCTTCTCATAGGGTGTTTCCCTCACTTGTTGACTGTTTGTGTCGCGTTGACCTCAATCGAGGTCTGGCAGAAAAAACCTGCCGTGGTGCGGCTCGCTGCCGGCGTGGCGAGCCAAGGTGTTGACGCCGTTGCGACGTCAACCTGTGGTCAGTTCTAACCAATGAGTCACAGCGATGGAATGACCGTTTTGTCATAAGCACGTAACAAAAAGGGTGCTATAGCGATAAGTAACCGCGTATTTATTCAATGTTTATTAGCCAAACCCCGGTATGATCGGCCCCGCGCTGGATGATGGGCTTAATTCTTTAGTGAGAATGACCCACGTTTGCGCTGGGGTACTATTCGACGAAGGGTCGCTTTAAGACTTTTTGTTACTCCAACTTTTTTATCTGTCCCGGCATCTAAGCTCTTTTAACCCGAGCAGCGGGGATGGAACGGCACACCTTCGTGCCACGCGGGCGTTCTTTTAGAAAAGCGCCTGATTGAAAACCGGATCGGCAATGCGTTGCCGATTCACTAGCCAAAGGCTCTGGAAATACCATGTCCGACCGTTTCGAACTCTTCCTCACTTGCCCTAAAGGCCTTGAAGGCCTGCTCATCGAGGAAGCCGTCGGGCTTGGCCTTGAAGAAGCGCGCGAGCACACTTCCGCCGTGCGTGGCATGGCGACCATGGAAACCGCTTATCGCCTGTGCCTCTGGTCGCGTCTGGCCAACCGGGTGCTGCTGGTGCTCAAGCGTTTCCCAATGAAAGACGCTGAAGACCTCTACCACGGTGTCCTCGACATCGAATGGCAGGATCACATGCTCAACGACGGCACGCTCGCCGTTGAGTTCAGCGGCCATGGCTCGGGCATCGACAACACCCACTTCGGCGCCTTGAAAGTCAAAGACGCCATCGTCGACAAGCTGCGCACCCCGCAGGGCGACCGTCCGTCGATCGACAAGCTCAACCCGGATCTGCGCATTCACCTGCGCCTGGATCGCGGCGAAGCGATTCTCTCCCTCGACCTCTCCGGGCACAGCCTGCACCAGCGTGGCTATCGCTTGCAGCAGGGCGCGGCGCCGCTGAAGGAAAACCTCGCGGCCGCTATCCTGATCCGTTCCGGCTGGCCACGCATTGCTGCCGAAGGCGGCGCGCTGGCTGACCCGATGTGCGGTGTCGGTACGTTCCTCGTCGAAGCTGCGATGATCGCCGCCGATATGGCGCCGAACCTGCGTCGTGAACAGTGGGGCTTCACCGCGTGGCTGGGTCACGTGCCGGCGCTGTGGAAAAAACTCCACGAAGAAGCCGTTGAGCGTGCCGCTGCCGGCCTGGCCAAGCCACCGCTGTGGATTCGCGGTTACGAAGCTGATCCACGCCTGATTCAACCGGGCCGCAACAACGTTGAGCGCGCCGGCCTGAGCGAGTGGATCAAGATCTACCAGGGCGAAGTCGCGACCTTTGAGCCGCGTCCGGACCAGAACCAGAAAGGCCTGGTCATCTGCAACCCACCGTACGGCGAGCGTCTCGGTGATGAAGCCAGCTTGCTCTATCTCTACCAGAACCTCGGCGAGCGTCTGCGTCAGGCCTGCCTGAACTGGGAAGCGGCGGTGTTCACCGGCGCGCCGGATCTGGGCAAGCGCATGGGCATCCGTAGCCACAAACAGTATTCGTTCTGGAACGGCGCGTTGCCGTGCAAACTGCTGTTGATCAAAGTGCTGCCGGATCAGTTCGTCACCGGCGAGCGCCGTACCCCGGAACAGCGTCAGGCCGAGCGCGAGCAAGCGGCTTACGACCAGACCCCGGACGAGCCGCAAGAACGCAAGTTCAACAAGAACGGCAACCCGATCAAGCCGACGCCAGCCCCGGCACCGGTGATCGAGCAGCCGCGCTTGAGCGAAGGCGGGCAGATGTTTGCCAACCGTCTGCAAAAAAACCTCAAGGCGATGGGCAAGTGGGTCAAGCGCGAAGGCATCGATTGCTACCGCGTCTACGATGCCGACATGCCTGAGTACGCGATGGCCATCGATCTGTACCACGATTGGGTGCACGTGCAGGAATACGCCGCGCCGAAGTCGATCGACCCGGAAAAAGCCTCGGCACGCATGTTCGACGCGCTGGCAGCCATTCCGCAGGCGCTGAATGTCGACAAGAGCCGCGTGGTGGTCAAACGCCGCGAGCGCCAGAGCGGTACCAAGCAGTACGAGCGTCAGAGCGCGCAGGGCAAGTTCAACGAAGTCAGCGAGGGCGGCGTGAAGTTGCTGGTCAACCTCACCGACTACCTCGACACGGGCCTGTTCCTCGATCACCGGCCGATGCGCATGCGCATTCAGAAAGAGGCCGAGGGCAAGCGCTTCCTCAATCTGTATTGCTACACCGCGACCGCCAGCGTGCACGCGGCCAAGGGCGGCGCGCGCAGCACCACCAGCGTCGATTTGTCGAAAACTTACCTCGACTGGGCGCGCCGCAACTTGTCGCTGAATGGCTTTTCGGACAAGAACCGTCTGGAGCAGGGCGACGTGATGGTGTGGCTGGAAAGCTGCCGTGAAGAGTACGACCTGATCTTCATCGATCCGCCGACCTTCTCCAACTCCAAGCGCATGGAAGGCATTTTCGACGTGCAGCGTGATCAGGTGCAGTTGATCGACCTGGCCATGGCCCGTCTGGCGCCGGGCGGCGTGCTGTACTTCTCCAACAACTTCCGCAAGTTCCAGTTGGAGGAAAACCTCGCCGAGCGTTACGCGGTCGAGGAAATCAGCGCGCAGACCATTGATCCGGATTTTGCCCGCAATACCAAGATCCACCGCGCCTGGAAAATCACGGCTCGTTGACACTCTGCTGCACTGGATCCACAGAGCCTTGATTTTTAACGGCTCTTGGATCCGTTCAGCGCTAGCCAAATTAATGGCTAATAGCTATAACTCACTCATGGCCAATGGGACTTCCCCGGAACACTGGCGTAGTGAGTTGTCCTTATGTCGTTGCACCCCGTGCGCCCGAAGATCCTGGGTTTTATCAGCGAAGACGTCTCGGCCTGGCTGGTCGCGCTGCTGGTATTGCTCGCCGGCGGGATTCTCACGGGGCTGCTCGCCTGGGGCGCGCTCAGTCAGTATCAGCAACAATTGCGTCAGCGCTTTCAACTGCTGGCCAACGAACGTTACAGCCGCATCGAAGAACGTTTTCAGGATCAGGAGCAACGCCTCGACGGCCTGCGCCGCTTCTTCGCCAACTCCGAATCGGTGTCCCGCGCCGAATTCGACGGTTACACCCATCCCTTATTGCTGCGTACCCAGGCTTATTCGTTTGCCTTGCGGGTCAGTGCTGCCGAACGCGCGGCGTTTGAGCGGCGTGTGCGGGATGAGGGCCTGAGCACCTTCACCATTCGCGAGCTCAATGCACAGGGCGAACTGCAGTTGGCTGCGACCCGCGACGAATATGTGCCGGTGTTGTACAGCCAGACTCAGAGCCGTCTCGGCTCCCCGCTGGGTTATGACTTGCTGGCGCAACCGTTGCGCCGCGACACCCTGCAACGCGCCGACAAGCTCCGCAGCCTGGCGGTGTCGCAACCGATGCACCTGGTCAGCATTGAGCCATCCTATGCGCGCGGTGTGCTGCTGGTCGCGCCGGTCAATCGCGACGCGCAGGCACAACCGTTCGGCTATGTCATGGCGGTAATCAGCATGCGCCAGTTGCTCGCTGATGGTTTGCCGGACGCGTTCCACGATTATCTGTCGGTGCGCATTCTCGATATGTCGACCAATGATCAGCACGAGGTGTTGTTCGAGTCGACCAATGAGCCCGCCGCCAGTGAGCTGGCGGCTACCCGCTTGCTGCGCATGGCCGATCACGATTATCAGGTCGATATCCTGCCGAGTGAGGCGTTCATTCAGGCCAACCATTCCTCAATCGGCAGCGTGGTGATTCTCGGCGGCTTGCTCAGCCTGCTGCTCAGCGCGTTGCTGTACGTGCTGGTCAGCCAGCGCCAGCGCGCGCTGCGCCTGGTCGAGCAGCGCACGCAGGAATTGCATGAGCGCGAACAGGAACTGCGCGGCACCCACGGTCAATTGCGCGGCGTGTTGAACGCGGCGACTCAAGTGGCAATCATCGCCACTGATTTACGCGGGGTGATCAACACGTTCAATCCCGGCGCCGAACAGATGCTCGGTTATAGCAGTGCCGATGTGGTCGGGCACATGACTCTGGAAAACCTCCATCTGCCCCGCGAGCTGAGCGCACGCGCTGCCGAACTGAGTGCGCGTTACGGCAAAAGCATCCCGACGTGCCACGCGATGCTGGTCGAGGGCGGTGAAGTGGGTGGTCACGAGGCGCGGGAATGGACGCTGGTGCGCAGCGATGGCAGCCATATTCCGGTGAACATGCTGGCCACTCCGGTGCTCGATGAGCAGGGCTTGTGGGTCGGGCATCTGGCGATCTGCATCGATATCACCGAGCGCAAGCGTGTGCACGAAGTGCTGGCCGCGCGCGACGTCTTGCTGAAGAAGCTCAGCGCCCATGTGCCCGGCGGTATCTATCAATTCAAAATGGAGTTCGATGGGCGCTTCAGTGTGATCTACGCCAGTGACGGCATCCGTGAGATCTACGAACTGGAACCGGACGTATTGCTGCTCAACGCCGAGGCGATCTTCACGCGCATTCATCCGCAGGACGTCATCCGCGTGCGCTCCTCGGTCCGTGAGTCGGCGGACAACCTCAGCCCGTGGCGCGAGGAATACCGAGTGCAACTGCCCGAGCGCGGCCTGCGCTGGGTGCGTGGCGAGGCAACGCCTGAAGAACTGCCGGGCGGCGGGGTACTGTGGCACGGCTACATCTCGGACATTTCCGACCTTAAACGCGTCGAGGAAGAGTTGCGTGCGCTGTCGGTGACCGACTCGCTGACGGGCATTCATAACCGCCGCTATTTCCAGGAGCGCCTGACCACCGAAATGGCCCGGGTCGAACGCGGCGGTGGCGAGTTGTCGGTGATCATGCTCGACATCGATCACTTCAAACGCATCAACGACCAATACGGCCATGCCGTCGGCGATCGGGTGCTGCAAGCGGTGTGCGAGCGTATCGGCCATCGTTTGCGCCGCACCGATGTGTTCTGCCGCTTGGGCGGCGAGGAATTCATGGTGTTGTGCCCGGACATCGATGGCGAGCACGCATACATGCTGGCGGTCGAACTCTGGCAGGGTTTGCGCAGTTCACCGGTGGATGTGGTCGGGGTGGTCACGGCGAGTTTCGGTATCGCCAGCTGGCGACTGGGGGAAGGCGCGGATGCGCTGTTGTTGCGCGCGGACTCGGGCGTCTACGCGGCGAAGCAGGGCGGCCGCGATCGCGTCGAACAGATGAGCTGATCCTCGATACACCACAAACCTGTGGGAGCTGGCTTGCCAGCGATAGGGTCATTCCAGTCAGCCTATTCGTTGACTGACACTCCGCTATCGCTGGCAAGCCAGCTCCCACAGGGTTTGGTGATGTTGCTTGGCTTGCGTTACAGCACCGAAGCAGTCTGCGGCAATCTCGGCTGTTTGTAGAGGTCCAGCAGCACTTGGTCCAGCACCGACGACGCGCCAAACGGTGCCTTGTCATTCAGGATCGCCACCACCGCCCAGGTGTTGCCATTCACATCACGGCTGAAGCCGGCAATCGCCCGCACAGTGTTCAGGGTGCCGGTCTTGACGTGCGCCTCACCTCGCATTGCTGTGGTCTTCAGGCGTTTGCGCATGGTGCCGTCGGTGCCGGCGATTGGCAGCGAGCTGATGTATTCAGCGGCATATGGGCTGTGCCACGCCGCTTGCAGCATGCCGGCCATTTCCCGGGCGCTGACGCGTTCGGCGCGGGACAGGCCGGAGCCGTTTTCCATCACCAGGTGCGGCGCAGTGATGCCTTTCTTCGCCAGCCATTGACGCACGACGCGCTGCGCAGCTTTGGCATCATCACCATCGGCATCGTTGCGGAAGCGCTGGCCAAGGCTGAGGAACAACTGCTGGGCCATGGTGTTGTTACTGTATTTGTTGATGTCGCGGATGATTTCCGCCAGATCCGGCGAGTAGGCCCGTGCGAGCAGTTTGGCGTTGCTCGGGGTCGAGGCCAGACGGTCCTTGCCCTGGATGCTGCCACCCAGTTCTTTCCAGATCGCCCGTACGGCGCCGGCGGTGTAGGTCGCGTGGTCGAGCAGCGACAGGTAGGTCTGCGAGCTGCAACCTTCGCCCAACTGGCCGGCCACGGTCACGGTCACGCTGCCATCAGCCTCTGGCACCGGGTTGTAGCGCACGCCGCCGGTGCATTGCTTGGACGGCAGGGCTTTGACGGTATTTTCGATGCGCACGCTGGCGATCGGCGGCTCAACCGAGATCAGCACGCGGCCGTTGTCGTTACGGGCGACAAAGCGCAGGGCCTTGAGGTTGACCAGCAGCGAGTCGGGTTTGACCAGGAACGGCTTGTTCTCGTCGTTGCCGTCATCGTTGAATTCCGGCAGCACCGGCTGCACGAAGAAGTTGCGGTCGAGGATCAGGTCACCGGTGATCTGGGTCACGCCGTTGGCGCGCAGGTCGCGCATCAGCAGCCAGAGTTTTTCCATGTTCAGCTTCGGATCGCCGCCACCCTTGAGGTAGAGGTTACCGTTGAGGATGCCGCCGTTCAGGTCGCCATCGGTGTAGAACTCGGTCTTCCACTGATGATTGGGGCCGAGCATTTCCAGCGCCGCGTAAGTGGTCACCAGTTTCATGGTAGAAGCCGGGTTGACCGACACGTCGGCGTTGAACACGGTCGGCGTACCCGGGCCGTCGAGCGGCACCATCACCAGCGACAGGGCGCTAGGCTGCAATTTGCTCGCCTTGAGGGCTTTTTCGACGTTCGGGGTGAGGGAAGTATTGATGGTGGCAGCAGAAACAGGCAGGGCCAGAGGCAGAAGAAGGCCGGCGAGAAACAGTGGACGCAACGATTTGATCATATGAAATAAAACCCTACAGCCGAGGGGGAAAAAGACGAGGACATGGATGAAAAGGTCCTCAGTGGTCACGAAAGTGTCGGCATTATGCCCCAAGGTGTAACCGATTGTGGCTTCCTCGAGGTGGCGATTCGTTGATTTTTTTACAGGCGGTCGGCCTCTGTGTCCAGAGAGGCGGGCAATCGATTGCTTAAACTGGTAAAGTGCCCGCCGTATTTACTTAAGAGGATTGTTCCAATGGCGACTAACCGTTCCCAGCGTCTGCGCAAAAAACTGTGCGTTGATGAATTTCAAGAGCTGGGTTTCGAACTGAACCTGGACTTCAAAGAAGATTTGTCCGAAGAAGCCATTGACGCTTTCCTCGAAGCATTCATCAAAGAAGCCATGGAAGCCAACGGTCTGGGTTATGTTGGCGGCGACGACTTCGGTCTGGTTTGCCTGCAGAAGCGTGGCTCGGTCAACGAAGAGCAGCGTGCTGCCGTTGAAGCCTGGCTGAAAACCCGCTCCGAGCTGACCAAGTATGAAGTCAGCCCGTTGCTGGACGTTTGGTATCCGGAAAAGCCGATCAACGCGGCTAAGTGATACTGAAAAAAACGGCGACCTGAGGGTCGCCGTTTTTTTTTGTCGATCAAAAGATCGCAGCCTCGTTTCACTCGACAGCTCCTACAGGGGAGCGCGATCTCCTGTAATTGTATGGACTCGCC
>NZ_AKJD01000005.1 GCF_000282515.1 Pseudomonas sp. GM80
GGCAGCTCCTACAGGGGTGGTTAGCGTAGGGTTTTCAGCAGGTCGTTGAGGTGAGCGCGGCCGGCCTCGTTCAGCGGGAACACCGGCAAGCGCGGTTCGCCCACCTCCAGCCCGGTTGCACGCAGCCCGGCCTTGATGGTTGCCGGCAGCCCACCCTTGAGGATGAAGTCCAGCAACGGCAACTGGCGGTAGAACAAGTCGCGCGCCCGGTCCAGGTCGCCGGCCATGGCCGCGTCATAAAGGTCCAGATTCAATTGCGCGATCAGGTTCGGCGCTGCTGTGCACCAACCTTTCGCCCCGGCGGCAAACGCCTCCAGTGCCAGCGGATTGCAGCCGTTGTAGAACGGCACCTGACCTTCGCCGAGCAATTGCAGCTTGTGCATGCGCTGGATATCGCCGGTGCTCTCCTTGACCATGGTGACGTTTTCCACGGCGTTGACGATGCGCAGAATCAGCTCGACCGACATGTCGGTGCCGCTGGTGGCCGGGTTGTTGTAGAGCATGATCGGCACGCCGATGCTCTCGCCGATGGCGCGGTAATGCGCGAGAATTTCCGCCTCGCTGAGCTTCCAGTACGACGCCGGCAGCACCATCACCACATCGGCGCCATGGGCTTCGGCGAAACGTGCGCGGCGCACGGCTTTGGCGGTGGTCAGGTCGGACACACTGACGATGGTCGGCACCCGTTTGGCCACGTGCTTGATACTGAATTCGGCGACTTGGTCCCACTCCGCATCGCTCAGGTAAGCGCCTTCGCCGGTGCTGCCCAATGGCGCGATGGCGTGGACGCCGCTGGCGATCAAGCGGTCAATCGATTGGCCGAGTGCCGGCAGATCCAGCCCTTCGCCATTGGCGCTGAACGGGGTGATGGTGTAGCCGATGATGCCGTGAATGTTGGACATGGGAGCGTCTCCGTAAGAGGGTTTCAGTTCAGGCAATCGGCGTGTTGGCGCAGGTTCTGCCGGGCGTAATAGTTGAAGGCGGCGGCGTGGCGTTTCGGCTTGGCGATCCAGTCATGGGCTTCGCGGCCCAGCGCGGGGATGATCGGTTTGATCGTGCCCGCCGCCATCGCCAGCAACTGCAACTTCGCCGCGCGTTCGATCAATTGAGCGATGACACAGGCCTCTTCAATGGTCGTGCCGGTCGACAGCTGACCGTGGTGCGAAAGCAGGATTGCGCGTTTGTCGCCCAGCGCACCGGCAATCAATTCACCTTCTTCGTTACCCACCGGCACGCCCGGCCAGCCTTCGAGAAACGCGCAGTCGTCGTACAGCGGGCACAGATCCATGTGGGAAATCTGCAGCGGCACTTCGAGCATCGACAGCGCGGCAACGTGCGTCGGGTGGGTGTGGATGATGCAGTTGACGTCCGGCCGGGCGCGGTACACCCAGCTGTGAAAACGGTTGGCCGGGTTGGCCATGCCGTGACCTTCGAGCACCTCCAGATCCTCGTTGACCAGCAGCAGATTGCTCGCGGTGATTTCGTCGAAACCCAAGCCCAATTGCTGAGTGTAATAGGTGCCGGGCTGCGGGCCACGGGCAGTGATTTGTCCGGCCAGGCCTGAGTCGTGACCGTTCTCGAACAGAATCCGGCAGGTCAAAGCCAGCTTTTGCCGGTCTGTCCACGTATTATCCGCAAGGCTTTTTTGCATCTGGGTCAGCGCTTGCTTGACCAGTTGGTCTTTGGGTAGTGCTAATGTCTTGGCCATGTCTGTGTCCTTTGGGTGATTGCAAATGACACGAAAGAGGCTATATGACACAAAGTGTCATTGGCAAGCACAAATCGTCGCTTCCTTGATGGAATAACCGCAGCGCATGTCTATCCGTTTGAAATTATTGAGAAAAAAACTTGGCGTAACCCTTGAGGCACTGGCCGAAAAATCCGGCATGACCAAGAGTTATCTGTCGAAAGTCGAGCGCGGGTTGAACACACCGTCGATTGCTGCCGCGTTGAAACTGGCGAAAGCGCTGAACGTGAAGGTCGAGGAATTGTTCTCCGAAGACAACGTCAGCCTCGACAGCTACAGCCTGGTGCGCAGCCATGAACGTCAGTCACTGGCCGCCAATGATCAGAGCCCGGGGTATGCGGTGCTGGCGCACCAGGTCAGCGAGCGCAATTTGCTGCCGTTCATCATCTATCCGCCGAGCGAGTTCAGCGACAAGACCTTCAAGGAGCATTTGGGCGAGGAGTTTCTGTTCGTTCACGAAGGGCAGGTGGAAGTGGATTTCATGAACGAGAAAGTGCTGCTGCAGCGCGGCGATGCGCTGCACTTCAATGCACAGAAACCGCACCGGATCCGCTCGGTCGGCGAGGTGCAGGCGCAGTTGCTGGTGGTGGTGCACAGCGCTGAAGAATGAACCCTGAAATCAAAAGATCGTCCGAACGCGGCCCGAGCCTTCGGCAGCTCCTACAGGGGAACGCATTGCAACTGTAGGAGCTGCCGGAGGCTGCGATCTTTTGATCTTGCTTCAAACCTCGACCGGTACCGACAATTTCGGACTGCCCAGCGCATGCGTCTTCGCATCAAAAAACCGCAACTCAGCCCCCGTCCCGTCAAACACCTGCGCGTAATGCCGCTTCTGATGCTGCACAAACGCCGCACTGCGCGGATAAATCGAGATCGCCACAGTCTTCGGTTTCGCCAAGCGCAGCGCGCGAACGATGTGCGCATCCTGCTCGCCCAAGGCATGACCAAAGATGCACAAACCGCCGTCATGCCCCAACAACTGCTCATAACAGAACGACAGGTAATCCGAGCTGCGAATGGTTTTGAGCTTGTCCGCACTCGGCCCTTCGGTGACGAACAGCGGCACGTCATCCAGCGTCTTGATCGTATTGTTGATGGCGAAGCTGCCGAGCAACGTGCCCTCGGTCGAGGTCAGTTTGCGCGCCGTGCCATCCTGATTGCGCACCAGGTGCAGACCGCCATGCAGGTACAGCAAACGCGGTTTGTCAGTGGCGCTTTCGGCCAGATCGAAACTCGCATTGGCGCCGTTGAACAGGTCGTCGATGGCCTCGCTTTGGTGTTGCAGCGCCCAGTAGTTGAGCAAGTCGTAATTGGTGGTGAACACCGTGCGATAGCGCGCCAGTTCGTCATTCAAAGTCGCCAGCGTCGAGGCTTTCACCAGTCGCCAAGGAATGTGCACGGCGTGCACGGTGTTGATCAGCGCTTCCTTGATCGCGTAGTAGCGATTGCGCGGTGCGGCGGAGCTGACGGCCAGCGCCTTGTTGACCCGGCTGGTGGTTTTCAGTGCGCCGAGCACTTGCTCGAAGCTGCGCGTCTGCATCGCGTCAAACACGGCCAGTTCCGAGGCACTCAGCGGTTTCTCTTCCACGGTGCGGGCGTTTTCGAACAGCGAGTCGTAGCCAAAATCGTCCCACACCGCACGGCTGGCGCCATTGCCCACCAGCAGGCCGTTGAACTCGGCTGTGGCGCGCAGGGCGTTCCAGTCTTCGAGGGAGGCGTCGACATCCAGAAAATCGGTCATTGCGTAGGAGGTCTCAAAACATAGGGGCTGATGGGCGGCGACTTTATCACGAGCGGGCATTGAGCCAGATCAACATCGACGGTGACCGATCGGTCGATCCTGTGTGCATCCGCCGAACCGGAGCAGTCGATTCGGCCCCTGTCAGGAGACGTGCGCATGACCAGTACCTTTTTCATTCCGGCGGTAAACATCATGGGCAACGGCTGCCTCGACGAAGCCATGATCGCGATTCGCAACTACGGTTTTCGCAAGGCGCTGATCGTCACCGACGCGGGGCTGGCCAAGGCCGGCGTGGCCACCATGCTCGCCGAGAAACTGGCGATGCAGGACATCGACTCGGTGATTTTCGACGGCGCCAAGCCGAACCCGAGTATCGCCAACGTCGAGTCCGGGCTGGGCTTGCTCAAGGAAAGTCGCTGCGATTTTGTCGTCTCGCTGGGCGGCGGTTCGCCTCACGATTGCGCCAAGGGCATTGCCCTGTGTGCGACCAACGGCGGTGAAATTCGCGATTACGAAGGCGTCGATCAATCGAGCAAACCGCAACTGCCGCTGATCGCCATCAACACCACCGCCGGCACCGCCAGCGAGATGACGCGGTTCTGCATCATCACCGACGAATCGCGCCACGTAAAAATGGCCATCGTCGACCGCAACGTCACGCCCCTGCTGTCGGTCAACGACCCGCAATTGATGGTCGCGATGCCCAAAGGCCTGACCGCCGCCACCGGCATGGACGCGTTGACCCATGCGATCGAGGCTTACGTTTCGACCGCCGCCAACCCGATCACCGACGCTTGCGCGCTGAAGGCGATGACCCTGATCAGCAACAATTTGCGCCTGGCCGTGCGCGACGGCAGCGACCTCGCCGCGCGGGAGAACATGGCCTATGCGCAGTTCCTCGCCGGCATGGCGTTCAACAACGCCTCGCTCGGTTTTGTGCATGCGATGGCGCACCAGTTGGGCGGTTTCTACGACTTGCCCCACGGGGTGTGCAACGCCGTGTTGCTGCCGCATGTGCAGACATTCAACGCGCTGGTCTGTGCGGATCGCCTGACCGATGTGGCGCACGCGATGGGCGCGGATATTCGTGGTTTTAGCGCCGAGGAGGGCGCGCAAGCGGCGATCACCGCGATCCGTTGCCTGGCCCGGGACGTTGACATCCCCGGCGGCTTGCGTGAACTCGGCGCCAAGCTCAACGACATCCCGGTGCTCGCCACCAATGCGCTGAAAGACGCTTGCGGTCTGACCAACCCGCGCGCGGCGGATCAACGGCAGATCGAGGAGATTTTCCGTAACGCGTTCTAGCGCGGATTGCCCGCCGGCGCGAATCGTGTGCAGAGCATCGCGCCGAGGGCCAGCAACACGCACAGCAGCGACAACGGCCACGCCTCTGCGCTGGCGATCAGACTGGCCACCGCGCCAATGATCGCCGCCATCAATTGATGAATGAAGCCGCTCAACGCCATCGCGTAGGCCCCCGCAATCGGCGCGCCATCGTTGGCGCGTGACAGGCTGATCGGGTAATTGAGCGACTGGCCAGACACCGCCACGCAGTAGGGCAGCCAAAACAGCCACGCGACCGAACTGGCCGCCAGACTGCCCAGCAGCATCACGCCGCTACCGGCCAACACTAGACCGACGCCAACGGTCATCAACCACGCCTGACCGGTACGCAACACGAAGTGATTGACCGCCAGCGCACCGAGAAAATACGCCGCACTGATCGGCCAGCCGAGCAACCCGTAATCCACCGTCGACCATGCGAACGGCCCCTGCAGAATCAATGGCGCTGCCGTGTTGAAAGCGATGATCACGCCATAGCCCAAACCTCCGGCCAGTGCCGGCAGCAGGAACGCCCGATGGAGCAAAATCTGCCGGTACACCGACCAGGATGAGTCGGTGGCCGGTTCGTCGGCCAGTGTCGGAAACTGCACGCGCGACACGATCAGCGCCATCGACAGGCACGTTACGCCCAGCAAATAGAAGATCGCCTGCCATCCGAGCGTCACCTCGATGATCGAGCCCAGGTACTGGCCGATGCCCAGCGCCACCACGAATGAAATCGAAATCCACGACAACGCCTTGGCCAGCAAAGCACCGCGAAAACTGTCGCGGATCAGCACCCGCGCCATCACTGAAATACCGCTCGCGCCGATACCTTGCAGCAGGCGCAGGAGTAAAAACGCCTCCAGCGTCGAACCCAACGGCAACGCCAGATTGGCCAACCCGTAAATGCCCAACGCTGCCAGCAACACTGGTTTACGCCCGATGCGCTGGGCCAGGCTGCCCCAACTCAACATCGGCAGCGCCATGCCGATCAGGTACAGCGCCAATCCCCACGACACCTGCGCAGGTTCAGCCTGCAGAGAGTGGGCGATCTCCGGCAGCGCCGGCAGGTAAAGGCTCATGCCCAACTGGGCGAGAAAAACCGTGCTACAGGTGATCAGGAGGGTGACGCTGGCGTTCATCAATCGTCCCTGTTTCAGTCGTCGACATCGCAACGGTGGGTGCGCAACAGCTCGGTCATCACTTCGCAGAAGCGCCGGATCAGTGCTGGCGACATATCGGCGCGCAGGGTAATCCGGATGGCCGCCTTGCCTTGCGCGAGCACTGGGAAAAACACCGCGCTGGTGAAAAATCCCTGCTCGGCCAACTCACTGGCAATACGATTAGCCACCGCCGCCTGGCCGCATTTGATCAGGCGGATGGCCATGTTGCTGTGGCATTGCTCGGTGCTGATCAGGCTGTCAAACAGGCGGATATTAGCCTGCAGGCTCGTCTGCAACGTGGCGAATTCTGCGCTGCGATGCAGACGGATCGAGGCCCGCCCGGCGCCGATCGCCGCGCAGTTGAGACTTTGCGACCAGTTGCTCGGCCCGCCGTAGCGCTGGATGAGTTTTTTCTGCCGCGCGTTGCCGAGCATGACCAACCCACCGCTGGCGCCAAACGATTTGGCCAGTGAGGCGACGATCAGGCAGTCGTCCTCCAGCGCCGTTACTTGCGGACGTACCAGGCCGGCGCCTTGCTGGCCCACGGCAGACAAGGCGTGGGAATCATCCAGGTACAGAAACAGCCCATAGCGATCCTTCAGGTACAACAGGCCTTCCATGTTGGCGACGCCGCCCATGCTGTAGGCGCCGTCGGCGACATAGGCGACACGGGCGTGCTGCTGGCAGGTCCGTTCGAGAAAATCCATGTCGTTGTGCGGCGCGGTGATCACCCGGGTTTCATCGGCGCAGGCCGCTTTCAAGTGACTCATCGAGTAATGCGCCATGCGATCAAACACCATCACCGGTGGCTGCCCCTCGGTGAAAATGCCGCTGGCCAGCAACGGCAGGATGCCGGCGCTGGCCGCGCTGCAAGACAAGGTGCTCAGGCAGACCGCACCGAACAGCTGCGACAGTTCGGTTTCGTATTGCTCCAGAATCGCCAGTTTGCAGCGGTTCTTCGAGTTGGCGACCCGCAGGCTGCCGGTTTCGCGCAGCGCGGCAATGGCGCCTTCAAGCAGGGCCGGGTGGTGGTCGAGGCCCAGATAAGAGGTGGTACAGAAGTGATGCAATTCACGACCGTACTGATCGAGCAGGCGGTTGGCACCTTGCACGTGGACATTGAGCCCGGCGACTTTGCCGAGTTCGGCGATGTCCCAATCGTAATCGGCCAGGGCAATGACTTTGCGGTAGTTGGAATACAGGTTGAGGCTGGGCAACGGCAGATTCACAGGCGACATTCCTTGAGCGTAGCGATCCATGGGGTGTTGCAATTTGTGTGTATTGCCAGACTTTACAGAGCGCAAAGTCGGCTAAAAATCGGCCGTTTCCGCTAATCCTGAGAGGCGATGGAGTTTTGTTTGTAGGGCGAAGCCGCGAAAGTCTGCGGATTAATCACATGTCCGACTTCAACAAAAACCGGGCTATCCTGCCGACTCGAACGAACCCCGCCAGCGAGCCTTCCATGCTGCAGAAAAGCCTGATTCGCCGCCTCGATCTGATCACCCTGCAACTGTTTGTCGCCGTGCACGAAGAGGGCACGCTGACCCGCGCCGCCTCGCGCGAAGCCATTGCGGTGTCGGCGGCCAGCAAGCGTCTGATGGAATTGGAGGAGGCGCTGGGCATCAGCCTGTTCGTGCGCCAGGCCAAAGGCATGACCCTGACGCCGGCCGGCGAAACCTTGCTGCACCATGCGCGGCAGATGCTGTTCAACGTCGAAAAAATGGGCCTGGAGTTGGGCGAGCATAGCCACGGTGTGCGCGGTTATGTGCGCATGTTGGCGAACCTGTCGGCGATCATTCAATTCCTCCCCGAAGACCTGCGCGACTTCTCGGCGCGGCATCCGCAGGTCAAGACCGATCTGGAAGAACGGCCCAGCGCCGGGGTGATTCAGGGTGTACTCGACGGCGTCGCGGATCTCGGCATCTGTTCCAACGACAGCGACACCAAAGGCCTGCACAGCGTGCTCTACCGCGAGGACAAACTGGTCGTCGTGATGTTGCCCGAACACCCTTTGGCGGCGCGTGCGTGCGTGGCGTTCGCCGAAACCCTGGACAGTGATTACGTCGGTTTGCACGCCGCCAGTTCGATCAACATGCGCACCCACGCGGCGGCGCGCCAGGCCGGCAAAGTCCTGCGCATTCGCATCCATGTGCCAGGGTTTGATGCGGTGTGCCGGATGGTTCAGGCCAACATGGGCATCGGGATTTTGCCGCAGCGGGCGTATGAGTTGTTCGGCCAGGCGCTGGGGCTGCACGCGGTGCCGCTGACCGATGACTGGTCGGATCGCGCGCTGATTGTGGTGGTGCGCGATGAGGTGGGGTTGTCGCCCGTCAGCCGATTGTTGTTCGAGCACCTGCGCCACTGATCCACCCACACCCACCCCACATCCCCCCTGTAGGAGCTGCCGAAGGCTGCGATCTTTTGATCTGTTGTTTTGAAGAGCAAGATCAAAAGATCGCAGCCTTCGGCAGCTCCTACAGGGGGAGGGCGATGCGTTCGCAGTTCGCGAACGCTTGTTGCCGAGTGAAGGTTGGATTGATCCGCGCGGTGTCCTCTAGCCTTGGCCGCATATTCCAAGAACAAGAGGTACCCCACAATGACTGCCCCCTTGAGTGCGATCAAAGTGATCGAGATCGGCACCCTCATCGCTGCGCCGTTTGCCGCGCGCATGCTCGCCGAATTCGGCGCCGAGGTGATCAAGATCGAAGCCATGGGTCAGGGCGACCCGCTGCGCAAATGGCGCAAACTGCACGAAGGCACCTCACTGTGGTGGTACCTGCAATCGCGCAACAAGAAGTCGCTGGCGCTCAACCTCAAATCCGCTGAAGGCATCGAACTGGTCAAGCAACTGGCCCGCGACGCCGACGTGATCATCGAGAACCTGCGTCCCGGCGCCCTGGAGAAACTCGGCCTCGGCTGGGACGTGCTCCACGCACTCAATCCCAACCTCACCCTGGTGCGCATTTCCGGCTACGGCCAGACCGGACCGTACCGCGACCGCCCGGGTTTCGGTGCGATCGGCGAGGCGATGGGCGGCATTCGCTACACCACCGGCACGCCCGGTTCGCCGCCGGCGCGAGTGGGCGTCAGCCTCGGCGATTCACTGGCCTCGCTGCACGCGGTGATCGGTGCCTTGATGTCGCTGCTGCGGGTCAAGACCGGGCAGGGCGGCGGTCAGGTGGTCGATGTGTCGCTGGCCGAAAGTGTGTTCAACGTCATGGAAAGTCTGGTGCCGGAATACGACATGCTCGGCCATGTCCGCGAACGCAGTGGCGGCGCGTTGCCGGGCATTGCCCCCTCCAATACCTATCTGACGGCTGACGGCGCCTACGTGGTGATCGCCGGCAACAGCGACCCGATCTACAAGCGGCTGATGCAGACCATTGGCCGCAGCGATCTGGCCGACGCCGAGGAGTTCGCTCACAACGACGGTCGCGCAGCCAAGAGCGGAATGCTCGATGCGGCCATCACCCACTGGACCAGCAGCCTGCCGATCAACGACGTACTTGCCGCCCTCGAAGCCGCCGAAGTGCCGGCTGGACGCATCTACTCGGTCGCCGACATTGTTGCCGATCCGCACTATCAGGCGCGGGAGATGTTGCTCAACGCCGAACTGCCGGGCGGTGCAACGGTGAAGATGCCCGGCATCGTCCCGAAACTGTCGGAAACCCCCGGCGGCGTGAACTGGTCGGGGCCGACCCTCGGCCAGCACACCGACGGTATCCTTGCCGGTCTCGGCCTGACTGAACTCGACATCGAACGCCTGAAAAGCCAAGGGGTGGTGCAATGATCACGGACTATTCGCAAACGTTGATCGTCCAGGAAGTTTCGCCTCGCGACGGCTTGCAGATCGAGCCGACCTGGGTGGAAACCGCTGACAAGATCGCGCTGATCGATCAGCTGTCGCTGGCCGGTTTCAGCCGCATCGAGGCCGGTTCGTTCGTCTCGCCCAAAGCCATTCCGGCACTGCGTGACGGCGAGCAGGTGTTCAAAGGCATTGAACGGCAGCCGGGGCTGATTTACGTGGCGCTGATCCCCAATCTCAAAGGCGCACAGCGCGCACTGGAGGCGAGGGCCGATGAACTGAACCTGGTGATGTCTGCCAGCCAGACCCACAACCTCGCCAACATGCGCATGCGTTGCGAAGATTCACTGGCGGCGTTCGGCGACATTGTCGCGTTCGCCAGCGGCTCGGGCGTGCGCCTCAATGGCAGCATTGCGACGACGTTCGGTTGCCCGTTCGAGGGCCAGATCGCCGAGGATCGCGTGCTGCAAATCCTCGACGCCTATCAGGAACTCGGCATTCAGGGCATCACCCTCGCCGACACCACCGGCATGGCCAATCCGCGTCAGGTCGATCGCTTGGTGCGACGGGTGTTGCAGCGGGTTTCAGCGGCCGACCTGACCCTGCACTTTCACAACACTCGCGGTCTGGGTTTGTGCAATGTGCTGGCAGCGTACGAGGCCGGTGCCCGGCGTTTCGACGCGGCGCTTGGCGGCCTCGGTGGTTGCCCGTTTGCGCCGGGGGCGTCGGGCAATATCTGCACGGAAGATCTGGTGAATCTGTGCGATGAGATCGGCATCCACACCGGCATTGATTTGCCGCTGTTGTTGCAACTCTCGCTCGGATTACCGGCGCTTCTCGGGCACGAAGTCCCCGGCCAATTGGCCAAGGCCGGGCGCAATTGCGACCTGCACCCCATTCCCACCTGAACACCGCCATTCCCCTGTAGGAGTGAGCCTGCTCGCGATTGCGGTCTGTCATCCAGCACGGATGTCGACTGACCCATCGCCATCGCGAGCAGGCTCACTCCTACAGTTAAAAACCAAACCAGACAACAAAAACAATCGGACGCCCACCGGCAGTCCGCCTGGAGAAAAGCTATGAGCCTCAATGTAATGGAGGCGGGCGCAAGCTCGTCCGTCGATCACGATGCCGAAAAAGCCCTGGTCAGCAAAGTCGCCTGGCGCCTGATGCCGCTGATCATGGTCTGTTACCTGTTCGCCTTTTTCGACCGCATCAACATCAGCTTCGCCAAATTCCAGCTGCAAGCCGACCTGAGCCTGAGCGACACCGCGTACGGTCTCGGCGCCGGGCTGTTCGTGGTCGGTTATGTGTTGTTCGAAGTGCCCAGCAACATGATGTTGTACAAGGTCGGCGCGCGCCGCTGGATCGCCCGGATCATGATGTCGTGGGGCGTGGCGACGGCACTGATGGTCTTCGTGACCAGTGAATGGCAGTTCTACGCGCTGCGTTTTCTGATCGGCGCGATGGAAGCCGGTTTTGCCCCGGGCGTGCTGTATTACCTGACGCTGTGGTTCCCGCAGCACTTCCGTGGACGCATCACCTCAATGCTGTTTCTGGCCTCGGCGTTTGCCGGTCTGGTCGGTGCGCCGTTCTCCGGGCTGGTGCTGGAACACCTCGACGGCGTGCTGCAAATGCGCGGCTGGCACTGGTTGTTTCTGCTCGGCGGCGTGCCGTGTGTCGGCCTCGGTTTCCTGGTGTTGATGCTGCTCAAGGACCGCATCGAAGACGCGCACTGGCTGACTGCCGAGGAGAAAAAACTGCTCTCCAGCCGTATCGCCCATCACGAGCCGCACAAGAGCGGCGGCTCGTTGCTGGCGGCGCTGAGGATTCCGGGTTTCCTGACCTTGGGGCTGATCTACTTTCTGATTCAGGTCGCGTCCTACGGCCTGAATTTCTGGGCACCACAATTGATCCGCAGCGCCGGTACCGAGAGCCCGGTGATGATCGGGCTGCTGACGGCCATCCCGTACATCTGCGGCGCGATCACCATGGTCGTCATCGGGCGGTTATCGGACGCCACCGGTGAGCGGCGCAAGTTTGTCGCGGGGCTGGTGGTGGTCGGCGCAATCGGCTTCTTCAGTGCGGGGATTTTTGCTGACCACACCACGTTCCTGATTGTCGCCCTCGGCTTGCTCGGTGCGGGCATCATCGCTGCGATCCCGAGCTTCTGGACCTTGCCACCGAAGTTGCTGGCCGGTGCTGGCGCAGGTGCCGCCGGCGGGATTGCGGTGATCAACACCCTGGGTCAGTTCGGCGGGATCGTCAGCCCGGTCATGGTCGGGCGCATCAGGGACCTCACCGGCAGCACCACGCCGGCGCTGTATGTCATCGGTGTCGCGGCATTGATCGCGGCGGCGTTATTGCTATGGGGATTGCCGCAGAAACTGCGCACACTCGACAAATATTGAGCCGCTGAAAAGATCGCAGCCTTCGGCAACTCCTACATGATCCGGTCAATGTAGGAGCTGCCGAAGGCCGCGATCTTTTGATCTTATTGCGCTGCCAAAACCTTTCCCGGTGAATGGCCAAACTGAATCAACCCCACCCCGGCAATCAACAACAGCGCCCCAAACACCCGTGGCAGCGTCAGCTGTTTCTCCAGCAACCCGAACAACCCGAAGTGATCCAGCAGCATCGAAGCCAGCACCTGTCCGGCCAGCGCCAAGGCAATGAATCCCGAAGCCCCGAGCTTGGGCAGCAACACCACCGCCAGCGCGACAAAACACACGCCAAACGCACCACCGGCCCACATCCACAACGGCGCTTTGCTGATAAAGGCCATCGACGGTAGCGGCAAGCGCAACAGCAGAATCACCGGTAACAACACCAACACACTCACCAGCAGCGAGGCCAATGTCGCCCACAGCGGATGGCCCAAGCCGCGCGCCAGATTGCTGTTGATCGCACCCTGAAACGGCACCACCGCCCCGGCAAACGCGGCCAACGCCAACAACCCGGCCCACTGCAACGTACTCATGTTCACTCTCCAACAGGTTTTGCTGGACTCTAGAGTATTCGTCGCGCAGATTTAAATTCCGTTTCGTCATCCAGAACATGCATCAAATGAATGATCTACGCCGCATCGACCTCAACCTGCTGGTGATCCTCGACGCCTTGCTTAGCGAACAGCACGTCACCCGCGCCGCCGAGCGCTTGCACCTCAGCCAACCGGCGGTCAGTCATGCGCTGGCGCGGCTGCGTGACGTGCTCGGTGATCCGCTGCTGGTACGGGCTGGCTCGACGCTGGTGCCGACTGCGCGAGCACTGGAACTGATCGCACCGTTGACCGAAGCCCTGGCACAAGTGCAATCGCTGCTGGCGCCCAACACCTTCGATCCGGCCAGTGCACGACGGACTTTTCGGCTGGCGATGTCGGACTATGGCGCGGCGATCATCCTCCCGTCGCTGATCCGAACCCTGCGTCATGAGGCGCCTGGCATCGATTTGCAAATCAGCCATGCCAGTCGTGAAGGGATGCTTGAAGGCGTGCTCAATGGCGATATCGACGTGGCGGCCGGGGTCTTCCCGGAAATGCCCCACGAATTGCGCAGCACGCTGCTGTTCGAAGAACGCTACGTGTGCTTGCTGGATCGCCGGACGTTGCCGGCCAGCGGTCATCTGGACCTGCGCACTTACCTGTCGCGCCCCCACGCCTTGCTGGAAATGCGCGGTAGCGGCACCCCGGAAATCGAACGCGCGCTGACCTCATTGCGCGAACGTCGCCGCGTCGCGATCAGCCTGCCGCATTGGAACGTCGCGCCGCAGTTGATCAGTGGCACGGACCTGATTTTGACCGTGTCATCGCGAAGTGTGCGCGACATTGATCAGCAGACACTGGTCGTGGTGCCGCCACCGTTCGAGATTCCGCCGTTCACGTTTGTGCTGGCCTGGCATAAGCGCCGGGGTGGAGATCAGGCGTTGAACTGGTTGAATCAAAAAATTCAGGAAGGGATAGTCGCGGCGAGCTGAGCGTTATTTACCACGCTTTTGGCGGCAGTCGCCGTGTATGGCGGTGTAGTGGTGTGTAATACAAGACGCTACAGCGTGATACGAGGAGAGGCCAGTCCCGTTTGTCTTCTGGGTAAGACCAAATGCGTTTTGATTTGCTGATGATTCGGTTGAAAGGGTCGATACAGCAGGGGATAGTGCGCGGCTGAAACCTCATCAAGGAGCGGGAAGTGACAGTGAAGTCTGGCTGGATCGGGTGTGCGGCGGTGTGCGCGTGGTTGATGGCGGGGCCGGCGTTTGCCGATTGCACGCCTGCACCCAAGGCGCAAGCGCTGGATTTTTCCATTTGTAAGGACTGGCCGGCGTTTCCAGGTCTGACGATCACCGCCGCCGCCCATTTCTCGCCCGATCCGGTGTACGGCGCAACAGAGACCGTGGGTGTCTACGACCTCGGGTTGTCGCTGAGGGCGAGCAGCGACTCGCAGCCGTTGGCGACGTTTCATCAGCCTGCTGCCTTCTCTGTCGATGCGATCGCGCTGGATGAACTGAAATTAGACACTGCCCGCTACAAGCTCGCGCCGCAATTGCAGGCGTTTGGCGTTCGAGTGCGCTTCAAAGGCTCTTCGCGCGTGAATCCTCTGGATGAAACCTGGTTGTCGCTCTATGTGAAAGAGGGCAACACACTGCGTCCGGTCATGGATCGTCTGGTGGTATACGAGTATGGCGGTGAGTGGGATGGTAATTGTGCGGGCGAGCGTTATGAAACGTCGCGAACGCTGGAGCTGGCCAAAACCAGCACGCATGGCTATGCCGACCTGATCGTTAAAACGATCAGCAGCTCGACCGTTGGCAGCGGTGAGAGAGAGGTGTGCGAATCGAAAACCGTCACGCAAAAACCTGTCCTGACGACAATCCGTTATGACGGCAAAAAATATGAATTGCCCGCCGACTTCAAGCGCATCTAAGACAACCGTTTTTTATTCAAGGAAGAACAATGATTTCACGTAACACATTGCTGGGCTCCTTCATCGTCCTGGGACTGTTAACGATGACCGCCCAGGCCGCCTGCCAGACCAAAGACTTCGACGGCAAGTCGCTGTCCCGCTGCAAAGTCTGGCCGGCGTTCCAGAATCAGGCGATTGCACTCAAGTCGACGTACCTTGCCGACGCCGGGAGTGACGATGCCGGGATGTACGATCTCGACCTGTCGATCGTCAATGCCGCCAACGCCGCGCCCATCGCCACTTACCACAAGCCGGGCGCTTACAACTCCGACGCCATTCGCCTGGATGATTTGCGCATCGACACCGCGCGCTATCGCCTGGCGCCCGACGTGCGGGCTTTCGGCGTGCGTTCATTGTTCGGCCACAGTTCCAGCGCACTGCCTTATGAGAAAACCGATCTGACCCTGTACGTCCGCGAGGGCAATGCGCTGCGTCCGGTACTGGAAGGCTTGGTGGTGTTCAAAAACAACGGTGAATTCATGGGTGACTGTAGCGGGTATGCCAATCAGGTCCGCCGCACGCTCGACGTTGCGCCAACGAGTCACCATGGTTTCGCCGATTTGATCATCACCACCCGCGGCAGCAAAATGAAAGACGTCAAGTCCGGTGGCCAATGCGTGTCGAAAACCACTGACCTGAAGAAAACCCAGATCACCCTGACTTACGACGGCGAGCAATACGTCGTCCCCGAGGACTTCAGAGGTTACTGAATCCATGCTGACCGGCCTCAACCACCTGACCCTGGCGGTCAGCGATCTGCAGCGCAGCCTGGCGTTTTATCGCGATGTGCTGCAGTTGCGCGTCGAGGCAACGTGGGACGCCGGCGCGTATCTGTCGCTGCCGGGGCTGTGGCTGTGTCTGTCGCTGGATCCATTGCGCAAGTCCGAGCCGGGCGCTGATTACACGCACTACGCCTTCAGTCTGGAAAGCGCGGACTTTGCGAGTTTCGTACGGCGGCTAAAAGCGGTCAACGTGAAGGCATGGCGCGACAACCGCAGCGAAGGTGCGTCGTTCTACTTCCTCGATCCGGATGGCCACAAACTGGAGCTGCATGTTGGCGATCTGGCGTCGAGGCTGGCGGCGTGTCGGCAAAAACCGTACGCCGGCATGCGTTTTTACGACGAGCAGTGATCAGGCGCAATCGGCTGATATAGACTGGCCGCCACGTGTTCTGGCGCTTGCAGGTTTTCCATGACTCCATCTTTGCTAATGGCCGTTCTGGCCTCGGGTTTCATCTACGGCATCACGCCGGGGCCGGGTGTGCTGGCGGTGTTCGGCATTGGCGCGGCGCATGGGCGGCGGGCCGGGGCCGGGTTCCTTTGCGGGCATTTGCTCGGTGATGTGGTCTGGTGCAGCACGGCGCTGATCGCGATTGTCGGCGCCCGGGAAATCGGCAGCACGGCGTTCGATGTGCTTGGCGTGCTCAGCGGCCTGTACCTGTTCTGGCTCGGCTGGCGTGCGGTGCGGGCCCAGCGCCGTAGCGGCGACGAGGCACAAGGCGCGGCGCGTCAGCCGTTCTGGCACGGAATTCTGTTCGGTTTGACCAATCCCAAGGCTTATCCGGTGGCGGTGGCGACCTTTACGGCGCTGCTGTCGAGTCGCGCCGAACTGCTCAACTGGTCGATGTTGCCAGCGCTGATCGCCCTGAGTTTTCTCGGTGGACTGCTTGCCTACGCTATTCTCATTGGCGTGGTCGGCGCTAAGCGGGTGCGCACGCTGTATCAGCGTCACGAACTGCTCATTACCCGCCTGTGCGGCGTGATGTTCATCGGTTTTGCCGTCAACGCGCTGATGCATGCGCTGCCGGGGTTGATGCCGAACAAGGCTTGATGGTCTGTGCAGGGATGCGTGAATAAAAGGTCAGGGATGGTTGATGAGTGCTGCATTGTCCGGACACCCACGCTGAACCATGGAAAGCCGAAATTCCGCGCCGTTGGCGAGTTACATCGACCTGTTGCTGGACGCCGTTTGTGCGGTCGACAAGCAGGGACGCTTCGTGTTTGTCAGCGCTGCCTGCGAGCGTATTTTCGGCTACACGCCAGACGAATTGATCGGTCGGCCGATGATCGAACTGGTGCACCCGGCTGATCGACAGCGCACGCTTGCGGCCGCCAGCGAGATCATGGGCGGCGAGCCGAAACACAACTTTGAAAACCGTTATGTGCGCAAGGACGGTCGCGTCGCGCACATTCTGTGGTCGGCGCGCTGGTCAGAAGTCGATCAACTGCGCATCGCCGTGGCCCGCGACATCACCGAACGCAAACAGGCCGAATCACGCCAGGCGGCGTTGTATGCGATTTCCGAAGCCGCCCATGTCGCCGAAGATCTGCTGGCGCTGTTCAAGCGTATTCACCTGATCATCGGTGAATGGTTGCCGGCGCTGAATTTCTCCGTGGCGCTGTACGACGAGCACTGCGCACAACTGAACTTTCCCTATCATGTCGACGATCACGAATTGCAGCCCGAGCAACCCGGCACCGTCACCGGGCGCTTGTGCACAGAAGTGATCCGCAGCGGTCAGCCGATTCTTCTGACACCCGACAGCGACGATTGCCCGGCTGATTTTGCCGCGCTGGTCGCCGGGCAGAATTCGCCTTGCTGGCTCGGCGTGCCCCTGAATTCGAAAAACGGCACCATCGGCGCGTTGATCGTCAAAAGCCTGCCCGGCGGCGAACGCTACACCGAGCAGGACAAGGAGCTGCTGCAATACGTCTGCGCCCAGGTTGCAACCGCCATTGAACGCCAACAATTGCACGCCCGACTGCGGCGCATGGCGCAATACGATCAGCTCACGCAATTGCCAAATCGGGAGTTGTTGCGCGAGCGTTTGACGGCGGCTTTAACCGGCGCCCGCGAGCAATCCGGGCATATGGCGTTGCTGTATGTCGACCTTGATCGCTTCAAGCAGGTCAACGACACGTTCGGTCATGCGGTGGGCGACATGCTCCTGCAAACCGTGGCCAATCGCCTCAAGGGCTGCGTGCGTGAAACCGATACGGTTGCGCGGATTGGCGGTGATGAGTTCGTCGTGCTGTTGCACAGTGTTCATGCCGCTGAAGATGCCGACAGCGTGGCGGAAAAAATCCGACAGGTGCTGGTACAACCGATGCGTCTGGATGGCCACAACCTGCGCATTCAGCCGAGTATCGGCGTCGCCCGCTACCCCGAGCACGGCAGTGGCGAGGAACAACTGTTCCGGCATGCCGATCAAGCGATGTACACGGCCAAGCGCTTGAACCACCACGCCTTCAATAACTGATCCGGTCGCGCCGTTCGTCGCATCGAGGGCAATTTTTCTAAACCTTTGCCCGGCAGAAAATTCTCAATCTAGGCGGGCACCTGCTCGCCACGATCAATACCAAGAGGTAGAGAATCATGCCTAATTCAAGAAACTCGAACTCGGGAAACTTCGCCAACGATCGAACGAAGGCCTCTGAAGCTGGTCGCAAAGGTGGGAAAACAACCACCACGACAGTTGATAAAGAGCCTGCGAAAACAGACATGGGCCGCAAGCCCGCTCAGAAATCGAAGTAGTCGGTGGAGGTTGTTTTGATTGAGAGGCGGGGGCGTAAGCTCCCGCTTGAATTTGCAGAGTAAGGAGGGCGCGACCATGAGCCGGATGGCCACCCGTGTACGCAACATCAGTTTTGCAACATTGCTGGGCCTGTGTGCCAGCAGTGCTTTCGCCCAGTCGCCCGCCGACTTCATCAACGAAGCGTCGGCAAAAGGCATGGCCGACATTGAGGCCAGCCGCTTGGCGCACGGCAAAACCGAATCCAAAGAGGTCAAGGATTACACCATCGTCGTGATCAATGACCGCACCACGGCCAATCAGCACCTGGCGAAGATCGCCAAGAAGCTCGACTTGCCCGTCGCCCCACGCGAGGAAATGGCTGACAAGGCCAAAGAACTGATACCAGAAGTCAAAGACGGCGCGACGTTCGACCAGGCCTACGCTGCCAGTCAGGTCAAAGCCACTGAAGAGGCTATCGAACAGATTCAGCAGCAAGCACAAACCACCGACGTGCCGGAAATCAAAGCCTTCGCTGACGAAACGCTGCCCAAATTGCAAAACCACCTGCAAATGGCCCGCGCCCTGCAAGCCAGCCGCTAATCAAAAAAGATCGCAGCCCGCCCCATGTAGGAGCTGCCGCAGGCTGCGATCTTTTGTCACCCATCAACACTCATTCAAATCCTGTTTCGGCTTACCCTTCTCGCCCAGCCCTTCAAGATTGAACACCTCGCCCTCACCCAGCATCCGATAATGCTTGCGCAACGCTTCCAGTTGCTTGAGGTCCAGCGCCTCCAGTCCGAGCATCGCGTTCTGCGCCTCTTTGGTCACCAGCAGCAATTCATCGATCTTCAAATGCAGGATGTCGGTGTCGCGGTTCTGCGTGTTCTGAATCAGGAACACCATCAAAAACGTGATGATCGTCGTCGAGGTATTAATGATCAGTTGCCAAGTATCGTTGTAATTAAAAATCGGCCCGCTCAACCCCCACAACCCAATCAGGATCAATGCCCCCATGAACGTCTTCGGGCTACCGGCCCACAGGGCGAGCTTCTGGGAAATCTTTGCGAATTTCATAGCCGTGTTCCTTATTGGGATGCGCCTGAAATTCAGACACTGACGGGGTTGTGAAAATTCGACTTACAATTTTTTCCGTTCGAGAAAAATAGGGGGGGCAAAGACGCGAGGGATGACTTGAGGGTGAAACTTTCATTGTGCTGTTTTGTGGCTAGTATCAGTTGGCAATCAAATTGCCAGCAGCTCATTACACGGATAGAAAATCACGCAAGAGGCCACTCATGGAATTCTTCGAAAAGTTAGCCAGTCTAGCCGCCAAGGTCCGGTTGCAGAGCGCCGCAATCCAGACGGAAGAAGCAACGAAAAATGCATTTGTCATGCCCTTCATCAGCACGGTGCTTGGTTACGATGTTTTTGACCCAACAGAGGTTACGCCTGAGTTCGTGTGTGATGTGGGCACGAAAAAGGGCGAGAAAATTGACTACGCCATCATGAAGGGAGGGGAAGTACAGATTCTGATCGAGTGCAAAAAGATCGGTGAGCCTCTGCACATCAATCATGCTTCCCAGCTATTCCGCTATTTTCATGTCACCAGTGCACGAATCTCGATTCTCACCAATGGCCAGGTCTACAAGTTTTTTACGGACCTCGATGCGCCGAACAAAATGGATGAGAAGCCATTTTTGGAGCTGGATCTGCTGGACATTGATGAGTACTCGGTCCCCGAGTTGGTGAAATTGACCAAGTCGGCTTTTGACGTTGATTCGATCATCAACGCGGCGGGCGAATTGAAATATGTCAGCCAAATCAAGAAGGTCATCGCAGCGCAGGTCAGCAAGCCGGACGATGATTTCGTCAAGGTTTTCGCCTCTCGCGTTTACGACGGTGTGATCACTCAGAAAGTCCGTGAGCAGTTTCATGAGCTGACGCGTAAAGCTGTCGCGCAATTTCTCAATGACCAGATCAACGAGCGGTTGAAGTCTGCAATGAGCGGCGCTATCCCCCAGGCGTTGGTGCCAGTGCCGACAGCTTCTGGGGGCACAGATCCGTTGGTTCCAGGCGACGAATCAGACGATAAAATCATCACCACCCTGGAAGAGTTGGAGGGGTATCACATCGTTCGGGCGCTGGTTCGTTCGGTCGTCGATGCCAAGCGAATCGTGCAGCGCGATACTCAGAGTTATTTCGGCATCCTGCTGGATGATAACAACCGCAAACCGATCTGCAGATTGCATTTCAATCGATCCCAGAAGTACATCGGTATCTTCGATGAGGAAAAGAACGAAACGCGCCATCCGATCAGTACGGTCGACGACATCTATGAGTATTCGGATCATCTGAAAAAAACGGTTGGGTACTACGCCTGACAATAAACCGGCCCTTGGAGGCCGGTTTTTTATCGCCTACTCAGTGATTTCCATGCCTACCGTCCAACTGAAATACCCCACAGCCTCACACTGCTGGTTCACCAGCATGAAACTCAACTCGCACTGTTCGACCCCGATACCCTTCGCCGTGCAAGCCCAAAAGTGATCATCTGCCTTGTGGCTGCCGGGTACGGTCGGGTTTGCCGGGTCGGGAGCGGGGACGGTGAGGTGCGTGTGGACTTCCAGGGCCGGTTCTGTAACCACGTCGCTGCTGGCGACGGTCATGCGATAGATGACGACGCTGTGCTCGGCGATCAGGCTGATGGATCGTCCACGAAAATGCAGGAGGCGGCCGATCTCGATTGGCAGTGTCACTTTGCTGTCATTTATAACTATTTCTTTCGAATTATTACCCGCGGCGAAAAAGACCAGACCATCGGCAATGCCTGTTGGCGCGGCCGGGTCCAGGCTGGAGTCCGGATGACGCTTCAGCATTGACTCGGCATCCACGATCAGCAGGATATTGTGTGCATCTGTAGCGGCAGAAGAGGGCGAGGGAATGGGTTCGGAAGTCATCATGGATTCCTTTCATGATGTTGGCACAAGACGGCAACCGCTTCGGCCAAGGCAAGACATCCTGTTCCGGCCGGGGCGGCAACGGATCGGTTGAGCCCCTCTTGGGCGAGGGGCCCTGAACATCATCAGTTATGAATGGAGATGAACGGATCCCACGAGCAGCAGCCGATGATCTGGCAGTTGCGATCGACGATCAGGAAGTGGAAGTGATAGGTCACGCGACCGCAGTCCAGGGTCTCCGACGACCAATAATGGTTATCGACTTTCTGGCAGCTGGGGACGGATGGGTTTTCCCGATTGGGCACCGCAACACAAGCTGTAGCCTTGCGCGGCGAGGGTGGCGAGATCAGGTCAGCACCGGCATTGCCGATGAACTTGTAGAAAATTACCGCCTGTTCGAAGCTCTGCGACAGGCTTGTTTCGCGCCAGCGGATCAGGTCGCCGACCTGAGCCTTGAGGTCCAGCTCGCCACCGGCCTGGCCACTGACGACGTTATCCTGATTGGTGACCATGTACACATGATGCCAGTCGATCAGCGTGGGGTTCTTCGGGTCTTTGCTGATGTTTGGATATTTTTTCAGAATGGTTTCGGTGTCGATAGAGACCAGAATATCCGTAACTCGAGACATGGTAACGCTCCTTTTTTCAGAGTGACCGTCGCGCCTCAATCCAGGCACGACGACGCTTGCTTGCCGTATGGCTTACGCGAGCACACTACTGGGGGAACCCACCGGTCATGAGGTATGAGCAGGCCGTGCTCCTTGCACGAAGACGAGAGAATCGGGTTCCTTCCGACTGCCGCCACTTGACTATAGGTAGATTTTTTTTGCTGTCAAAATCGCTTTTGTCTGGCTCGACGGACGGTCAGAAACGCAATAGGCACCTAAGCATTGGCGATAAAGAACGGTCTTCGCAGACATGCTTTGAAATGAGTCGCTCTGGAGCGAATCACGATGCAACCTGTATTGTAACCAACCGCTGCAACACCCCCTGACAGGAGAACGCAATGAGTTGGTCTGCCCAGCAATATGTCGCCTTCGAAGATGAACGTACCCGGCCGGCGCGCGATCTGCTGGCGGCGATTCCATTGGCTGAAGCGCGCTCGGTCATCGACATCGGTTGCGGCCCGGGCAACTCGACTGAACTCCTGGTGCAGCGCTTTCCGGGGGCAGGCGTCAGCGGACTGGACAGCTCGGCTGACATGATCGAGGCCGCACGCAAGCGCTTGCCGCAGTTGCAGTTTGAGGTGGGCGACATTGATCAATGGGCCGACGAAGGTCGCTTCGATGTGATTTTCGCCAATGCGGTGTTGCAGTGGGTGCCGGACCATGCGGCGTTATTGCCGGCGCTGGCAGGCAGGTTGGCGTCCGGTGGCAGTCTGGCGATCCAGATGCCGGACAACCTCAATGAACCGTCTCATCGGCTGATGCGTGAAGTCGCCGCCAATGGCCCGTGGGCGAGCAAACTGGCGGGAGCAGCAGGGCAGCGCACCGATATGGCGAGCGCCAGCGATTATTTTTCCATGCTACGACCGCACTGTGCGCGAGTCGACGTGTGGCGCACCACCTATCACCATCAGTTGACTGGCGGAGCGGCGGGCGTGGTCGAGTGGTTCAAGGGTAGTGGTCTGATCCCGTTTCTCAACCCGTTGAGCGAGGTCGAGCAGGCAGCGTTTCTGGAGCAATACCAGGCGCGAGTCGAAGAGGCCTATCCGGCGCTGGCTGATGGTTCGGTACTGTTGCCGTTCCCGCGGTTGTTCATTGTCGCCACCCGATAATCGTCAGGGGCGTTGCGCGTGGCATTTGCCGAGGCAGGCCATTTGCACTGTACCCCTTGAGTTTGCACCGCAAGTCGGTACTGTCCGCTCCAACAGTGGAAGTCGGCGAATTTTTCATGTGTTTTACGGCTTTCGGCGCATCGACAAGGGAGGGTAACAAATAGTGATCTGGTTTCTCGAAGGGCAGTCCAGTCAACGGGACATCATTCTCGGCGCGCGCGAAGCGTTGCCGGCCGAAGTGAAGATTTACGCCTCGCATCGACAGGATCGTCCCGAAATCACTTCGGTTGCCGACGTCAGTTTTGTCGAGCCTGCGGACAATCAGGAACGCATCGATTGGGTCATTGCCACCGCGCAGGCTCATCAGATCAAGGTTGTACTGGCCGGTCGTGTGGGCCGGGAGTTCGAACATGCCCGCGAGCGCTTCGAGCGCGCCGGGCTGGTGCTGGTCACCGGTGCACTGTCGCTCGACACGTTTGACCTGGTCGACGACAAAAGCCGCTTCACGGCTGAGGCGGAGCGCGCGGGTCTGGCCTGCGTGCCGGCAATCACCGCGTCGAATGCCGAGGAACTGCAAGCGGCTTACCAGATGTTATCGGCGTCGGGGGAAGTCTGTGTCAAACCTGCCGTGGGCATTTACGGTCAGGGTTTCTGGCGGTTCAAGGCCAGTGCCGACCCTTTTCGCTGCTTCGCCAACCCCGATGTGCGTGAAGTGAACTTCGACATCTATATGCACGGCTACCGTTCGGCACTGACGCCGCCACCACCGATGCTGGTCATGCCATACATGGCGGGCAGTGAATGTTCGGTGGACATGGTCTGTGAAGCCGGGCGCCCGGTTGCGTTCGTCGGCCGTCGCAAGAAAGGCCTGCATCAACTCTGCGAGCGTGAAGGGGCGGCGATCGAGCTTGCCTTGAAGGCCGCCGAGCACTTCAAGTGTGACGGTATCGTCAATGTTCAGACCCGTGACGACGCAGACGGTAACCCGCACCTGCTAGAGATCAACGCGCGTTATTCCGGCGGCGTCGGCTACACCCGGGCGGCCGGAGTGAACCTGGCGGGGATTTTTGCCGCTCGTCGGCTAGGCTTGCCCGAGCCCCAAGGGATTTGGCGACCAGACGTGCGGGTAAAGGGGATCACCGTTGCGGCGGTAGCATCACCCTGATATTAAATAGGCCTATGAAGTCTGATACCATTTGCTCGTTTGCGTCGACCGGCACAGACCCACGCAGGAAGCAATCCAAGGAGTTTTCAAGGAATGATGGTGCTAGCGCCTGGCGCAAACACCGCAGTATCAAGCGCCCGGAGTGAATGGACTCTGGAATGTGGTAACTCTTCGGCTTTCGGGGAGTACGCCGCAGTTGCCATATTGCCGGTTGATGAAAAACGCCGCCCGAAAGGTGATCCTGCCCTCTTTCAGACGCCACGCGCCTGGATGGAATGGGTCGAGGACCAGCAGAAAGTCGGCTGCAAGCTGAAACTGGACGAAATCCCGGCGGGCAGCGATCGCGTGCTCCTGGTGGTGTACACCTTTTCTGCTGCGGGGCCGGTGAGTGAGCTGAAAAACCTGCGCCTGCAGGTCGATGGCCAGATTGATTACGCGCTGGATCTTGGCGAAAACGGCGAGTCCGCCATCATCATTGGCGAGTTCTACCGCCGAAATGACCAATGGAAATTTCGTGCGCTGGCTGAAGGCTCTGCCTACGGCCTCGCGGCGCTTGGCCGGCGTATCGGTCTGGATATCGACGACGCCCATCCCAATGGCCGCTCCAGTGGCTCAGGCTCCGGTCGACCGCCGAGCAGCGCCACCGGCACGGCGTTCGCCGTCTCTGCCACCCATGTCATGACCTGCGCCCACGTCATTGAAGGCATGCGTGAGATCCACATTGCCTCGTTTGACGGGCGTTATCGTGCCGATCCCGTTGTGGTTGATCGACGCAACGACATCGCTCTGCTGCGGGTGATCGATTGCCCGGCATTGAAACCGGTAGCGTTCAAGTCCGGCTTCGGTTGCGATCTGGGCGAAGCCATTGTCGCGCTGGGGTTTCCTTTGGCCGGTTTTGCCGGCGGTGGTGTCCACGTCACTCAGGGCGGTGTGTCGGCCCTGTTCGGTTTGCACAACGACGCCAGCCTGCTGCAGTTCACCGCAGCCATTCAGCCGGGCTCCAGCGGCAGCCCGCTCTTCGATTCTTCCGGGGCCGTGATCGGTCTCGTCACCTCATCCATACCTGACGCACAGAACATGAACTTTGCGGTGAAAGCCTCACTGTTGAGCTCTTTTCTCGATGCCTGCCGTGTTGACGGCAGAAAACATGCATCTGGCCAGACCTTTACCGCAGCCCAACTGGCACGCGAAGCACAAGCTTCGATGTGGCGGGGGGAAGCCA
>NZ_AKJD01000006.1 GCF_000282515.1 Pseudomonas sp. GM80
TCAGGGCTTTGTCGTTTCTGGCGTCCTGAGAAATTTCTATCGTGCCAGACGCGTTCCATAACTTTTATGGACGCGTTCCATAACCCCCCTCATTCCCCCTCTTCTATGGCGTCCTGCCGAACGTAAAACACTCTTCATGTAACACAGTGCTACGCTGGGTTCTTTCACGGAGGAAAACCCATGCCGAATTCAGATCTGCTCCCTTCTCTGCTTTACAAAATCAATGAGAACCAACTCGCTCTCGAAGCCGCCATCATGGAATTATCCAACTGGGTCGAGCAGCGCGGTTCTGCGGATGTCGCCGAGAACGTCCGGGGAGCTCTTTGGGCGATCGACAAGAACGAAGCATTCATCAAGATGACGCTCGCGGTACTTATGGCTCCCGAATGACTGAAGTCTGTCAAGACCGTCGCACTCGCCCCTAGCACCCCATGCTGTGGACTGTGGCGACCCAAGCAGTTGTTTTACAAGGTAAATGTCTCTTTTCATGAGTTACAAAACATCCGTTTTTGTGCTTATGCACATGGTAAGCCGTTGGCTTTAGCGGAGGTTTGCGCAGAAAGGTAGTCCACCCAGACGACCGGGATTGATGGTCTATGCTGGATTGGCCTGGACTGCCCCAGGCTACCAAAAAGGAAATTGAAGATGGCTGATGATCTGAAAAACCGCGGCCCCAAAGACAGAGACCGGGTAAACACTTCCGAGGATTGGGAGTTGAAATACTGGTCGACTAAATTCGGCGTGACAGCGGACCAGCTAAAAGCAGCTGTGAAAGCAGTCGGTCCCATGGTGACCGACGTCCGCAAGAAGCTCGGCAAGTAAAGGCGTGACAGCCCCGCGGCCACCGCGGGGCTTTGAGTTGAGGGTAAAGCACCACCATGTCAAGGTGACCAAGAAACCTGCGTAAGCCGTTGAGTAATAAGGAAAATATTCAGTTGTCGCCAACCTATAAGAGCAACATATTACCTTATAAGAATCAATAACTTAGGGTTGTATATTCCTACAGTGCTTTTCAATTTTGGCCGGTAAAAACCGCGGCAGCTTTCCGAAGAGTGGCGGCATGCTGCGTCACACCATCCATGCACTTATCGATTTCTGCCTGTGGCAGCCTCAAGCATGAAAACGCATTCTGCTCAATGTCCTTGGACGCCGTGAAAAACGAATACCCCATTCCGACGAATCCCAGGGCGAAGACGAAATAAACCCCATACAACGCTTTTGCCATAACGATGACTCCTTTTTGGTTTGTTTCTTGAGGCTATCGCAAAGAATCGGCAAATGCAGTCGAAGTGCGTGCACTTTCCTCCTCCGGCGACCTGCCTACGACCCCCAATACAAAATCCTACAGCTCGTCGCCTCACCCTCGCCCAGCTGGCGCGCCTCGATTACTGTACATGCATACAGCACCTGTACAGCGAATCACGCAGCATGAATTTCGACCAGGCGAAAAACCTCCGGCTCAAGCAATGGCGCGACACACTCGACGACCAGGACTTCCGTATGCAAAACCCCGAGGGGCACCGTGAAACTCTTCACGAAATGGCGACAGCCCTGCAAGCCGAAGGGTTGATAGATCAGGTTGAGCAATTCGACATGAACGAGATGGCAGACGCGGCTTATTGGCATGCTGTCGAGGAGCTGCAGAGTTCGCCAGGCCATTACCGCGGCGCATCGACTTATGACGTCGTGCAGGCAGACAACGGAAAGCTACTCGGGACGATCAGCCGCTCGATTTTCAACTTCGCGAATGACGAGCCTCGCGGTGCCTCCTTCGCCTACGACGGCAAGGTCTACTCTGACGCGGATGGTGTGCGGCTGACCTTGGGGCTTTCACGGAGGATTGGGAAGATTTCAGGCTTGGCGCTGGAAATGAACGGGCACCGTTACCAGTTGATCGAGACCGAGCGAATGATCGCCGGGATCACCCACCACCCTCTCTCTGACCCTGACGCCTATCGTGCGCTCGTAGATGCGGCACAGGTTGCACAAGAAGAACGCGATCTGCGCACCTTTGAAAAAATTCGACCTCATATAGAGTCGGCAGCTTTCTGCATCTGCCCCGGCTGCCTCGATCGCTTTGGTGTGCGTGACGATTGCAAGACCTGCGCTGGTAAAGGGTTTGTGACGAAGCCCGCGCCGACAGGTCTACCCTGAATGCTCAACGCGGGGATCTTATAATGTGCGGACGACTTACCCAGTACAGCGGCATTCACGACTTCGTGGCAGCGTTGAGCATGCCGAACGCGCTCATCAACTCGACAGGCGAGCAGCCCTTCGAGAAGTACAACGCCGCGCCGACCACCCAGCTCGCTCTCTTCCACCAGGAAGGCGACTATCTACACGCCGACAAGCACCAGATTGGCGCGGGTAGCTGCGCGGCTTCCGGCAAGTAGCGACCTATCAGGAAACATCCTGTTTTGAGTTAAAAGAGATAGCTAAACTTTTCTTTGAGGCTTTTCCCGAAACGTTTGGAGCCAGCTAACGTGAAATGGCCGTAGTCGAAGTAAAGGTATTCTCCGCTTTCGGACAATATGTCGCACTTACGTTCAGCACCGCACTGCACGTCGAGCGCACTCACATATTGAACATCTTTAAATTCCTTTTCTTTAAAGAATGCTTTTAGCTCATCATCATACTCAAACTTCTCCGGCGCCTCGAACCTTCTGGAAAATTCGTTAATACTTGCGACCGTGACATGACGTTCAATCTGTGCTTCTTTCGAAATCTTTGGAGCTGTATTTAAAAACACCATTTTGGGGCCGATTACATAAATCGGTGCCGAATTTATGCTTCTGATCTTGTTGATCATATCCGATAGACCGCCAAGATTTTTACCGTCCCAGTTATCATGAAGATAGATAGCATCTGCTGTTCTTAACTCTGGAGACTCAAGAACCATTTTAAGCGCATGCTTACACTCTTCTATTTTCCCCAAAGAACCATAATCATGGGAAAAGTTGAAGCAGAAGTGCGGCGTAGCTATAAGCTTCAACTGGCCGTTAAATTCGTTCTCTGTAAGCGCGTATGAAAAATCATAGGCATGCGAATTCCCTACAACAACAATCTTCCGCTGGCCTTTCGTGCTGTCAAATTTGGCAACCATGGACGTGGTCTCAATACCACTCCAGTACCTATTAAGTTCGGCAGTCAATTGATCCTGCGTAAGCATCGCAAACGGGAACCGCGACGGAATGCCATCTTTCAGGTAAACAGCTATTGGAAACGAGACGACGAACAGACCGGCAAGTGCTGTGGCGGCGGCAAAGCCCTTACCCACCGGCTTGTTGTTATGACGGAACGCCTGTTCAACGAAACGCCAGCTTAGGTAGCCCAGTACGATTGAGGCGAACACTACCCCTAAGGCTATCTCTATCGTTATTTCTACCCTTGAGTAATGCAGGAAGCTGATCAGCGGCCAATGCCATAGATATAGCGAGTAGGAAATGAGGCCGATAAAAACGAATGGACGACTTTCCAGCATCAGGGAAATTAGGTTTTTCCCAATTGCCCGCGAGACAATTATCAATCCTGCGCCAGCGCATGGAATCAAGGCATTAATACCTGGAAAACCAGATGTTTTATTTAGCACAAAGGCCGGGACCAGCACCATCAGCAGGCCAACAATCGACAGCATATTGGCGATGACGCTTGCTCTATTTACCGGCTGACGCTTCGCCAGCCAGAAGGCCAGCAATGCACCAATGAGCAGTTCGCCGGCACGAGATGGCAATAAAAAGTATGCGCTTGACCATTCATTCCGAACGCCAAGCTCTGCCAGTGCGAATGAAGTTACTACTAGAACTGATGCCACTGCGAGGCGTGCACTCTGTGCTTTGAGTTTTAGTATCAACAGAAGTGCGAGCGGCCAAATGAAATAGAATTGTTCTTCTACTGATAAAGACCAAATATGCAGCAGAGGCATTTCTTCTGAGCTGGAAGAAAAATAACCGCCAGAATTCTTCCAAAAGAACAGATTGGACGCGAAGAAAATAGCGCTCAAGGTGCTCTGTGATAAGGCACTGTAATCACTCGGCAGAAAAAAATAGTATCCCGCAACCATCACACACAACAGCACAACGTACAGGGCAGGAAGAATTCTTCGGGCTCGGCGAAGATAGAAGTCAGTAAATGAAAATGTTCCTTTTCCAACCTGACCTAAAATAATCCCCGTAATCAAATATCCTGAAATCACGAAGAAAACATCTACCCCAACAAAGCCGCCCGAAAACAGGCTAAAGCCTACGTGATTCAGCACCACAAGCATTACCGCGACGGCTCTCAGCCCATCGATGTCCGCTCGATAGCTCAAGTTTTTGTTATGCATGCCAATCCCTTTTCACAATTGCGAGAAAACTGATATCGGTGCGCATTCTACAAACTTATGTATGTGGCTCGGTACAATTTATCTACCATTCGGAAATTTCGTGATCGCCTTGACATACGCTTGGCAGGCCGCCAGCGCGATCAGTCCACGGTCACCGGTGTCGGTGATGGTGATAATTCGTTGAGCATGCGCCGGGTCAAGTCGGGCGCGTACGGCTGCATGATCCACGCCGCGGGCGCCGGGGGCGGCAGACACTGAACAGCCACCGGCTGAATCCGCGTCGAGGAGGACTGACAGCCGGACATCAGCAGTGGCAACGCGATCGCGCAGGCGAGCCTGATCGTTTTGTGCATCGGTCATTTTCTCAAAGTGAGTTTGCTCGCTGGCTGCCAGCTTCTGCTCGAGCGCCAGACGCTTTTCCTGCTCCGCATGTTGCGCGGCGGCGCCCACCATGGCCAGTTTATTGAGCGTTTCGGCGCTCAGCCGGGCCTGATCAGCGAACTGCTTATCGTAGCGCCAACCCTGAAAATGCCAGGCGCTGCCCGCGCCGATCAGCACCAGCGCCAGCGCGCCTATCAGGCGCCACGGCACGGTAATCACGGCACATCCTTGAAGAAGACGTGCCCGCCAAGCTTCAGCGTCTGCTTTGCCTTCGCTGCCCACGCCGGTGGCGTCTTCATGCTGAGCGCGTAGTAGTGCGTCGCGCCGGCGGTTGGATCAGGCACCTTGCCGTCAATCACCTGGTCGGCTGCAATCCGCGCCTGTGCCAACTCCCGAAACGGGATCTGCTTCGCGCTGATCAGGTAGGCGAAGTTCGGATCGTTCTTGTTCCAGCAGCTGAACTGGTACGGCTTCTGGCACACCCCGGCGTATCCCTCACCCCACCACGAATTGGTCTTTCCGTCGAATACCCGGTTACGGATCGTCCAGGCCACGGCCACCTGCCCGGCCGTTGATTCACCACGGGCTTCACCCCACAGCGTGCGCGCGAAGACGTCTCGGTCTTTTTCAGTTGCAGCCATAATTTTTCTCCAGGCAAAAAAAATACCCGCTCGAGCAGGTATGTTTTGGCGATAGTTACAGTCATGATTTGAAGCTATGGAGTCATCAGGCGGTATCAGATAGCATGGCCGCCATTTTCAAAGGGAACGACGAATGACTGGTCCTCAGGCAATAGAGTCGAAACGAAACTCAAACTTCGATTGGCTTCGACTTTTTCTGTCGTTTTCCGTCGCGTACTTTCACGCTGGATATTTTTCGCGGGTGGCCAATGGCGAGGACGTACCTTTTGGGGCGATTCCATTCCCAATGGTTCCTACGTTCTTGGCGCTATCTGGGTATCTGATGTTCAATAGCTTCGCATCTAGCAGAAGCTGGTTTCACTTCCTGCAAAAAAGAGCCTTAAGAATCATCCCGGCATTATTACTTTCGCTGATTGTGAGTGGCTTTGTATGGGGCGCCTACGTCGGTGTAATAGGCTCACTCAAAATTTATATAGGTGGTGGAATGCTGCTATCCAGTCCTGGAGGTAACGGCTCACTGTGGTCACTACTTTGGGAGGAAATAGCTTACGCCATAATGGCATTTCTTATCGCAATGAAAGCATACAACCATAAAGCGATAATTTGGGCATGCTTTATAGCTGCATGTGGCATTGCTGCGGTATATGACCAGCAAGAGCCTGTATGGCGGATCACAAACTTACTGCCAGCCCTTTTTACCGGCAACCTAGTTTTTCTATACCGGGATAAGCTTTCAAAGCTCCCTTGGATCTTGCTCGCTGTCATTCTTCTTTTTGTGACAGCACTGAACATCTACTTTAAATTGCCCCCGCAAGCTTGGTACATGGTTCCCATTGGTGGTTTTTTGGCTCTAAATTTATGCCTCAACGCTCCACCTATACCTAAAATGCCGTTTGACATTTCGTATGGTGTTTATGTTTTTCATGACCCTGTATTTTATATGTCATCAAAGCTTTTTCCGGATTCGTTTGAAGGAATGTTTTTCGCGGGCGCCCCGGTGCTTATAGCGCTGTCCATTTTCAGCTGGTTTGCAGTGGAAAAGCCCGCACTTGCGTTTAAGAAGAAAGGAACATCATTAGACAAGAAAGCAGATGAAATGAAAAATTCACCGATCTAGTCAGGCAGCTTAACTTTGAGGGAGGGGTTCATCGAGCCCTTCCATATATCTCAGCTCATCAGATCTAACTTCCTCTGAAAGCCACCTCGGTATTTCATCAACCGCAGTTTCCCCATCGAATACATCATCGCTATCGCCAATCGACCGCCAGCCATATTCAGAAATCGCGTACATACTCACCTCTCATATTTATATCCAGCCACCCGAAATCTAAAAAGACCGTTGGGTGTTTGGTCAAAAGCGTAAGTAAATCTTTGTGACACGTCTAGAGTTATGGTTGTATAGGTGGCAATTCCAGCTGCATACGCCTGTAGAAAAATATTAATTGAAATACCACCCACATCTGAATTAGAAATATACACACCCCCAATCGACGCACCATTAAGAGCCACCCCCTCAACTTCGAAACATGTGACAGGAACAATGCTCGAGCAGTCAACAGTGGCAGCGACAGTGGAGCCCCCGGCAACAACCATAAATGGTGCGTTTATTACAGGTGCGAGATATTTAACTCTCCCGAAACTTAAAAATCTGCACTTATAAAGGGTTCCCCCGGAATCAGTAAGCATAGATCCAATATACCGACGGGATGCGTCTAGGTTTTTTGCTCTTGCAGTACTGAAGTAAGCCGCAGCAGGGGCAGTGCTTACCGCTTCTATCGCGGCGACACCGGCATTGTCATACAGGTAAATGTGATACCAGGTGTTGGCCGCCAAACTCAATGCGGACAGCGTCAGCGCAGCAGCCACCTGCACGACCTTCCCGGTACCGGGGATGTATGCCGCCCCGGTACCAACAGAAAGCGAATTCGCGCTGTTCCAGGACAGCAGAAGCCCCTCAATGTAACCGGGAGAAACTCCGCCCTGCGCAATCGTCAGCGGCTTCGACAACCCTGTGATCTCAGTGATGTCGGAGTTCTGCCCACTTTTCGCCGCGACGAGAGTCGCACGCCCGGCAGCGGCGTCTGCATCGTCTATCAACGATTTACCAAAGTTGGAAAACCCGAGCGCCGTCAGGGCGGCGCCTGATGTAGCACTGCCCGTGCCACCTTTGTTGATCGGCAGAATTTCATAGTTGCCGGTCGTACCGAGTTCCGCCAGCTTCGAGCCCCACTGATTGACCAACGAGCGCAGCGCATCGGCCGAGTCCTTGACATAGCCCTGCATCGGCGCCACCGCGTAACTGCCGGCAGCGTTTGTAAAGCCCTGGTAGTTCGGCGAGATCGACATGGCCGTGTCGCTGGCAATGTTCGTCACCTCGTACCAACCACCATCAGGCCCACGGAATGCGTCGCCGACCCGGCTATTGGCAATGAACGCCGTGCCGGTACCGATGACCGCGTTGGAATTTTGGGTGACAGAGACCGTTCCTGATTTGTACCAGGGCATGGCAGCATCCTATAGAAAGCAAATTTAGACGGCTTGCTTGGCAAAAACCGCTGGGAGGTAAAAAGCGAAGGGGTTGTTGGCTGCGACAGTTACGGCATAAAGCGTGTTTCCTACAAAATCCCAAGTGCAATACAGCTGTCTGGGAATCGTCCCGCCGGACACCATGTTCATCCCGAAATTATTGATCAGCATGAATTCGTTTTGCGGAAAGCTGACCGGAACCGAGTAGTAGTTCCGGTATAGGCCTTGATCAGTCATATCGGATTTCACGTAGGTCCAGTTTTGGAAACTGCGCGTAAAAGTCGCGTTGGGGGTTCCTGAATCGAAGAGCATCTTGCTGTTCCCGTCCCAGAGGCGCATGCCGTACAGAGCCACTGCTTGAGCGGCGAAAGCACCAACAAAATAGCGACCATTGGGCTGGGCGGTAGCGGTGCTGTAAGCCCGAACATAGAAGCCAGTCCAGTTTCCAGCCGATCCGATCAGCCTCATGCTGCTCAAGCCTGCGATCCCCGCGACGGTATCAGGGCGGACAAATACGAGAGGCGGTTCCTGTGACGTGACCGGTCTTGCGAAGTACGTGGTAGACCCCATGCCCCCTTCTTCCGTGGGAGCATATCTGCCGCTGGCGATTACCATCAGACGGGCAAATTCCGAATCGATAGTGACCACATCACTGGTGTTTTTGAACTGGAGGCCATAATCCATCAGTTAAACCTCATGACGATCAGTCGCATCGTCCCTGATGCGATCGTGCTTGCGTAACCACGCGTGTGGTTATAGACCCGTGCCACATTGTCGATGAGCTCTGTTTCGAACTGCATTTGCTGATCCGTATAAGCCCCAATCGGCACAACGATAGCGGCACCATTTGCTGGTCCGGCGCCCGGGACGGAGAAATCTTGGTTGGTCTTCGCAGCATTGCTGAAAGTGACCAGCGTCGAAAGCACCACCCGGATCGTGAAGGAATTCTCATCGACCTGAAGCGCCCCGTCGGCGCCCCAGATCCGCATGCCATGAGCCATTGATTACCCCAGATAGCCGAGACGCACACGCAACACGTTGTTGGCGTCGTAGACCGAGACGTTCAACGAGTTGATCACCAGCCGCCCCTGACCCGGGACAATGCCGTTGATCTCCAGCGTTCCGTCTTTATTGAGAATCCAGCCTTGTTGGCCGGCGATATAGTTGATGGAGCTGATGTAGCTGCCGATCTTGGCGTTGGTGATCGTCCCGTCAGCGATGAACGCCGAGTTCATGAACACCTGGCCGCCCTGCACCGCGAACGGTACCGAGATCGCTCCGCCGGCGATGGTGTTGACGATGGCGAATCGATCCGCGCTCACGAGAAACTGGCTCTGCAATCCGGCGCCGGTATTTTCGATCCCGAGCCCGATACCCGCCGCGACGTACTTTCCGTCCTGCGTCACCTGCATCTTCACCGACCACATCGTCGTGAGCTTTCCGCTGGTGTCCGCGTAGGCAGTCGAAGTTTCCTGAATGGCGGCAGTGTTCTCGCCGACCTTCGCGGTAACTTGGGTGATTGCCTGTGCGGTGACTTCCTTATCGGTTGCCACGGTTTGCCGCAGGTCAACAACAGCCGCCTGATTCTCACCGACGGTCGACGTCAGTTCTGTCATGGTTCGGGCGGTCGTTTCGTTTTCCGACGCCCTCACCTTCGACTCCGTCGCAATGCTGGAGGTACTGTTCCAGCCTTGCAGCGCATCAGCGAGATCACCCTCCCCGCCGTCGTCTCGGAAAGATGCACGAAGAGCCTGGAAGGCCGTTGCTTGCGCCGTAACTACGCCGTCTAGTTCGGTAATCTCGGCGGTATTGGTCGCAACCTGCTGAGCCAACCCGTTCGCCGTTTGCACGGTCTGACCAACGTCCAGCCAATAGGTAGGATTGGGTGGTGGGGTTTCAATCGGCACCGGGCCGGTGGCTTGGTAGATCCGCTTGCCAACCACGACAAGGTCGTATTCCTCGTAGGTGACTTCTGGGTCGTACCCCTTCAGAGCGTCGAGCGCATCAATCTGCGCCTGAAGTCCCGGGATTTTGTCGATCTCGTCGAGAATGTCCTGGCCGAGCTCTGTACGACCGATCTCCCCTGCGATCATTTCCAGAATTGCCGCCGCGTCTGAACTCGACTGGCCCTGCACACCCATGCCAATCGGAAACCAAGGCCCAATGTTCCCGATCTTGTCGACGATCCGCCCCCAGAAGTAAAACGTCACGCCGGCTCGCAGGCCGAGCATGGAGAAGTCACTTTGCGGGTAAGCCAGGTCAGTCAGTTTCGTGGCCGCGTCCAGTTGAGTCGTCGGTCCGTACCAGATTTCAGTACGCTGGCTATCCTCGGCGCCAGCAGGAAAGCCCCACTTCAGATAGATGCCGAACAGCAGCGGTGTGGCGTTCAAATAGCTGAGTGCCGGCGGCAACCCCTGCTTGCCCTTGAGGTTGGTCAGTATCGAGTTGCGCCAGATCGACGAAATATCGAACGCGCTCACCGCGCGGACGCGGGCCACGTAGGCGCCCGCGTAAATCCCAACTACATCGACGTTGGTCATGCCGGTGCGCTGCAGCTTGATCCAGTTGCCGCTGTCTTTGCGCCACTCGATGTCGTAGCCGACGGCGCCAGGTACGGCAGGCCAGCTGATGGTCATGGTGGCCACGGCCAGCCCCTGGACAACCGATGAAGTGGATACGAGCGTTACGCTCGCCGGCGCCGGCACCACCGTGATCGGAATCACGCTGATTGGCCGCTCTTCAAGCCGGGCGCCGGTGTCGATGTAAGCGAATTTGCTTGGGTCGTACTGCAATGCACTGATTTCGAAGTCGCCTTCGGTGGTACGCCGAGTGCGCAGGACGCGGTACAGCGGGATGGCCAGGTCATTGGCATCCAGCGCCCACTGCAATTGCGCGATCGGCGGTTCGCTGTAGTTCGTCGTGACGGTCACGGCGCGGCCATTCACGCTTTGCACCGTGCGGCCTTCGGCGCGCCCGCCGGGCAAATTGATGATCAGACGATCACCGGCCTTGGCCTGCGTGTCACGATCAAGCGTGACCACGCGGCCCGAAGCCAATGAGATACGCCCGCCCACCTCGCGACCAGCCAAGAGCGAATCAGCCACGGGTATGATGTGGCCCGGCAACGGAATAACACCTTCCATGCCGGTCTTGAAAGACACGGTGCGATCTTGATTGTTGCTGAGGATCGCCCACTTGCCGCGACGCTGGGCCTCCGACGCCCGGGTGCAGCCAATGGCGCTCAGCTCGGTAGGCCGGTCGCCGTAACGCCGTTGAAATTCCAGATCAGCGAACGGAATCACATCGGTGTCGTAGTTGTTCGCCGGGTTGTCGTAACTGACAAGCGCCCGGGTGTAGCGCGTCTTCGCCGAGGCGCTGCCGTAGGAGAATTTGCCATCAATGACGTTGGCGCGAGTGAAGACGTAGTCGAAGTCTTGCGCGCGCGGCATGTCGGCCTGCATCACCAGTTGGCCCTGAGCCCAGTAGGTCATGCCCCGGTAAATGCCGGCGATATCGCGCAGCAGCGACCAGGCATCAGCCTTGCCTTGCAGGTTCATGTCGCACAGGAAGCGCGGCTCGACACCATTCAGGCCATTCGGCACCAACTGGTCGCAGTACTGCGAGATCCGGTAAAGCTCCCACTTGTCGACCATGAAAGGCTTGATGCGCTTGCCCAGGCCGAACCGGTCTTCGGTGCACACGCCGTAGGTGATCCACGCCGGGTTATTGGTCCAGGCCGATTTCATCGAACCATCCCACGTGCCGGTATAGGTCCGCTGGATCGGATCATAGTTGCTCGGCACCATCCAGCGGCGCGCCTTGCACTTCACAGTCACGGCCGGAATGTTGGTGAACTGCTCGGCGTCGAACTCGATGTAGAGCAGCGCAGTGTTTGGGTAGCGCAGCTTGGCGTCGATCACTTCGGTGTAACCGGCCACCAGCATGGTGTCGGCGATTTTGTTGCTGTTCTGGTTGGGCGTCAGGCGGCGGACGCGGATCTGCCAGCCCGTAGTTGCGTCAGGCAGGTCGATTCGGCGCGATCGCTCGTAGCGCGTGGTGGTCTTGCCGTCGACAGCGTCCACCAGCACCTGCTGATAAGCTCCGCCATCGGTGGCCACGTCGATGGCGTACTCGATGCGGTAACCACCGATATTCCCTTCGTCATCAGCGCGCTGCAGGGCTGGCCACGCCAGGCGCATGCGTACCGCTGAAAGCTGGGTGTTGGTGATCGAGCGCACCCACGCCGAATCGCTGCGCAGTTCGACGTTCAGCGAGATCTCGTTCTCGACCGCCGGAATGCCCGGGATGTAGCTCTGGTTTACCGAGCCCGAGCGCCAGTCCCACCTCACGTTGGGAAAGTTATAGTTGCCGCTGGTATCACGAATCGGCGTGTTGTCCAGGTAGATGTCGTAATCGGCCGGGACGCTGTCGAACTCGCCCTCGCCCACGGCGATCAGCAGTTTTGCCAGGTTAGTCGAGCGCAGACTATCGCTGGCTTCGACTGGCGACTTCGGCTTGCTGCTGCCGCCCTTCTCGCCGTGGATATCGATCTGTGCTGCTGCGCCCATGCTTTCCTCCAGGCATAAAAAAACCGCCTCGCGGGCGGTTGGTGTGCTGCTGTCCTGATTACACTTTGTCTTCAGCCAGGATCGAAGCCGAGATGATCATTCCGCCCCACCGGCGCTCGCCGATGCAGATCGGTACCGGGTTGCCGCTGGCCGTGGTGTTCTTGGCGCTGCCGAAGGCGTAGGACGGGGCGTTTTCGGGGGATGAGCTTTGCTTCAGGCCAGAGGCTTGCGGGCTGAGCATTTGGATGACGCCGCCGGCAATAAGTCCAATACCCGCCGGGGTCAGATATGGCGCGGTAAAAGGAAGCGCGTACGAGATGGCCAGCAATACCACGCCGACGACAGTCTGCAAAACCCCGGCACGCTTACTGCCTTCGACGACTGGCACGATCCTGATTTCCCGAGTGCCGCCGAGATCCAAATCCGGCTCGCCAACATTGACGCGGTTTCTGAATACCGCAAAACGCATACCCAAAGCGGCTAGCCGCCTGATTTCAGATTCAAATCCATCGATTGTGCAACTCAAAGACTTGAAAGCCTCACGGCTTGAGCCTGAATCGATTTGTTTGGAGTGAACTCTGCCAAACTTCTGCGCGAGAGAACCTGAAAGCTTTATGACCGTCATGCCAGTCTTGTGAGGGAATTCTGCCACTCTTGAGTCCACCCATAAAAAAACCGCCTCGCGGCGGCTTTAGATTATTTGCATTTCTGAAGCGACTCTCTCAAATCGCCTCTTCCGATTTGAGACCAAGCCACTCGCTGATAGAGCTTCGCAACGGAGCCTGTTTTGGCGGAAGTGATATCGAGTACATCGTCTGTTTGTTGAGCAAAACCGTTAACAAGCCTGTAACCACTGGCTGTTTCACTCATGCTTGCGTTCGAGTTGTGCTCCTGCCATGCAGGGAAAACACACAGCGCGATCGCTTTCGGGGTCTTCGCCGAAGAGACGGTTATCGACGGCGCCGACGCCATCAAGTCAGATGGTGAAGAGCACCCCGCCAACATCGCTACCGCCAACGCTCCTACGATCAGTTTCATGCAGGTCACTCCTGTGGAAATGACCCACGATATCACTGGGCGCCTTTGTGGCGTAGCACCAGGCGCGTGCGTTCTAGCCACGGGCCGCCGAAGACAATGATCTCCGACGGCCTGCCGTACAAATGGTGCAGCAGGAAAGGCCCAGGGCCGAAGGTCGCCGATTCCTCGCCGGGCAGTGCTGGGTCATCACCAAGGAATATTCCAGCGTGGTTGGGGTAAACCGTCCGCCCTACTTCCATGACGATCATGTCGCCGCGCTGCGGCTGGTCTACGCGGTAGAAGCCAGCGGCCTCGTAGTTCGCTTCGTACAGGCTGGTGTTGTCCTTGCTCTCCCACCAGCCATCGGCGCGCTTGAAGGTTTCGAACTCCAGCCCCCACTCGCGCTTATACCAATCTGCGCAGACCTGCCAGCAGTCCCAAGCCCCGTGCACGAATGGACGTTTGAGCAGCGCCACATCCCCGGTGGGCGCGACCGTTCTGAGGTCACCTTCCGGCCAACTGAGAATGTGCCACGGCAGCGCGGTGGCCTCACACATGGCGAGGTCGCGCGGTGACGGCCTGCTGGTTGCGTCCGGATGCGAATGCACCACGCCGATCACCTCGCCGATGTCTTCGGCTGCCGCGTACTCCTCCGGATCGATGCGGAACTCTTCATTCGGCTCGGTGGAGATATTTCGGCACGCGAAGTACTTCTGCTTACGGCCCACGACCAGCAGCAACCCGCAGCACTCTTTCGGGTACTCGGCCGCTGCGTGCGCCTGGATCGCGCTCAAGATGTGCTTTCGCATGTCAGCTCCGTGCGATCAGGGAAACAGCCGGGAAGCCACCGAATGGCAGCGGGTTACCCTCGCCGAAGCGCGGGATGCAGCCCTTACCGAGCGTGGCATCACATTCGTCGAGCTCCGGGTTGTCGGTGACGATGCCGTCCTTGGTTACGTATGGCCCGGTGTAGCCGCAGTTGGGCCCGCGGTACCCGCCAGTGAGACACCAGTGGCACAGGGTCGTGGCCTGTCGGCCAATGGACTCATTGCCAACGTCGCCCGGGCTGGCCAACTCCCAACTGACCGTCTCCCCGTCCTCGTTTGTCTTCTGGTCGATGTACCAGACTTCAATCGTCTCTTGGGTTGGGTCAGCAGTTGGGTTGCCGGCGGGAAAGTTCGCCGCGTCGAGGTAGGTGCCGAGCGTGTGACGCATCGTCAGCTTGAACTCGAGCAGATCCTCGAAGGCCAGACAGAGTGCGGTGATACGCCCATTCACGTTGCCCACCGACAGAGTCGGCCGAACCGCCGTGCCGTCGCCGTTCGCCTCGATGCCGTCGATCTGCATCGGCCACGCGCTGTATTCATTGCCCTGCCAGTAAATCGCTTTCGCCGGCAATTGATCGGCATTGGCACCGGCGGCGATCAACTCGGCCGCCGTGTGCGGAATGGCGTGCCCGTGGAAGCGCAGAATGTCTGCGCCGTAGTCCGTGCCGTCCAATTCAAAGAGCAGCACTTCGCTGCCAGGCTCAAGCACCTGGATATCACTGATCAGCGACATAATTGCTCCTAGGGTTGAAATGCACGCTCGAACGTGGCTGTGAGTTTGAACACGTCCCCACCCATTGGGGTGGGAGCGGGATTTTTGCAGGTGAACAGACCGAGCTGGCCGAGGGGCGTTGTCCAGAGAAACGCCTTGGCCCCGGCGTGCCGATCGAGGAAGCCCATGATCTCCAGCACCTTGGCCTTCTGACCGGTGAAGGTGATCGGATAGGAGTCCTCCTTGTTGTTTGGCCCGTCACCGACGTTCTGCGTATATCCGCCGCCGAACTGGGCGGTGCGCACCCGATAAGCAATCTCGGGTGTGCCGCCGCGCTCGGTTGGCCAAGTGAACTTTTCGATCGCCATTACTACCTCCGATTGATCTTTTGCCAGATCGCGCCGCCTGGCTGCAGCTCCTTAGCAATCGCTCTATCCACCACGGACTGCGCAACTTGCTGCACTCCTTTCCCGAGATCGGCCGATGCTTGCTGGCTTGTTGCGGGCGACTCTGCTCCGCCGGCTGTCTGCACCGACACCGATACAGGGAAGTTGTAGGTGTTGCCGCCGCCGGTACCGGACATTGCGGCAAGCGCTGGCCCGCCACCGGAAGTCAGAGGTGTGACGCTACCGCCACTCGCGCCAGTCATGAGGTATGACCTGCCGCCCTGATTGAAAAGCTCTGGCCCGTTTTCATTCACTTCGTAGAAAGTGTTCGGTTCGACACCACCACCAACAGCGCGACCACCACCGAAAGACACGGATGCAGAACTGGCATCAAACTGACTGCCAAAACTCTGAGCCCCGGCCTCCGCCCCGCCTGCCGTTGCAGACGCCGTGGCCCCGCCTCCCGTGAAGTAACTTGTAGCGGCGCCCACCAGACTGCTCAGCAATGCCGAGCTAGCCTGCCGAGTGGCAATGCGCGCCATGTCCGCCAGAATCGATTTGGTGAAGTCGGCGAACGACAGTTTCCCAGTCATGGCGAAATTGACGATGGCGTCTTCCATCGAACTGAAGGCGTTGGTGAAAAGGCTTTTGGTTTGACCGGCGACATCTCGGGCCGATTCCAGATAGTTCTGCCACGCCGACGATGCGCCCGCGCTCCAGTCGCCCTGGGCCGCCGTCATCTCGTCGTAATTGGCTTGAACCGTGTCGTGCAGATCCTTCTGCGTGGCTTTGAGCGCCGCCAGTTTTTGGGTGTACTCGTCGAGGCTCATGCCTCTCGATCCATCGCCGTACTGGTTGGCCAGATCAAGCTTCTGCGAGTTGAAGCGGTCGTCGATGGCGTTCTGCTGATCCGTCAGGCCTCGCTGCCGGTCTCCCTGGCCAAGTCCCGCAGCGGCGCGCTGGCCTTGTTCGCGCAAGGTATCAACTTGCTGCTGCAATGCGTTGGTGTAGGTCTGAACCGCCTGCTCCTGCTTTCTGAGCCGTCCCTGTTCATTCTTCGCCAGCACATCCAGTTCGCTGTCCGCCGCCTTTTGTGCCCGGACCATATCCGCGCGCGCGTCTTCGATTTTCTGGTCGATCTGAATACGCTGCTCGGCCGTGGTGCTGGCCTTGGCCTTCGCCGCTTCAAGCGCCGCAATCTCGGCCTCATAAGCGCTCGTGACCTCGTCCCGCTCGTTGCCGATCAGCGCTTCGCGCTTCAGCAGATATTCCTGCTGCGAGATCAGCCCGGCCTTCTGTGCGGCATCCAGTTGTTTCTGGGTGTTCGCGTATTCGGCCTGGATTTCCTTGAGGGCATTTTGCGCAGCGTTGTAACCGGTGAGGTCAACTGCGCCGGCGGATGGACCCTTTGGATCTTTGTTGCGATCCTTGATGTTCTGAAGAGTCTTGGCGACGTAGTCGGCTTGAACCTTCGGATCGTCAGGGTTCGCCCTCTTAAGAACTTCGACGTCTCGCAGGTAGGCTTTGATCAGCTTGTTGCGCTTCTCCGCATTGCTCAGGGTTGAGTCGCTGATCTGTTTGAGACGCTGCTCTGCCTCGATCCCTTCCTTCTGGGTCCGGGCATTGTCGCTGGTTATCTGGGCCTCTTGTTTCTCGGCGGCCTGCTTATCCTGTATCAGGCTCAACTCGTCCTTGAGCGCGGTGAGACGCTGTTTCGCGTCGCCGTCCTCGTAGCCGGTACCGATCGTTGATTGCAGGTATGCAATCTTCTGGTTGAGCTCAGTTACTCGAGCGCTTTCGGCCTGATCCCTGCCGATGTTCTTAATCGCGTCCAGCGACTTGCTGGCCTCATCTTTAACGCCCTTCCATGCGCGCTCAATGAATCCGAGGTTCTCGGTGATCTCCGTCGAGCGAGTCTTCACCGTGTCAGCGTAAGTGTCGGTCAGCAGCTTGGCGGCGCCGATGGTGTCGCCCTGCTCCTTGAGCGCGACAATTTGCGAGTAAACCGAGGCAGTCAAGAAATGGTATTGATCGTTCAGCTCTTTCGCAGCAGCGACCGGATCCTTGGCGATCTTGACGAACTCGGCGATGGTTGCGTCGACCGATGTACCGGTCGCGTCCTCCATGGCTGCCGCCGCATCGGCGATGTCCTTGAAGCTGCCGCCGGCAATAACGCCACTTGCTGCCAGCTTGGCCAGCGATGCCGCAGCCTCACCGGTGGTGCCGTTTGTTGCGCTCACCTGCTGCGCGAGGTTTGCCAGTTGCGCGGCCGAGGTGCCGGCGTAGTTGCCGGTCAGGATCAGCGACTTGTTGTATTCGTCCGCCTCCTTGCTGCCTTGGCTGTAGCCGTAAATCAGCGTGCCAAGTGCGGCTGCGGCAGCGAGGATGGCCAAGGCAACGGCGCCAGCGCCAATTGTTACGCCGCTCATAGCTGGGGTGATTGCACCAACGGCTTTTTGCGCGTTTTCGGCGGCCTCGGCTGCGGTGTTCGAGCTCTCAGCCAAGTCGGATAGGCTTTCACTTGCCTCGCCTGCATTGTCAGCTGTGTCCTTTGCGCCTGACGCGATCCCCGCCAGAGATTCGCCGAGCGCAGCAGCCCCGGCACCACCAGTGAACAATGAGCGGAATTTTTCCTTAAGCGCGTCCATCGTTGGACCGATGCCGCCGAAGGAATCCTTGATCTGGCCGCCCTGCTGGATCAATACCATCAGCGGATTCTGACCGCCGGCCAGGCTGGTGAAAATATCCGTGAACTGCGAAGGAAGCTGCCGCAGCGCCGTTTCGGTCTGTTTCGAGCTGGCACCGGTTTTTTTCAGTCCTTCATCGAAGTCGCCCAGCTTCTGCCGGGAGGCATCGATACGGGCGGAGTACTCCCGGAACGTATCAGCATCGATCAGCCCTGCAGCCTTGTACTTCTGCAACTGCGCCTGTTGCTGATCAAGCTTGTCGAGCGCGGCAATGGCAGGATTGATCTTGCCGAGCAGTGCTTGCAGACCTTCTGCTTGAACGCCGGTGGCAGCGGCCGCCCTCTTCGCTGCGTCTGCCTCTTTGTCAGTGGACCCGACCAGCGCATCCGAATCAGCCTTCAGGCGACGAGCAAGCGCCGCCAAACTACTGGCTGAAGAACCGGAAGCATCCATTGCCGCCGAATTGGTCTCCATGCTGGTGGTCAGGCGCTGGTAGTACTCGCTCGACTCCAAGGACGCTTTGGCCATCGCCAAAAGGCGACTTTTCGCATCCTCTGTAGATTCTCCCAGTTTCACTTCGGCGGTAGTGAGCTCAGTAGTTGCCGTCGTAGTGGTTTTCAGCCCCTGCGTGACCTCCGCAAGCGATCGCCCCACCGTCGCCATCAGCTGAGCGGTGGCGTCCTGCTTGGCATTCAGAAGCTGCAGCTCTTTCACGATCTGCTTGGTGTCACCTGCCATGCTGGCAAGTGCTTGCTCCCAGGCTGAGCCAGTTTTCTTTGCTGCCTCCTCCGCGTCCTTGCCCGCATCGACCAATTTGTCGAGGTCAGTTGCAGCCTTGACCGCATCGCCCGAGTCAACCTCGATGCCTAACTGCGCGATAGTGCCCGACATGAGTGCTCCATTACTTTGATTCGCTCATGACGAGCAGGGCCTCGACCTCCATAGCCTGAAGGTCTGGGAAGATCTCTCTGAGTTGTTTTCTGGATATGCCGACAAAGTCGGAGACGTCTCGAACAGCCGTGTAATCAAGGCCGGTTGCCCCGCCCATGCCCGTGCGCCATTGAGTGGACATGGCGTTGAAGAGCACGAAGGCCGGCCAGTTTTCGGCCAACACTTCGCACTCTTCCTCGGGAATGTCAGAGATGGATAAGCCGAACGCCGCCAGATCCGCCTCAGACGGACCAGGCTCGTACATCAGGCGGGCGACCTTCGTCAGTTTCCCAGGCGGGCCGCCGAGAAGGCCTTTTGGTAAGCATCGACAATCGCGTCACCGGCGCCGGCCGAGGTTTCCACCAGGGCGCGAATCGATTCGGGGCTCAGCTTGTCTTCAAAGCCCCAGCCGGTGACCAGTTGAGTCACCTGCTCGACCTGCCGCTCGACGTGAGAGTCGGTGATCTCGATCAGAGTGAGGTCGTCACCCTTGGCCTTGAAACGCTCCTGGTCTTCCTTCGCGCTCTCCTGCCAGCCAGCGAAAAGCTTCGCAAGCTCCTTGCGATCGCGATACTTGAATTCAAACGGCACCTTGATCGTGGTGCCGCCGACGCGAGGAATATCGACGTCGGCTTTGAAGGTAGGGTTTTGAGCAATCTTGAACTTGGCCATGAGTTACACCACCGCCGCATAACGGGTAGGACGGCCGGTCAACGCGACGCTGATTACGCGGGCCATCAGGTTGTTGCGCGACATGGTCGGAGTGGAAGTGATCGACACGTAACCGTTGTAAATGATGCTGCTGCCGCCCGGCAGGTTCAGGCGCAGAACGCGCGGTTGCTTGTCATCGTCCGCAGCTTCGCAGACATCGACATAGGGCTTGGAAGGATCGTCGGCGACCGTGATGGAAAGCGTGATCGGGTTCTTGGTGGTTGGCATCTGCCGATCATCATCGTCAGCCAAGAAACCGTAGGTCAGGAACTGCTGATCGCCACCGGTGGAGTTCAGTTCGGTGATCTGCGAGATCTCGGTAAATGAGGTCACTTCGCGTGCAGAGCCGACGCCGGAGCCTGCCGGATATTGCTGCACGTTGGTGGTGTTCACGCCGCCCAGTGCGAAAGTGCCGCTGGCGATGTCCGCAACCCGAACGGCGCGACCGTCGAGGCGGGTCCAGCCGGAATTAACCGCGATTATGTCGCCTTCGGCCAGGCCATGAGCTGCGGCCGTGGCCACCGCCGGGTTGGCGTTGCTCAGCGAGGTAAATGGAATCGCTGTGCCGTAGGCAGAAGCAATCTCAAAGGTTGCGCCGTTGGGCATTTGAATGCCGGCCATGGGATTTTCCTCTTTTCAGACATGAAAAAACCCGCTCAAAGGCGGGTTCGGGGTTTGCCCAATGGGCGGATTAAGTTGTGGTGTCAGCGCGGTACTGGAAGGATACCGGCACTATGAAATTTGTGTCGCCGGGAATGCCTGGCCCCTGATCAACCGGGGTCAACGTCACAACGGTGATTGCCCCTTTCGTGTTCCGCTCATACAGCGGGAAAAGCGCGGCGATCTGATCTGCCAGTGCTCCAGCTGCGCCGCGGTACTTGCCCGAGGGCGTCACGATGCTGACCTGAAATACTCCGGTGAAAAGCCTGTGGTCACCGCCGAGTGTGTTGCTTGCGGTGTCGGCCGGTAGCGTGAAAGCCCTCAGGTAAGTGGCGTCGTCACCGGGAGTAAAGGCCTCGTTCTCGACCACGACCTTCAGCGGATTCGGCAACGCTTTTGCCCAGGCGATCAGCTTGGCTTCGTAGATCGAAGCAATGACGTTGTGGCTCATACCTGATTGTTCCTGATGGCCTCAAGCACGATCTGCTGGAAGCTGGCCACAGTGATGCGAACCATCCCGCCCGGCGCCTGGGTGGAATGCCCGAACTCCAGCGGAATCGCGTAACCAAGGCTGTTGGTGATGTAGCAGGTATCCCCTGCTTTGAACTCAATGGCACCGGCAACGATTCGCGCCGTAGATTTGGTCCCGCTCGGGTCTACCTCTTCCGTCGTCGTGGTGTCCGGCGCGCCGATGCTGAACATCCAGTTTCCGCGAAACCGACCGCCAACGTAGCCCTTGCCAGCCACCAGGCCATTCACATTGAAGTTCTGGTCGCGCTCAGCCTTGGTCAACGGCTTGGCGTATTTCACACCGCTGCGGAGCTTGCCGGCCTTCGTGAAGTTCGACTCGTCGAGATTGATGATCGTGTTGCGAACATTGACCTTGAAGTCGTAATCGTCTGCCGCCCGGGTGTTCGCTTCGCGGTGAACGACGTTTGCAGCCCAGATTTCTGGATTGCCCACTGGTGACATGCGGATGACGCTGTTGCCGAGCTCGATGATGATCTCGCGAAGACTGGCGTCGATGGCCTCAGTGGCCTTGGCTGCGAATTCGGCGAGGCTCAGGGCGAAGCTGCCGGACTGTCCGGCGCCCGCGCGGCTCACGACCGAACCTGCAGTTCGTAGAGGATTGGTGTGCCGGCCGGGTTTATCTCTTTCAAGGGCGGGACAATTGACCAGGTGCGCCCGTTGACGATCACCTTGTTCAGCAAATCGGGAGCCCACTCCAGCCCCTGCGCGGCGATCTTCAGTTTCTTGTCGCCCTGCTTGATGAGGCTGTTGTTTTGGAATTCCTGACCAGTAAAGTCGAGCAAGATGCCTTGGGCGGTCTGCTCTTTAGTGCTGTCGGGTGGTGCGGTACCGGTTTCCGGGTCGTACTCGCCGACGGTTGTTGCGCGGATAGTCACGGGCTGGCCGAACTCTGTGATCATCTCCAGAGCCATTACGGCCATTTCGTCATAGAAGGCCATGGTGGCTCCTGCTCAGCTATGCGCGGACCGCGAATAGGCCCCGCTTCTGTAGGTAATCGGCAAACTGCGTTGCGCTCGGCCGATCTGGCGCCGCCGGCAATAGACGGCCGCTGGTGTTCTGGATCGTCGCGTACTCGCGAGTTACCGCGCCTTCGACACGCTCCAGCGTCACAGCGCCTTTGCGCTTGTCGATGGGGTCGATGTCGTCAGAGTGGATCTCTGCAGCCAGCGCCATCTGCCCGTACTGGATTCGCGCAGGCAAGTAGTTGTCGGGCTTGATTTCGTAATCCAGCTCGACGCCGCGGCGTGGCCAGGACAACGCCTGATCGCTGTTGCTCTTGCGCCCTTTCCACGTCATGCCATCCATCGCCAGCGCAGCACGACGCAGCAGCGCTTCCTGCGCTGGCACTTCCACCGGAATGGTCACGCCGAATTTCACGGCGTACATGGCCAGGTCTTCGGCGGTTGCATAGCTTTCGGCGTCAGGCTTGCCGGTACCGTCCTCGATGATGAGAGTCATGAATCAGCTCGCTGTGGGGTTCTGGATCGGGCGCCACGCTGTTGGGTACCCGGATGATTACGCCTTCGGCAACTCAGAAACCGCTTTTTCGAGCGATTCTACCGAAGCATTCGCTCGATACGGCACATTGGCGGCGTCGAGCTTCGCTTTGAGACCAGCGATCTTTTCGGCATTGTCGACCGGGTCAGCCGCTGCCTTGAGACGGCCGACTTCAGCGCGGAGCGATTCAACTTCGCCTGTCAGGTCGTCACGTTCACCCGTTAGGGTTTCAAAACCTTCATGAATGACTTTCAGTGCGCCGAACAGGCGGATCGGCAGTTCGCCGGCGCCCGGGTGTTCCAGCTCCGACAGACCTTCGGCGGCTTCGATCAGTCGCTGGATTTCGTCACGCTCGGCGCGGAGTGTGGCGTTGTCCTGCTCCAGGCTGGCAAAGGTGTCAGCATCACCCAAATCACCCAAATCACCCAAATCAGCCGATTGACTGATCAAAGGCTTCAACATCGATACTTCGACGCCCAGCGCCTCATATGCGTCGATCACCTTCGGCCAGTCGCCGATCACAACTGCATGAGTCACACCCGCTTCAGGCCGATCAAAGTGCGCTGGATTGCGGTAACGTTTCTCCGGATCGAAATCCGAATTCTGAGTGGAGTAAACCAGTTCCATAAAATCTCCGTAGCGGCCATCGCTGGCCGCTGTCAGGGCAAGTATCAGCCGCCAGCTGGTGGCGTAGTGGTCAGAGTGATCAGCACACCAGCAGTCACCTTGTTGCTGTTGGAATGCTTGACCCAGTTCGCAGCCGAACCCACGGCGGCAAGCGTTGGGTTCGCACCGCCAGCGGTTTCCTTCCAGCTGTAGCCGAGAACATCGATGTTGACGGTGCCTTCAGCGCGATAGCCGATACCCAGATTCTCTTCGTCATTCACTGCGTACGAACGGAAGCCCGGCGCCTGCGACTCGGTGATCACCACGGCGTTTGGCAGCAGGCCGAAGATCACATCGGCCGGGGCGGTGTCGGTGACCAGCACTGGCTTGCCGAGAGTGCCTGGCAAGCCGCCGTAAATGACGACGCCCGCCTCTTCGTAGACCTTGTTTGCAATCGCCTCATCGACAATGTCGAAGTAAGCACTGGAGTGCATGACCCACAGCGCGATACGGCCGAACTTGTCACCGAACTTACGCATGCCGCGGGTCAGTGTCTTCTTGCCGTCGGTTTCAATGTTGGCCGAAACCACCATGTCAGCGTTGGAGCTGATCGAGGCGCGCAGTGCAGCAGTGGCGTACTGGATGAAACCTTCCAGAGTGGCGTCGGCAACGTCGGCGCCGATGATCTGCGAGAACTCGTCGACCGGTCGGCCGCGGCGCTTGAACGCTTCTTCGGTGGTCTGGTACGGGCCGTACTTCCACGGAGCCTTGACGCCAACGGCTTCGCCCGCGCCGATCTTCTTCGCGGTCACCTTACCGGTGGAGTTGACGTCGCGATGCTCCAGCGAGCCGCCGATCTTGTAGAACGAGCGCTTGCGGAAGTCGCCTTCGATCAGCTCGTTGTCGAGCACGATCGCGCCGTTGGACGATGCGTTGAACACATCGAGGTTGTCCTGGACACGCTCCAGGTATGCGGTTTGCGCCTCATCGTTGTAGATGATCAGGTCGCTGTTAACGGTCGTTGCCATGGGTGAATCCCCTTACTTGGGCAATTGCAGGTATGCGGTTTGGCCGTGCTTGCGCTGGTAGTCGCGCTTTTGCTCGGCAGTCATTTCGGAGCGCTTGAATGCAGCCTGGCCGCCACCCCCGCCCGGGGCTTGTGTCCCTGAAGCCCTTGGCCACAGATGAGGTGCGCTTTCGCGCAGGGATTCCGCCCATTCGAGCGGGGTCAGAGGGGTCTTGCCGTCTTTGCCGAGGATGACCTGGCCGGATTCATCAACGGCGACCGCTTCACCCTCTTCGTTCAGCGAGAACACGCCTTTGGCGCGCAGGATGATGTCGTCGGTTGCTTCCGGCAGTGCGCCGGCTTTAAGCGCTGCACCGCGTACCGAATCGCCCAGGACTTTGCCCTGGAACTTGGCGGCGAATGCTTCGGCCTTCTCCGCCCGCGCGGTGACAGTCTTCAGTTGCTTGTCGTAATCGCCACGCAGACGCTCGGTACGGCGATTGAAGACTTCGTCGACCTTGCCCTCCGTTAGCAACTTGGTTTCTTCGTCTTGGCCCGCCCGGCTGAGCAAGCCTTTGACGGCGTCAATGTCGATACCCTCGAACTGGGTTTCAAACTGCGCAAGCTTGCCGGTGGTGTCTTTCAATTTGCCCAGCAGTTCGGTGTTCTTGGTTTTCAGGCCTGAAACAGAGGATTCAACGGCAGTCGCGATAGCGGCCTTGATAGCCGGGTTGTCCAGGTCGATTTCGTTTTCTTCTGCCACGTTGATGCACCTCTTGGGTATGTATTGCCCAAATTGCAGGCATAAAAAAACCCAGCACTTGGCTGGGCTTTATCTGAATAAGTTTTATCGATTAAATTAAATAAATTTCGAAAACTTCGCCGTTTCCGGCCAAACGCACGCCTGTTTGATCCGCAGCAGTAATGACGCTGCGCGCTGATTTAATTCGAGCTAAGTTTTCGATTGCCTCATCAGAAACCATGTCATCGAAATGAGTGACCAAGGAGTCGTCCGCAAGAGTTCCGTCAGCCACAAGTCTCGCCGTTAGGTTTTTCATTTGAGCTTTAGCGGCTTTACCCGAAAGCACACATTTTTTGTGGTCAACACCGAGCAGAAACAATTCCTCGATCTTTCGGAGGTCGTTGTTGCGTACGTTATTAAGCATAAGGGCCATCCTTGACTAGCGGTTTCAGTCAGGGTAGCAATTGCGCGCGGACGAACGCTAGCGGTTCTAGTTTTTTCATCTGAGAAAGAGTCAGCGGCGCAAAGTTGCGATCGAGCTGCAGCTCTGCGAAGCGTTCGATGCTCAGTCCTCCTTCGCGAAACAGCTTTGCACGCACGGGCCCGATCGCAACGTCCTGGAACGAAGCTGGCTGCTGCTGAAGCCAGTGGTAATAGTCGAGGCTCGCACTGACCTGCCCTGCGCCACTTGCACCAACCGAAGCTCGGGTAGCACCCTTGGCGAACATATCGCTGAGCTTGGTCAGAAGGACGAACGTGGTCCGGCAATTCGGATGAAACGGCGGGCGGGGGCCAGAGTCGACCGGGAACCGTCGCTTATCCATCGACCGACACTGCTGGCTGGTCTTGCTGTCAAGCGTGGCGACCATCTCAACCTCGGACACGATGTCCGTGTTGGCCTTGGCCACTTCCATGCGCGCCTGAGACGATACATGCTGGATCGCGGTGTGCACGACCGTGCTGGCATTGCGGTTGGTGGTGGCGAGAATGCCGTCCTTGTAGCCGGCCGACTTCGTGCCGCGGATGTTGCGGATGATCTGGAAGTTCGTTTGCCCTTCAAAGAAGCCCTGCCGGATCGTGCCGTTGACGCGCTCGCGCTCGGCACTGGTCCAACCCTGGATGAACGACTTCAGCAGCTTGCCGCCGCCGGTGCCGCGCACACTGAGGGGATTCGTCAGTACCGCAATCCTGATCGCAGCTGCCGTCGGCACGACAACATCCAAAGCGACGCCGATCGGCGCCAACCTGGCCAAGCTCGACGCCTCAAACTCAGCCTCGTAGTTGGCGATGTCGATCAGGTCGAGATTCAGTTGCGCGCGGTACCGGTCGAAGATACCCAGCAGCAGACTGTCGACCTCTTTCAGCAGCGCCTCCAGCCGCTTCACGTTGTACTCGGTCAGATCCGATTGAGTGAGCCTGTCGCGAATAGAGCGGTCGATCTCCTTCAGGAAGGGGGCGAACTTGCCGGCCTCCCCTGCCTTCAGCTTTTCGAGGAAGACCGCGTGCCGAATCGTGGCGTCAAGGATTGCTTGGTTTGCCGCCATCTACTTTGTCCTCGTCATCCAGACCCAAGCCGTCACCCTGCTCTGCCAGCTCACCATCGATTTGCTTATCAGTGCGTTCCGGCGCGATCAGGCCCAACTTGCGCAGGTACGCCCGAAGATCCGCTTTCGCAAATCCACCGTTCTGCCAGAGGCCGACCAGTGCAGTGATCATTTGTGGATCGGCCGTCAACTCCACGAACTCTTGGTTGATCTGATAAGCAACCTTCGCGTCGTCGACGCCCATGTAGGTGCAGCACCACATGATCGCCCGGGTGTACGCCTCGCTGACGTTGGCCACGCAGCCGGCGAGCACCGACGTCGATGCGGACTGATCACCACGGGCTTCGGTCGCAGTCTTGGACGAGAGAGAGGCCACGACCATCCGCGCGCCGAGCTCGATCATCATCTGGTTCTTGTCGGCCATGGCCTCCTTCACCAGTGTGTTCGGCAATGGCTGGGCGTAACCAAACTGGCCGCCGGCTGGGAGCATCATCGGGGCGCGGGAGCCGACGTAAACGCCGTTCTTCTCCATCCAGTCGCGCCACTGCTCATCCAGCCCGGATATCCACGGCTGAGCCTGGCCACACCAGAAAACGCTGTCTTCATAGTCGGCGCTGTTTCGGTAATGGCCCAGGTTGATCATGGCGATGTCGTACAGCGGAGACTCATCGATGCTCGGATCGTTGTTTTGCGCGCCGACGAAGGTAAACGGGATTTCTTTTAATCGTCCGTTGCCACCTGATGGCCTGAACTCCTCAACTACCGCCAGGGGCCCGCCGCCCTTTGGCCCAGAGCGACGCCAAACTCGGCAGACAAAGCCGCCATCCTCGAGCGCAAGTTCGCGATACTGCTCAATCACCTTGAAACCAAAACCGTCTTCGATCTCGGGCGATTCGCGCAGCACCACCAAGGTCAGCACGCTGTGGCCGTTAACCATTCCCGTGCGCCAATTGATGATCTCCTCGGCACAGTACGAGAGGATCACAGAGTGGCCTCCGGCGCCGTCGTCTTGGTGATAGTCGACGTATAGACCGTGCCGCCCGGCCTCAAGCACCTTTTCGAGTGTGCCCTGCGAGTGCTGGTAGATGCTCACGCCGGAACCGTTGGCGTTGTCCTGCAAGTACTCCATCTTCTTGGCGACCGTCAACGTCGGGTCTTTGTGAAATGCCAAACCGAGCAAGCCATTGCGCGTGTGACCGGTGGCGTTCTTGAAAACCGCCCGTTCGCGATAGGCCTTGTTTCGGTCTACGTTCTCCGGCGACTTGTCGTGAGCATTGATGTACGGAAGCCGGTCGACAACTCGATGCTGGCCAGCGCAGACATCGCGAACAGTCGACCAGCGATCCAATGCTTCGATGTAATCTGCCCGTTTGAAGGAGACGTCGTTGCTCATCGGGCGTATCCCATTTTGATGGCGGTGACCGGTTTGATGATCGGGTACTCGCGGTGAATGAAGTAACCGCCGCCGTCGTTGGCGTGGTCGTTGCCTTGGCTCTTATCCGGCTCGCCGTTCGGCGCCCAGATCTGCTGTTCCAACCCATCGGCGTAGCTCGGGCATGTAAACGGGTTGACCAGGTACCGCCGCTCGCCCTGCGCGTTGCAGAACATGGCGTTCATGGCGTTGATTCGGTCCTTCACCGGTGGGTTGGCCGCCGGGGCGATGACAGTGAAGCCTGCCTGCTTGAGCATGGCGATATCGGTGAGGCTGGCATTAACTGACTTACGCGAATCGCCGGAGGCGTCCGGGTAGATCCGGATCTCGCAGGTCTTTCTGAAGTCGTTGCCGGTGTGTTCCCAGTAGCGTTCCTTGATCCGGCGGATCATGTCTGGCGTGTCGTAGCCATCCATCAACTCGTCCACGGCGCGCGGCAGGCCCTGATCGCGTTTGACGTGAGTGATCGCCGCCATCTTCCCGACGTTGAAGTCCATGCCGATGAACAACGGCTCACCGTGCTGCACAGTGTCGAAGCACTGGTTCAGCTTGCGGTCGTAGGCGTGGTAGATAGATCCGGACGTCAGGTTGACGAACTGGCCATTCAGGTACGCGCGGATCAACTGCTCTGGGTACGACTCCATCAGCGAGGCAATGTAGTCGTCCGGAAGGTTCAGCTCGTTGTCGAAAGTGCTGGCCTGGATAAGGCCATACATCTCCTTCAGCGCTGGCTTGTCGCGCAACTGCTTCACGAACTGGAGGAAGACGAACTTGAAGCCTTCCGGCGTCGTGGTCACGTCCACGCCGTTTTTGAGCCCGGGAAGGTTGTAACGCATCCGAGCAATAATCTTGCGCCAAGCCTGCTGCGCCTTGATCGACGTCAGCACATCCAGCTCATCCACCAAGGCGTGACCGATCTTGAAGCCGACGATTGTTTGCGGCTTCTCCATGGACCGGCAAATCACAGTGCCGCGAAATTGCCGGCCGCTGTAAATGTGAACCTCATGGTTCGCCTGGTTGATCTTGGTCTTCAGCCCCCAGTCGTAGGCCACCTCCTCCATCGTGGGATAGAAGATGTCGCGGATCTGCGGATAGGTCGGCGCGAAATACCCAGCGTTGACGCCGGGCCACTCCATGAAATGCTTGCTGAGCGCTGAGCATCCGACCCAGGTCTTCCCGGAGCCGAACCCAGCAACGAATGCGCGAAACTTGTGGGGCAAGAGGAGGAACTGCGACTGCGGAACGTTAAGGCTCGGCATTCGGCTTCCTCGCGTCCACTACGTCGACCTGAATGCGCGTCGGGATCGCCGGCTCATCGTCGAGCTCGTCCTTCCGGTTGCGGTTGACGTAGACGTCTCCCACTTCCTTGGCCGCCTGCTCGAGGATCTGCATCGCGAGGCCGATGTTCTTCATCGTCTCGGCCCGCTCGACGAACCGGTTCATGGCGCGCAGCCGGAATGCTCGGTTCGCGATCGGGATCTCTGCCGTTTCCTCGCGGAAGCGCTTGCGGGTATCTTCAAACACCGCTTTCCACTTCACGCCAAGGTCACGGCCAGCGTGTTTCGTTGGGTCGTACTGCTCGCACTGTTGGCGAGACACCTCGACGCCGAATGTTTCCTTGACCGCCTGCACTACCTGAGTCGGCGTATCAAAGCAGGCCAACGCCTGCACTATGTAGCGCTTCACCTCATCTTTCAGGGCTGCCATATGGGTTAATTCCGTCAAGGTCCTGTCAAGGATCAGGCCGACTTGAGCAGACAGGTTCCGCAGGCCCTCGATATGTTCATTTTCCCCACCTCAGCAGGATTGTTTGCAGCGTCCACCAACGCTTGGACTTCAGGGCTCGCCCCATACCGACGCACCACACCGACGAACTCTTCAACGTCGTGTCCGCGCATCTCAAGCTTGGGCAATCCTTCTGGGGTGAACTTGGGTGCGCCGTACTGATCGGTCGCTTGGGCTATGTGATACAGCTCATGCTCGACCAGTGCACAGAAGTCAGCGTCGGAACACTGGGCGCAGTAGTCAGCCGCCAGAGTGATGATGTAGGCCGGCACGTCGCCGAACCAGTCCATCATCTGCTGTTCCATCCGAGCCTTCTGCCAGCCACCCGCACGGAGCGCGACCTGCTCAGCCTGGCCTACCACCGTGCGCCCCTTCTTCGTGAAGGCAGCAGACGCCCACATCACTCGAATGTCCGCATCGATCAGATGGGCATGCTCTTCGTTGTGGATGCTGCCACCATCGGCAATGATCTCGCGGGATACCCATTCCCAGACATCTGGCGCTGGGGCAACGGCCAAGAAAATTGAATCAATCAGGATGGCAGGCGGGAGTGGCCGATTCATAGCTGTGCGCTTACGGTTGAAATGTTAAGGATTACCCCCATTAAGAATCCTCCTATCTCAAGCAGGCACCGCTGTGATGAACGATGAAAATATACAGGGACTGATCGTGTCGTATGTTGCTGCGAAACTGGCAATTGACCAAGAACACAAAATCTCAGAATTCAAGCTTGAACTTGCAAAAAAAGATCATGAGACGGCCTGGGAAGAATTGAGCGCAGCGGGGTTCTCTGGCAGGGTCAGGATCGGCAATGCCGTGGCGCTTAGGCCGCAAGACTTCCGTGCTCTTTTAAGCGGCGGCCCCTCAGACACGTTGATTATGATCAATCTCGTTGAGATAAAGTCTGTTGAAGTTCAGTGCGCAAAGATTCTTGACCGATACCTCTCCCGTTTCCAGTAGCGATACATCGACCCCTAAAGCCACATGCGTGTCGTTTCCGCTCCTACAGATCTCACTCGCGACGGATCAGACGAACGGATGAGCTGGTGCCATCGAGCGAGCGAACTACATGAAACCCCGCTGGAGTTTGGTCTTGGCCAACGCCAGCAGTCGCGGGTCAAGGCCTTCAATCTGGCCGATCTTCTTGCTCAGTTCCCAGGCATCAGCTTCCATAGCCTTGATTGAGTTCATGCTATTGGTTTCAGACTGACTCAGGTCGGGATAGCCGGTGGTTTTCTTGGGCTGGTCATCTATGCCGCTCTCCTCGTAGCGTATCGCGACGCAATTTGCTTATTCCCGAAACCTGTCGCAGATCAATCTACTTTCAAAATTCGAGCGACATTTCCCTTCGCCCTGAACACCAATAATGCAGCAAGAAAATAAAATGCGGTGTTGAACCAAGATGCGTCGGGCACCTCCCCGCGAAGGATGATGCGACCAACCAGGCTAACGAACTGCATACCGGTGACAGAGCAAGCGGCCCAAGCCATTAGCGACATGCAAAACTTGTAGCGCGTGTCTGGGAACGGCCGGTAGCGCAAGCCAATCATGAAGAAGATTGCCGCGCAAAACGCAGCTTGAAATATCGCGGACATTTAACCCTCCTTTCCGGCGAGCCGGCTGAGGAACCACTGGAGCCAACGAGGCATATCGCCGGTCTGCATCCATTCGATAACACTCGCCAGTAACACGACGCAGAAGGCGCCGCATAGAAATGCGCTGAAGCCTGATGTCTTAGTCCAAGCCCAGCCCATGACTTCAGCAGATCCGAAATAGCCGCCGATCCAGCCTGCAAACAAATAACCAACGCGGCGCCAAGACGTAATGTCCTTCGCGAACACGACATAGAAAAAAGCCCCACCAAAAGCCCCAACCAATGCGGCTAGGTCAATTGTAGGAAAGGCAGCACCCAGACTCACGCTGCCAAGTACGCCGGCTACTGCCAGGGCACCGGTACTCGGTTCGGCCATGGGGTACTCCAAAAAAGAGAAGGTCCCGCATCATTGCGGGACCTCGTGGATAATTAATCAGAAAACGAAGAGATTACTGATTAGTTGCGGCGACCAAAAACAGGTCGCGAACATAGTCGTTGCGGTCTTCGCCGATCTTGGTTCGATGAGACTCTACGGCGGCAGTAGACCAATCACGCCGAGCGATCGCCGCCATCAGTGAAGGAAACTTCTGCTGAAGCTTGCTAGCGCCCAAGTTGTAATACATATCGTGGATTGCAATTCGTGCAGCCGACGGAAATTCCCCAAAGCCGGGAAATACTCGACTAAGTCCGGAGAAATCACTGACTACGAGCGACTGGAGTTTCGAGTCGATGAAATCGCCCTGAAGATAGAGTTCTGTGAAATCTTCGTACCAGTCAGCTGTGTGTTTGATGTCCTTATCGTACTTCGAGGAGATAAGTCGCCATTCAGCACGCTTCTGCTCCTCGGTCGCAGGATTATCGTCCAAGTCCACGAACGGGTATCCGGCCGCGGCGTCTTCGTTACGAAGTAAAAAGCCTACCCCCGTCGTTACGTTTCCCTCTGAGTCCACATACATGAAGTCTTTTTCGCCTTCATGATTTTTCAGCGCAGGAAGCATGCTCTCAAGCTCGGCGGTAGTGAATGCCACTGACTTGTCTTCCAGCGGGAAATCCACTTTGAGCATCGCCTCGATCCTACCTGCTCCCGAAACCGGCACCGCAATTTCGATTCGGCACTCGAGATTACGATTTACCGTACTTTTGAGAACGGCTACGTAAGACCCTTGGCGCCGCGTAGGCATAGTGATGGAAAAACCAGCACCAGAGTAAACACCGCTTTCTTTGGTATCGACGTAGGCGCCGGATTCGTCCTGCACTCTCAAGCTGTAAGACTTCGTGAAGAGCGGTACGGCATCCTGCAGCAAAACAACTGCGACAGTTGTGTTATCACTCTCCGGCCCTTTAGAGCCTGAAATCTCAGAAACCGAGAAGTTGATAGCCGTACGCGCATCAAGCTGCATGGTGGTGTTGCCCACCTTGGTACCCAAGGCAAACACGCCGCTTACGGCGCTGGCGTAATCCCTATCCTGGAATGCACTGAAAGTAAGAGGCTGACTCCCGATTGCGACCTCTACACCATTCGGCGTACCGCTATAGGAAAAGCTAGCTCCACAGATATTTTCATCTGTACTTTTGATCGGCTTGGTAATTAGTTTCATACGTTATTTCCCCTAAGCGAATGGGTGAAACCGAGCAGTAATTGCTGGTTCCGTTTCGCTCAAAGGCGATAAAAGAGGTTCTCGACCTTCAGAATCTTGAAACGAAAAAGCCCCGATCAATATCGAGGCCTTGAAATGAGTGCGAGACTCCTCGCATATAAGAGGGTCGCCCAGACAGGCACGACCCTTTTGTTACTCCTGCCTTATCTGCGCAGGGCGAGCCTTGGCAATAAGCCGTCAGCTCGTGTGGGAGCGATCAGAACTCCCAGCCGATATGGCCGTAGGTTGGGTATGGCGCGGTACCGTTATGTTCAGGACTGGTGGTATCGGGGTAGTAAACCTTGCGTCGACGCACAGTCGGCGTGTAGCCAAAACGAGCCCAAACCGGGCTTTCCTGAATAATCGACAAATTGCCATTTGGCTGTAGACGCAGAGTAGCGCCAGGATGGCCGCCGGTACCTGCCTGCCAGAGCGGTACGTCATTCGCCGCGTACACCACGAAATTACCATCCGCCTGAAAAACGGCCTTAACTGCACCCTTATTCTGGGTGTAGCTAGCCCAGCGAACACTCCAGTTCGGCCCGTAGTTCACAACGTTGCCGTCACCTTGAAAGATCAGTGCACCATCGCCACAGAAGTAAGGCATTCCCATCTGTAGCTCGGCCGGGCCTCCGATCAGAACTGCACCGGAAGTCGGATCAAGCGGAATGGACGGAGTGCCATTCCAAATCGCCTGAGAATCAATCAGCACGATGTTACCGTCGTCCTGCAACGACATATGAGTTCGGTTCCACTGATCCTCGCTGGTGAACGTCGAGTTGTTTGTCAGCCAGGTACGGCCCCGAGTCGGATCATCGAGAAACGCGCCATATTGAACGTAGAGTTGCACCGGCACCTTGTAGCGCAACGGTACGGTGGAGGAGTAAGGCGTAGCTTCGTTGGCGACCCAAACCACTACACCATTGTCCTGCAACGCCAGGTTGCCGTCGGCTTGAAGCAACAGCTTGAAACGGCCGTTTGGCGAAAGAAGGAACTGCCCTGCAGACATTGTTTGATAAGCAGGGAGAATCGAAGTACCGCTGCGTTGAAACGGAGTACGTGTACGTCCAGCCATGTTGTTCACCTATTGAGTCGAATGAATTGTCGCGGAGGATTCCGCTTTCATGTCGCTCAAAGGCGATAGTTTTGAAGCTCGAGGCTTTCTTCCTGAAAAAAGGCAGATTAGGACCTTCGCTCAGTCAAATCAGTTAAACCAAAATTCGCATTGAGTCGCCTAGCCCTTAGAGCGGAGCGACACTGACCTTGTCGATAAAGGCAAAGTGAGCATTTGGATTTTGATCGTTCCAGAAGCTCAGAGTGGTTTGAGGCGTGGTTGCAGTGAAGTCGTAGGTCTTGGTTTCCCAGACAGTTGCATTACTGGTCGCGACAGGGGTGTCGAAGCTGGTCGTTTGTCCGGCAACCTTGACGTTGATGATGCCGTTGCCACTGCGATTCACATACGTGGAGTTACCGGCGCTGAAGGTCAAACGGTAACGGGCGCCAACAACAGTGTTGATGTTCTGTTGAATGCCGCCGCCATTCAGATAGGTGTAGTTGGCGAGGTCAACGCTCATCGAACCATCTGCGGCCGCGGAGTTGCCGATCGCAGCATTGACGTTAATGTATTCAACGCCAGACAGAAAGGTCGTCCAGCCAGTGACGAAGTCGGCCTGGGCAGGAGTATTGAGGATGCAGTCGTTGCTGCAGCCAGGGGATTCAAAGCTGCCGTTTACTACCAGCTCTGCGCCGAAGGCGGCGCTACCCGATGCGAGCAAAGCAGCAGCCAATGCGACCGGAGCAAAACCGTTTTTGATTGCTTTCATTTTTGTACCTATAGAGTCGAATGATTTGTCGCGGAGTGCTCCGCTTTCATGTCGCTCAAAGGCGATCGCTCGAGGCTCATGGCCTTCTCATGATTCAACGTCCCGCATCGGGAACATTTGATCTGGAGCTCGGTAAACTCACCCACGCGGGCGAGAAGTCTGTTGCATTTTCCACATCTGCATTCTTTCAACATCTGCAAGTCCGTTTGATTTTCTGCTAGGCTCCGTCCCGCTCGCGCGAGCAGTGAGGGCCTTGGCTGGCTTGCAGGCTCTATCTGCGATCCGGCGTCTCTTTTGGGTGTTAGCGCACCCTCTGGAGTCGCCCTCTCTTTTTCCGCGCGCATAAAAAAGCCCCGAAGATATCGGGGCTTTTTGCTTTCTGGCGGACATAAAAAAACCGGCTTGCTGGCCGGTTTTAAAGTAACTTGCCGAAGGCAAAATACTAACTATGGGGAAATGATGCCCTCAGCCGTGCGGGAAGTCAAGCGGCCTCTTTCATCTTGTAAATCACTCCGCCGATTGGACTCAATGCTCGGGCGTCGATGTCGGAGCAGGCTTCGAAACAAAGCTGCACGAATGGCTCCCAATCACGTCCCCAGGCTGCAGATGTAAGCTCGACGCCGTACTCCCCTTTCATCCAGGCTCGGAACTGCTCAGGCTTGATCAGCGGATCAGCATTGGCCGATTGCCCACCCTGATGCATGTAGCGATAGCGGCGAAAAACACCCTTGGCGACATACTCGGCCCGCTCCCGCTTGCTAGCGGTCATGCGCGCTACTCGGGAACATGCCAAGTTAAATACCGCGCCTTCGGCCTCCTCCCTATCGTCATCCGTCGGCTCAGCCGCATACATTGCATTGCCGAAAGCCCGCAATTGAAAGTGAAGCCGTGCGATAGCCGACTGAATGTGACCGGCCAGCACCGCGTGCATCGCAGGGTTCGCCGTCGGGCCTCGCTCAGTGCTCTGTACCACTACACCCAATTCGGCAGCATCAGAAGTCTGGCCCGGGGCCGGGTTGTAGTTGCAGTCGTGCCAAGCTTGGCGCGCGGAATGGATTTTCATGCTGCCGTCCTCTTCAGTTCCCTTGTTTTCGCCCTGTATTCGGCCTTGATATTTTTGATTTCTTCGACGGTGTACTTGCGGGGCTCATGAGGCCCTTCCAGCCAAATAACTGTTTCGGCTCCGATGCGCTGCACCAACCGGATGCGGTACTCGACCGCGTTGCCGGACAGGTTGCGGTTGCACTTCACGCACTGGCGGTGAATGTTCAGCGGCTCGAAGCGCAGCTCTGGACAGGCACCGACGGATCGGTAATGGCCAGCGTCCCAACGGCTGCCTGTTATCAGGTCGTTATCGTTCGGCATCGAGTCGCAGCTGATGCATGGCAAGTGCGCGTCACGCAGGCGGACGTACTCGTTCACGGCGGCCTGAGCTTCCCGCAGGTGCTCCGCCCTGCTCTTCAGCTTTTCCTTGCGGACCTGAATATCTCGGCGGTCACTCTGGGCGATGGCCTTGCGGGCTTTGTCATGATTCTTCGGCGCATCGATCAAGGCGCATGCCGGGCTGCAAACCGCCTGCCCCATACGCGATGGGACGAATGAGGCCCTACAAGTAGAAACGCGGCATTTCTTCGGTTTTGGCTGCTTCCGTTCAATCGTCATGCAGCCTCCTGGCTCAGCAGATCATCGAAGTACACGCCCTCTGGAGCGAAGCGCGCCACAATGCGATCGGTGTAGGCGATGCCCTGGGCGCGGCTGAAGAGGCTGGTCACTGGGAAGCCGTCCGGGCCGAAGAGTTTGCAGCCGCCCATCATGGCCAGCTTCGTCTCGTACGCAAGGTGGCGCATGACGCGGTACCACTCAGCCTGAAACCCGGCGTCCTCGTTCAGCAGGATCTGCACTCCGACGTGCAACTTGCAGTACCGGCGGGCGTCGGCCTCATCGCCGATCTGAGTCATCTCGGCAATCCGCTTGTACATCGCGAACCACAGCCGGTTCTGGTCGAGCGTGCGGTCCTTTCCCGGGCGCAGCGATACGACGACGAACTTCTTTTCGCGGTACATAGTGCTTAGCTTGGTGATGGCTTCGGAGAGCTTGGCCTGACAGTTCACGGAGATTTTGTCAGCCATGGGTGGCCACCTTGTTCGGCAATCCGTTGATCTGCTCGCCGAGTTGCTGTGTCAGCCGTTCGTTTTCAGCCAGCAGCTCCAGTGCAACCTCCTCTACCGTCCTTTCACCGAGAAACTCATGTAACGCCTCGAGGTTTTGTGTCCACTCTGGGCTACCAGTCCGGTATGCACCAACTTCAGCCCACAGCAGCTTCTGGAGTTTTTGTTTGTCGATGGTCATTGAGCCGCTCTCCTTGCTTCCAATTGTTCGGCCTGCTGAATGAGCAGCGCCCGGCGATCCGCCAGCTCATTGGCTGCCAGAATTCGCAGTTCTGTTTTTTCTTCGTCCGATGCTTGGCGCATGGCGAGCATCGAATCCTTTACCGCGGCGAGCTTCTCGCGCAGTTTTGGCGAAGGCCGTGCAGACTCACCGGTCAGCAGCGCAACGACCGCCCGGCCGTCTTCTGTAACCGGCACGACACTCAAGTCGGCCAAGTACTGCTGAGCGCGCTCCTGAGGGATTCGCTGCATCTGCACGGCCTTGGTGATCGCCTGGGTGCGGCGGTTGGCGTCGAAGCCGACCGACACGTGCCAATTGACGTTTTTGTTGTCCTCCCGAGCCTGCCCCACCAAGCGCTCGTAGGCGCTGTTGAACGCCATGCGCGCACCGACCTTGTCGCCGGCCTCGAGAATCGGTTTTGCGGCAGCCAGCGCGAGCTGGATCTCGTCGGTCAGCACCACCGTTTCGAACTCGTCGTTTGTGGTCATGGCGATCGCCCATGCTTCGTCTTTGCCCGGACGACCGTCAGCGGCCTGCACGCGCTGGAGAATGTCAGCCATGGCCAGCTTGCCCTTCACCTCGAAACGGCAGGCCTTCAGCGCGGCTTTCACGGTGGGCACTGAATAAGCGCAGAGGTCTTCCGCCATCATCGCCGCGGTGCCTGGGTTCATTTCCTGACCCATGGCCTCGGCGGTGGCGCAGATCGCTGCAGCTAGCCCGGCAACCTGTTGGTCATTCATTTCAAAGGTATTCATTGCGCTCCCCTGCTTGGCGCTTGGCCAAGACCATTTGCGCGGCCTGCTCGGCGGCGGAGACGTTAGCATCGGTCCGTTCCATCTGGCGTGCTGTCGTGCCGTTGATGCGCTGACCGGTCACCCACTGGGTGTGGTAGCTCTCGGCGTTGGCCAGCAGTTCGTTGAGGCTGTGGCACTTGCGCAGGACAGCGGCATCGCTGATTTTCAGGTAGTGCGCGGCGACGTGATGAGCGACATCGGCGCCAAGGCGGTCGACCAGTTGGCCAAGCTGGCCACCGACCTTAGCGTTCCACACCGGCCAAGCACCGTGGTAGCGCTTGCGGTAGGCCATGGCGTAGTTCGCCCAGACCTTGAAGGTTTTGCAGGATTGGTCTTTGGGGCCAGGCATGTCGGCGGGAATCTCGACCCGTGGCGCATCGGTGCGATCAACCACCAGCACCAAACCGCAGGGCCGAGACGGCACGACCTCGGCGGGAGCCGGGGTTGCAACAGGTTCAATGACCGGTTCATTGACTGATTCAGAAGAGTGACTGGTTCTGGGTGCAGCTCCTGCACTACCCCCTAGTGCAGGAGATTCACTAGGGGGTGAACCTGCTACACCACCCTGGTGAATCTGCTGCACTACCCCTGGTGCAGGAGGTGCACCACCATCAAGGGTCAGGAAGTAAACATTCGACGAATTGCCCTTCGGTCCACCCTTCCTGATTTCCTTGCGCAGCAGTCCCGACTCACACAGCGCGGTGATATGGTTCATGACAGACCGCTTGCTGATTTCGCACTGATCGGCGATGTGCTGGTAGGACGGCCAGCACTCACCGATATCGCTGGCATTGTCTGCGAGTTTGATGAGTACCAGCTTGCGCAGGGGATTGCCGACGCGAAGTTTCATTGCGGCAACCATCAGGCCCATGCTCATGCTGCACCACGCAGTGCTTTGTCGTGAGTGAACAAGCCGTCCCAGTTTTTCTTCATAGGCAGTGCGCCGGCCAGGTACAGGTCGTACAGACGCACCGCGCCCTTCTTGAGCAAGATCGGCGTGAAGGCAATGAACGGTTCTTTGCCATGGGGAGTGACTTCGTTCTGATGCTCGGTCATGTACTTGTCGCGGGCGTAGGACGCCACACGGAAGCGCAGACCGGATTGGCTTTCGTTGTAGAGCCAGTTGCGGCCTTGCAGGTACTTACCCACCTGCATGACGTTGATCCCATTGAGGCCTTTGCAGAATTGGGTATGCGTCATTCCCTCCTTGAACAAGTTCTCCATGGAGTGGATTTTCGATGCCTGGGCTTCGACCTGGATGGTCAACTGCAGACGCTGCTGTTCCGCCTCGAAGGCAATCTGGATGAGATCCATGCGGGAGAGTTCGCGGGGCTGGGCGATCTGCCCTTCCAGCACCTGCCAGCGGTCAACGAGCGCCGCAGTGAATTCAGGACTTAGCTGGGCGACCACGACGAAGCTGTCGCGCTTGCCGATGCTGTATTGCTTGAGTAGAAGCGGTCCGGGGCCGGTGTTTGGTACTTCCTCAAAATGAGGAAGTCCGATAGCACCCCGATCGTGCAGCGTTTCAATGGTTCGCATCACATTGTCATGTCGCTTATCGACCAGCTCGGCAATCTCGCGGGACGACATGGTGGTACGCGACACGTTTTCAGAACTCGAAAAACGTGTCGCGACGTTGTCGGGGATGTTGCTGGAATTGGTTTGGCTCTGCATAATCGGCCCTCTCTAGTTTTGCGAATCAGCCGACCTTCTCCGTCGGCTTTTTTGTGCCTTGGATTCAGGCGGCTTTAACCGAGGCATCCATCACGTCGAGGCTCTGCCGAACGTGGTTGATCTCTTGGCGAATGAGGGATTTTTCGAAAGCACTGACGTGGTTGTCGTCCAGTGCTTGGTGAACCGCGATGGTGAGATCGGCGACTTCCTTGCCGACGTTGATCAGCGACTTGGTCAGCGCCTGTGGCTCTGGCGGCGCCTTGGATATCAGGTCGAAGCCGAACTCATTCGCCAAGGCCTGCAGCGGGCGCATGTCACCGGTATGCAGCAATATCCCGAACAGATGCTCCACGGTCAGGTGGTGAGCGTCGTTGTCAGGATTGGCGCGCTGAAGCAGGCTGACGTGTGGAACGCCCATCTTCCCCGCCAGAGTTTTTGCTTCGTTGTCCAGCACAGCGCTCTGGCAGGCCCGGAGAAAATCTTCCATTCGTAAAACCTCAAATTTGTTTCCGTGGTGCCCTGCCAGTGCGTGGGCGAGAATTTGATCAGTGAGTTGGCGGCGCTTGCTTCAGGCCGCGGCTCGCTTCGGGCGCGCTGGTATCGGACGAATCTCGTTCGCCTCAATACGCCCATCGTTGTGAAGGGTGATTTCGATGCTTCTGCCGGCTCGAACCATTTGCGAAATCGCGCTTTGGTTCACGCCGAGAGCAGCTGCAAGCGCGGCTTGAGTGCCGTGCTCTTCTAGGTATTTGCTCAAAGGAATCTTTTTCATGGAATTTCCACGGCTCGTTATCTGCCATGAATAGTAGCAGCGCTGCTTTTTATCAGCAACAAAATACTAGCAGTGCTATTTGCCGGAATATCAGTTCTGCTAATACTCTTGTCCGCATGAAAATACGTCGCCCCCTCACTCCAGAAGAAGTCGCCGAAAGCGTTAGGCTTAAGGCTATCTACGAGCAGCGGAAAGCAGCTGCAAAAGCGGCTGGGCGCAGCCTTACGCAGGCCGATGTGGCCGAAGCATGCGGATGGTCTGGGCAGAGCGCATTCAGCCAGTACGCAACCGGCAAAGTGCCGATTAACGTAGAGGCCCTGTTAAAGCTCGCGAAGGCGCTCAATTTTGATGCAAGCGAGGTCAGTTCCCGCCTGATGTCTACTGTTGCAAGCGTTCAGCCTCCAGAGCGCATCCAGCCGAGCGTTCAGCTGGGCAATATCGAAACGTGGGACGACGACACCCCGCTCGATGACGACGAGGTATACGTTCCCTTCCTTCATGAGGTTGAGCTGGCAGCCGGCTCGGGCAGATTCGCGATTGAGGAAAGCGCCAACTCTCGCTTGCGCTTCAATAAGAAGGATCTGCGCCACAACGGTGTCCAGTTCAGCAACGCGCGGTGCGTGAAGGTTGGCGGCAACAGCATGGTGCCCGTGCTGCGCGATGGCGCGACGGTTGGCGTGAACGTGGGGAAAAATTCACTAAGCGATCTCGTTGACGGCGAGATGTACGCCATCAACCACAATGGCCAGCTCCGGGTGAAGCAGGTCTATCGCATCCCGACTGGGATCCGCCTTCGCAGCTTCAACCGTGACGAGCATCCCGACGAGGACTACACGTTCCAACAGATCCAGGAGCAACATATCTCGATCTTGGGGCACGTGTTTTGGTGGGCCATGTATTCGCGATGAAAACTCTTAAATGTGCACAGGGCTTGGTGAAATGGAGCTTCGAAATAAGATTCATCAAAACGCGGTCGGCTTGATCGCAAAAGCGAATCCAGCGGTGGTGCGAGAGGCGGAGAACGCCTCAGAAGCGGAGCTATGTGGCTTGAGCCACGAGGATTACAAAAACCTTCGAATCACCAACATACTTACGAGCAAGGCCAAGTCGCTCGGCATTACTCCTTGGGAGTACCAGCTGAGGCTGGCGGAGGAAATTGGCATGGACGTAGTTTCCATTCGTGCTGAGGATGAACGCGCAGAAGCAGACGCTTTGGGCCTGAGTTAGTTGGAATAGGGGCTAATCCGGCCTGCGTGAAGGCTCCAGGGTTGTGAGGGTGAGTTCTGGCGTAACGCGAGCAGAATGCCCCCGAACAAGGAAAGACATCGAAATTGGCAGGGACGCATGCCTATAATCAGCCTATGAAAAAGCCCAACGTTTACACTCTTCGAATAGTCGGTTCACACCCGAACAAGCTCACGCTTGAGCGGATGGCTGTCTATTTGGCCGAGCTGGCAAAGTTGATGGGTGAGAAAGACCAGGTTCATTTCGACAAACTTTCGACGGGCAGTGCTGCTCTCAAAGCTTGGACGGAAGACGAGGCAGCTCCACGCGTTTCAAAACGTCTCTCTCTCGCGACATCGCAGAGTAATCAGGCTCCGAAGGATGCTTTGACCGCCCTTGTACGAATTAACGAACTCCTGATTCAAGATGGAACAAGGGGTGAGCTAAAGGATCCGTCCGGAGCGGTAATCTATCCATTCCCCGGAGGCAAAAAAATAGCCCCGGCGAAAGAGATCACCCTAGAGCAAGAAAGCACAATTACAGGCCAGGTTATAAAAATTGGCGGGCGAGACGACACGATCCCTGTCTTGGTAAAAGACAGCGATGGGCGAGAATACAATTGCACCATCATGGGGGCGCAGCTAGCCAAAGAGATTTCATCCCACTACCTCGGCGATCCGATTGAGCTAACCGGCAAAGGCAAGTGGAAAAGGACATCTAGTGGTCGCTGGGAACTTCTTCAGCTGAACGTTAAGTCATGGTCGCCGCTATCTGGCGATTGGGATGAGGCTTACGCATCCATGGAAGCCATAGGCCTTGGTTGGGCTGATGTTCCTGACGTGGAAGACTACCTGTCGGGACTAAGGAAAGGTCATTAATTGGTAATTCTGGACACCAATGCGTTGGTCCTGTTTTTTGGGAAGCGACTCAATTCGGATGACAGCCTGCGCATGCAGGGTCTCTTTCACGCGCTTCGTGCGAAGAGAGAGAGCGTAGGTATCCCTGCGCAGGTCTGGGCTGAGTTTCTCGATCAAGCCGGCGAGCGCGAGTTGAGTGCGACACAGAGCATTTTCAAAACAGCAGCCTTCAGACTCCTCCCCTATGACCTGAAGGCTGTTATGGAGACGGTTGAGGTGGTGAGAGCCGGTCGCTCTGCCAGGAAAGCTAGCAAGGGAGAGAAGCGCCCCAGACAGTCCGTTAAGGTCGATTGGCAGATCATTGCAATAGCTAAAGCCAATGGCGCTAGACTGCTAATCACAAACGACGTTGACATGCTCGCGGAAGCTCAGCGTTCTGGGATCTCATGCGCGAAAATTTGCGATTTGCCGATTCCTGATCATCTCAGGCAACATGATTTGATGCTCGAGAAGAACTCGTAACCTGCGCGGCTCGCCTTGACGCACTTACACGCGCGCGTCCTTCGAAATGCCCGGCCTAGTGCCGGGCTTTGTGTTTCTGCATCACTCATCACCTAGCCTCGCCGAAGCTCTGTAAAAATTTGACCAAGCGAGACCGCTAAAACCCAATATTCCCGCCACGACGTTACCGTTCTGCTTGATCGCTAAGTACAGCCCAGCAATCCAGCGCGGCGTCCCCTCCACAAATTTCCCATTCAAACCTAGATAGGTACTTCCCAGAAGAACGATTCCGAGTGCTGCTATTGCCAGCACAACAGTCGCGACTCCCCAAGCCTTCATTCCAAACTCACTCGTATTCACGGGCCGATCCCTCCGATGCGCATCTCGAGTAAAGCTATAGCAGATGACCAGCAATCTTTACCTGTCGAGCCGGCCAATGGTGGCGCCGAGCCACGAATGGTAAAATTCCGGATCAACTACAGGAGGGATCCAATGATCAAAAAAGTGCTAATTGGACTGATAGCAGCAGTCGTTTTGTTTCTCGTCTATGGCGCTGTCGTCGGTAACACTCCGGAAGGAAAAGCAAAAGCAAGCGCGCGCGATGCCATTGACTTGTGCCATCGAGAAGAAAGTAGCTACACCGGCACTGCGGGAGCGAAAAGCATAATAAGTGGCGCGTGCCGCAAGCTCGAGAATGATTTCAGGAGCCAGTTCGGCCACACACCCTAACCGTCCGAATTTCAGAAGCCCGCCGAGAGCGGGTTTTTTTACGCCCGCAGAAAATATTATTAGCAGCGCTATTTACTTTAAATAGCAGCACTGCTACTTTTATTCGCAAGCCAGACAACACCGGCCCAGCAGCGAAGCCGCGCCGCTCTTTAGCGATACCGCATCACCTTGCCGGATCACCACCGGCCCAGATTCAAAGGCAGCGATGAACCGGCCTCAACGGTTCAGAGGGTTGGCAACTGACCCGGGCGTGCAGCGTAAAACGCCAAGAACAGTTATCCAGCGGGAGAACAAGCCGAAAGGCCCGCGGCTGGAGGAACAATTTGATTGAGCCAGTGACCGACGCCAGTAGCGGGTCACGGCGCCACAGATTTACTGATGCCGCTTCGATGAGGCGGCATTGGAAATCATCCTTATCAAGATCAAAGCGGAACGCAGACTTATAAATCTCAACCGGTTTCAGGTGAATAGTAAAAAGAGAGATTACCTGCTGACGCGCCATTCAGGTATTGTTCTGCAGCCTCTCCCCTCCCCGTATAAACTCCAAAGCCTTGTTTAAAACTTATCTCAAAAGAGATATCTGGATGGGATTGCGCCAGAATGTTTAACTTATTAAAACAACCTCTTACTGGGCCTATATTATTACTCGCGCTAGCGTCTAGTTGATCAATACAAGGGCTCCATGTGATTGACATATAAGCCTGCTGCACATTTTGATGACCGCCAACAATACCTAGGCAAACCGGAAAGTCCTCTAGCATGAACTCTTCAGAATGCCCTCGACGTCTGAATCCGGGCTCTCCCCTTAGGGCAAACGCGCGTGAATTCGCCAGCGCATTACGAAACTGTACAGCTCTCCCTTTAAGGGCAGGTGAAATATTAGCACCTATTTTTATAGTTCTCGCGATATGAATGCCCTCTCCCTCTTCGCTGGACCAGACAAAAAAAGGGCCGCCCCCGATAGACCCATTCTGATATTTAAAAAACAGCATTGACGCGCATGTTTTCGGTTTTGATGAAATTTGATCCCACTCATCGCCTGCTTCAAATATGCTGTCGAAAACCCGATAGGAAGGCATTCCATTTCACTCCCGCTTATCAAATTTACCACGTCGATGTTTAGAGGTATTGAACAGTCAGAGTTGCAGTCTAGACCGCTTAAAAAAACTTGCAAGAAGACACCTACTCAAGCCAACAAACAAACTTTACGCGCGTATTTGTTGACTCAGAATAGAATTTTCGAACGCATATCTATATTGCCTTGAAAGCCCATCGTTAAAGATTTTAGCCACAATTTCCTATCTCTCCCTGCCTAGCGAGAACCAGCGGTGCGGTTAAGTGCACTCCAATTTTTGTTGGTCATCACAAGGATCCTCATATATGGGTACAAGGCGATACGCCCAACCAAAGACCACCACTGTTTCCGTAGGCCTTCGAATGGAGCCAAAACTGAAGCACCTCGTGGACATCATGAGCCGCGGTCAGAGACGTTCTCTGACTGCCATTTTTGAAGCCGCGCTTGAGGCATATGCATCAGGAGACGAACGTTTTATCGCAAGTGAAACGTGGTCGACAGACAGTGATGAGCTGCTGATTCGCCTTTACCAGAAAGCTCCGCACCTTTGCTCATTCGACGAGGAAGTCGCCGCCAAAGCCCTCATTACTACCCACGCTGTTTAGCTAATTCCGAAACTCTGGAGACGACCATGTCAGCTCTACGCAAGCTCATCCCGGAAGACGACTTTCTGGACACGGAGGCAGGTCAGGAATGGTTGTCCGAGTCGGTCGACGATCTGCTTTCTCGGCACGACGTCGAAGCGCCAAACCCAGTTGGACGAAGCAAGGTACTGGTCAACGCAGACCACCTGCCGGAGGCGCTGGCGGATCACATGGCCGCTAACCCAGATCCCGATCGATACATCGAGAAGATCCTGATCGAACTGATCAGGCGGAAAGACGGCGGGATTTTGCACACCTGGGCCATCGAAGCCGTCGGCGGCGATCCGCAGATCATCCGTTCGCTGGCCATTGACCTGATCGCGGAACATGCCAACGAGTACCGCGATGCCAAGCGCGAAAGTGATCGCGTCGAGAGTGAGTGCGGGTTTTGAGCCCTCACATCCTGATCGACCAAGCCCTAGAAAGTGTGTCGGCGCCCGCCGGCGAAGAGGACATCAGCCTGCTGGTTCAGGGACTGATCACCCGCCTCTTCACCGACGGCGTCATCACCACCGACGAATTCAACCACTACTGCAAACGCCTGCGTGACACCTGTCAGCGGCGCAAGGAGGACGCATGAGTACGGCACCGGTTAAATCGCTCATCGACGAGCAGCTCGATGACATCGAACACAAGATCGCCCTGCTCGGCTTCGGCCTTCCCTTCAACGAGGTGATCGGCCGCAAGCGCGAGGATCTGGTCGCCAATCTGCCGCAGCGCCTGTCGGTGACCATGAAAGGTGGTCGTATCGCGGCAAGGGTTCGGTCGTGAGCTTTTACGAAGACAGCGTGGCCGATGGAAGTCACTGCATGAGCTGCTGCCAGCTCATTGGCGAGGAGGTCGGATATCCACGGGCTTGCCTGAATTGCGGCGGCGAAGGCGGCGAGCCAAACCCCGACGGACATAAAAAGCGAATGAAGGCTAAGGCCATGCAGCGCTTTGACGTCTGGCTGTCTCGTACTGGCCTCGCCCACAAGAAGCACAACAACGGCTACCACGTTAAGTTGACGCTTCCGGACGGTCGCATGATCGATTGCTGGCCCAGCACGAAAAAGTGGCAGCTCCGAGGGCAGCGCATTAGCCGTGACGGCAAAGCGCTGCATGAACTAGTACTGCAGCAGCTGAGGCCATGGCCATGACTTCCCGGCAGCTTGCCCGCCGCATTCTGATCCGACGTGGCTCTTTCTCCGCCATCGGCGTTTTCACCTTCCTGATGCTTCTCAGCGCCCTCGCGGATCGCATCACTCAATAAACAAAGAATTCAATCGCTGCGCACCGCGCGGCAAGGAACAGTCATGTCCGCTCAAAGCGTGGCGCCGGTGGCGCACGACCGAAACCTTCACGTTCTTCCGCACGCCGCAACCAGTACCAGCGCTTTGGTGTTGGACGGCGACAGCCTGGACAAGATGATGCGCTTGGCCGAGGTCATGGCGACCGGCCGTGCCACTTTGCCGAAGCACTTCAACGGCAACGCAGCGGATTGTCTGGCGGTCGTCATGCAGGCAATGCAGTGGAAAATGAACCCGTTCGCCGTGGCGCAGAAAACGCATTTGGTGAATGGCGTGCTGGGCTACGAAGCGCAGCTGGTGAACGCGGTGATCACTACCTGCGCGCCGGTGCTGGATCGCCTGCATTACGAATGGTACGGCGCTTGGGAAAAGGTGATCGGCAAGTTCACCATCAAGAACGGTGACAAAGGCGAGTACCGCGTCCCGGGCTGGAAGCTTGAAGACGAGCAAGGGCTGGGCGTGAAGGTCTGGGCAACCTTTCGGGGCGAAGACGAGCCGCGAGTCCTTGAGTTGCTGCTTGCCCAGGCTCGCACTCGAAACAGTACGCTCTGGGCTGACGACCCTCGCCAGCAACTGGCGTACCTCGCCACCAAGCGCTGGTCGCGCCTCTATTGCCCGGACGTGATCCTCGGCGTGTACAGCCCAGATGAACTCGAAGAATCCGCGCCAACCATTCGTGACGTGTCACCGGCACGTGGCGCGGCACCAGCTGAACTTCCTCCCTATCCCGACGAGAAGCTCGCGGAGAACCTGCCCAAATGGCAAATCGCAGTCGACGCCGGACGCTCCGCCCCTGATCACCTGATCGCCACCGTCAGTAGCAAATTCACCCTGAGCGAAGAGCAGATCGCCAAAATCAAAGCGCTCGCGCCAATTGAAGGAGACCAAGAATGAAAATCCATAATGTCGCTCAGGGTTCCGAAGCCTGGCATGCGCTCCGCGCCAACTACTTCACTGCGTCAGAAGCGCCAGCAATGATGGGCGCATCGAAACAGATGAAGCGGACCGAACTGCTGCATGCGAAAAAGACTGGTCTCGATCGCGACGTGTCGTGGTGGGTGCAGAAAAACCTCTTCGACAAAGGGCATGAAACCGAGGCGCTTGCTCGACCGATTCTCGAAGGACGAATTGGCGAGGACCTGTTTCCCGTCGTCGGCACCGAGGGTGATCTGCTCGCATCCCTCGACGGCTGCACAATCCTCGGCGACGTGCTGTTCGAACACAAAATGTGGAACGAGCAGCTCGCCGCCGACGTTCGCGCCGGCACACTGGATCCGCACTATTACTGGCAGCTCGAGCAGCAACTGCTGGTGAGCAGCGCCGAGAAGGTGATCTTCGTCTGCTCCGATGGCACTGAAGAAAACTTCGTTTCGATGGAGTACACGCCGGTACCGGGCCGCGCCGCCACACTCGTCGCAGGCTGGAAACAGTTCCAAGCCGACCTACAGGACTTCGCTCCCGCCGAGGTGGTGCCGGAGGCCGTCGGCAAAACACCGGAATCCTTACCAGCGCTACGCATCGAAGTGACCGGCATGGTCACCGCCAGCAACCTGGAACAGTTCAAATCTCATTCGCTGGCAGTCTTCGCCGCGATCAACACTGAGCTGGAAACCGACCAGCACTTCGCCGACGCAGAGAAAGCGGTGAAATGGTGCGGCGATGTCGAGGAGCGTCTGGAAGCCGCAAAGCAGCATGCGCTGAGCCAAACCGAAAGCATCGACGCGCTGTTCCGCACCATCGACGAGATCAGCGCCGAGGCGCGTGCCAAGCGCCTGATGCTCGACAAGCTGGTGAAGGCTCGTAAGGTGAGCATCCGCGAAGACATTGTCATGACAGCAGCCAAGGCGATTCAGACGCACATCGACCAGATTAACGCTTCGCTGGGCGGCAAAGCGCGCATGCCGCCAGTGCCTGCGGATTTCGCCGGAGCCATCAAAGGCAAGAAGACGATCAGCAGCCTGCGCGACTCTGCCGAGTCCGAGCTGGCCCGGGCAAAGATTGCCGCCAGCCAGATCGGCGACAACATCCGGAGCAACTTGGCCAGCCTGGACGAGCTCGCCGCCGACTACATGTTCCTTTTCAACGACGTTCAGCAGTTGGTGATGAAGGCGAATGACGACCTGGTCGCGCTGATCAAGGTGCGGATCTCGGAACACCAGAAGGCGGAGGAGCAGAAAGCCGAAGCGCAGCGCGAGCAGATCCGACAACAGGAGCTGCAACGGATCGAAGCCGAGGCGAAAGCCAAGACCCCTGTTGAGCCTGCACCAGTCACGTCCTCGGTAGCGGTAAAAGCCGCTGCGCCTGCTCAGTCTGCCTCGAAGCCAGCAACCACAATCTCGGCACCGGTGAACCTGCAGGCCGAAGTATTTGATCTGGAAGAGCTGATCAAAGCAGTTGCCTACGGACAAGCACCTATCACTGTGCTGACCGTGAGCTGGGAACACCTCGACGCGCTGGTCGCCGATCAAGGCAACAAATTCAGCATGGCCGGCGTGAGGCTGGTAAGGGTGGCAGCATGATCAGCAACCACCTCAACCTCGTCGAGCAGCACCGACCTGACGCCGAGTCGATCTCTGAACGAATCGCGCAGTACCTGGCTGCCGGCGGACGGATCGACCAACTGAAAAGCCCGCCACGCAATCCGTTACCACCGCCCCGCTCGAACAAAATAGACCCTGAAACGGTACTCAAGCGTCGGCCGAAGCCGATATCGGCCGTCGACCGCAAGGCTCTGCGCAAAATGGCGGACTCGATATGAAATCGAAACGCAAACCCAACAACGGTTTCGCCCGGGCTGAACGCAGTTGCCGGGCGCTGCTGCGCACCAATCACGTCGCGGTGGTGAACATCGACCCCAGCGGCAGCCAGATCATGGCGAACTGGAAGAGCTGCAAGCAGATCCGCAGTCTGGCGATCGCCAACGCGATATTCGATTTCTCCTACCGCTGGACGATCTACATCGGCGCCATGTGTCGCGACGAGCGCGGCGCCGAATACATCAAGTCGGTGGAGATCTCGCCCGAGGGCGTTTACAAGGTCGAGCGCCTCACTGACGCGATCGAGCATTACTACCTAGAGCTTCGCAACAGCGCGAACCCGACGCAACTGGTCGCATCAGGCTGGATCGCCATCCCCGACGAAATTTCGATGGACGAAGCCGAAGCCGCGAAGCTGTTCTACGCCGCCGGCGCCTGGCATCAGGTGAAGGTAGCTGCGTGAGACGTTCCAGACCCCAACAACGCAAACGACAGACCTGGCTGGACTTGCCGGCCAGCGGAATTGAAGAGGTAGGCCATGGCCGAAGTACAGGAACTGACGGAGGAAGCCAAGAAGCAGCGCAGGAAGCGCGAGAAAGCAGCAGCAAAGGACGCTGCATTGGGCATCGAGAAGTTTACGGTTGAGTGCGCCGGGGTGTTCAAGTCTGACGTAAAGAAGGTCATGGCCGCCCACGGCATCAATAGCCAGCAGGAGGTTCACCAGTTGCTGCTGATGAACCTGATCGCCGCCAACTTCGATACCCAAGCCAAGATGCTTCGCTGTGTCACGACACCTTATGAGATTCCAGAAAAGGTGTTGCGAGCATTTTACGAGAAGAGCATGGCCGAACGGGCGCGCGACGCTGGCGATTAAGTTATAAGCCCTTCCGATTTTCCTCGCGGCACCAATCGTAAAGATCCTTGACCAGTTGAGATAATTCGATTTTGTCAGTTATACCGAACTGCTCTGCCTTGACCTCTAGCCCCCCTTTTTCGGTCGGAACTGACAAGTGGCTATAGTCCATCAGACGCTTTAACTGGTCGATCCAGCCTGCCGCTTCGGCGTCAAGCTGAGTGACGTCAATGCTACCCAACGCTTCATTGCACTCAACCAATGCCCGATAGATGTCATACACCTCCCCATTGGGGTGAGGAAGCTGCAAGATGTCAATTGCCGTTGAAAAACATTGAGCCGCTCTAAAAAAAGACATAAAGCCTCCATTGCTAAATTCGAGGCGCTATCAAACCTTATCTACATGCAAATTGCCACCACCGGTCACGGAGGGCGGCGCCTGACTGGAGAAATCCATGAGCCACAACTGCGCATACGTCCGGCAGCACTATTAGGTGCCCGCCGAAATCGGCCGCCGCGTCATCGCCTACGGGAAGCCAGGCGTAATCCTGGCCGATCGTGGCCACTACATTGGCGTGGTGTTGGACGAAGACCCGAAGAAGCGCATCACCAATTACCACCCCACCCACGAAATGCAGTACGGCGAGATGGTCGAGACGCTTCCGCTCAAAGAATGGTTGGTGCTTCCGTTCAAGCATGACTGGGAAGATCTCGACTGGAACCGCGAGGCCCGCGAAGATCTGGTCAGGGAGTGGGCAGCCACTCGAAGTCAGGCCAAATACAAAGCCTACGAGCGGCTTCAGGATTACTGCCACAGCATTAAAGCAATGCTTCACTTCAAAGTCCGGCGCGCCTGAATTTCTTCGAAATATCGCGCTTACTTATAAACCACAGAAACTATATAACTCTTGTTGATCATAGGATCTCGCGAGTTCATGAACATATGGTGAAGGTCGTTCGGATCATCGCAAAATATCGGGAGTGCTTTCCCATTTTCATCCTTAAAAAATTTTCGATGCGCTGGAATTGTGAGTGCTATCCGGTATTCGTTCTCGACTGAATAGATATCTCTTTTAAAAAAAATCGCTTCCAGAAAATCAGGGGCTGCACCAACGATCAACGGAGGATAATAATTCACCCCTTGATGAAGAATGGTGACCCCCTCGAGATGTGAAGTAAAAGCCTTTAATAGTTCAACAAGCCTCAAAACATCGACCTCAATGCAGGTGTCGGCCTTGAAACGATTAAACAGATCTGCGTCATTTCCCTTGCCACTTAGGCATACGCAAAAGCAACGATTTGGGTACACAGTCATAACTGGATTTGCGGTCATATCTTGAGGATTTAATTTCCTACCATTGACCGTGAATGTTACTTGCTCTTTATCATAGAAAAATTCTTTGGCGAGCTCATTATCTCGCATTTCAAGATTTTCCATGTTTGAGTAATGAGCGATATCGCTCAGCCGCAAACCCTGCTTTCCATCAATCCAGCCTTGAAGGTGCAGCTTTTTCCCATACAGATATTTTTTCACAGCGCCCCCCCCAAGAGTTATCCGGCTCCATGCCGGGCCGAACACAAATACCCCACTTCTACGAATCACGCCAGCCGGCGAGGATCCCCTATGTCCGCACAACAGATCGACGAAAAGAAACTCGAGCGCGCGATCCGCAAAATCAAGCACTGCCTGGCACTGGCCCAGAGCGAAAACGAGTACGAGGCCGCGACTGCACTTCGGCAGGCACAGGCGCTGATGCGCGAGTACCGTTTGACCGAAATGGATGTGAAGTTAAGCGACGTCGGTGAAGTCGAGTCGCAGTTCACCCGAGTCGAACGCCTCCCCGCGTGGGAGCGGAGCCTAAGCGCGGCTGTGGCTCATGTGTTCGGGTGCATCTCGCTGTACGGTCGGAATTACTGCAAGGAAAAGGATCGAATCATCGCCCGCGTGTCATTCGTGGGGGTGACACCTGCCCAGCACATCGCGCTGTATGCGTTCGAGGCGCTACTGACAAAGCTGAAATTTGCCCGCAAGAAATATGTCGCAGCAGTACGTACTGGTGTGCACCGCAGCTCGTACTCAGCCGAAACAGCAGGCGACCACTTCGCCCTGGCGTGGGTCGGCGAGGTTTACGGGAAGCTGAGCGCACTTGTCCCGAAAGGCGAAGACGATACCCCGCCAGCAAGTGACGGACGCGACATCATCGCGGTTGAAGCGCAAGACAAGGCGCTGATCACCGAGTACCTCGCAAACAAAGGCGTGGGCAAAGCCCGGAAAACGCGTGATGTTGATATCGACCTGAATGCGCAGATCGCGGGAATGCTTGCTGGTCGCCGGGTTGATCTACATGCCGGCCTCGCGCGCGGCGGCGAAGACACTCTCGGCCTATCGGCAAACTCATGATCCGACCACCCAAACCGGAGTTGATGTTGCGCTGAGTTGCTCAGGAAGCACAGCGCGAAGCGATTGCCCAGGAGTTTAAGGCGGTTCTACAAAATAACATCGGGGCAGCGGCTAAACTATCGCTCGGTGGGTCTAAACCAAACTGATTTGAAAAGGGTCGTCCCGCACGGCCCAATTCGGCGTGGTATCAGCAACGAATGGGTGGCGGCTCTCTCAAGACTTGGATACCTTAGAGCTCGGTGCTTAACGGACTATGGTTGAAATGAATGCTAGCGAAGGGATGATGGACTTAAGTGAGCTTTGGAGGAGGATAAAAGGTCAAGTTTATCCGGTTATCCTCAGATCTGAAATTGAGGAATATCCATATCATGGGGTGGGAACAGCTTTCATCGTTGAACATCGCGAACAGCTTTTTTGTATATCAGCGCAACATGTTTTGGACAACCAAAGCGTAAAAGCAGACTCCTTCACAATTATGGTTAGAGATGCGGGCTACTCGATTGTATTTGATCTAGAAGCAGTGTTCAAACCTGAATACGATCCGCATTTCGATCTATTAATCCGGCGAATCGCTTCATTCCAGCGTGAGTTTTTGAGCGAAAATGGTGTGTATTGGATGGGGACTGAGTTTTCAATCGATCCGATACATCATGAAAAAGTCGGTATTTTTTACGTATTTGGCTATAGTGAAGATCACAGAGAGTATGATTACGCAGAAAAACGTATTACCGCCGATATATCCCTATTAGTTGCCAAGTTAACGGCCGCAGCCATGGATAATATGGTTACCCTTCAAATTGTCAACGAGATGACGGCGTCGCTGAGAGGCTTCAGCGGTTCACCGGTTGTAGCGGTGATAGACGGTGACTGGATGTTTGCCGGTATGCTGACACTAGCAGTTGAAGCAACCGGAATTATGAATTTTATTCCGGCGTATCGCATAGTTGAATACCTTGAAGATCTACACGAAAGGGTTAGCACCGGTGACCTTCCTGATCACCGATAATCGCTGGCTGTTGGTAAAAAACTACGACTTTAGATCAAGCCACCACCGCATCGGCCGCCAACTCAATAGCCAGAACACCCTGTGCGACACCATCTGACGTGTAAGCAATGGCCTCGAGACGCTGGCTTTCTAGCGAATAGCTTTCGGTGGCGTAGGTGAAAAGGTGCCCGCAGGCAGATGTCATGGGGGCGAATTCACCGAGCACGCGCTGATCGGCAAGGCCGTACGAGTTTGTAACCGGAACCAGCCGGCGCGGCACTCTGCGCGGGGTAGCGAAGATGGACGCCTTCTGTGTCGGGTCTGGGGACGCGCATGCACTCTGCCGTCGGTTCGGATTCGATAGCGACGAAACGGTGAAGCCGTGAAGCGCTTCATTCGCCGCAAGGCTGAAGCCTGGCTGATCCTGCTGGCAGCGAAGATCCTCATCGGCCGCAACGTCCAACGCTCCGCGGTCGTCTCCCGCCGGGACAGCAACGACATGTGGGCCATGGCCGAAAAGCTCGAAGCGATCACCAAGCGCATCAGCACCAAATACCCGTAACTCCCTCCCCCTTCAAAGTCAGCCGCTATAGCGGCAAGGAACCGGCATGCCCAGGAAAAACCACCTCATAGTCGACTCCGGCTGCACGCAGGACAACGAGCGCTGGTCGCTGTCGGCTTGCGGCCTGAATGAAGATTCCGAAGTCGCATGGGACGGAACCCACCAACGCGAATTTGTCAGCTGCAAACGATGCCTGGCGAAAATGGCCAAGCCGCGACCGGCTCCAGAGCCATTCCACAAAGAGCGCCCCATTCTTTTCAACGGTGCGATGGTGCGCGCGATTCTGTCTGGCCAAAAGACGGTCACGCGCCGCCCGTTCAAAGGGAATCAGATCCCGACCTATATAAAATCAGATTCCCTCGAACATCAGTGGATGGCCGTGGTTCAAGATCATCCGCGCTGGGGCTTCGGTGCATTCGGTGCGACTGAGGAGGAATGCGCGGCTGAGTTGGCAATGTACGGGGGTTGCCCGTACGGGCGGCAAGGCGATCGGCTGTGGGTGCGCGAGACCTGGGCGGCGGACGCACAGGTTGATGCGGTAGCGCCGCGAGACCTGAGCCAAGGCGAACCGATCCAATACCCAGCAGATGGGGCCGTCAGGCAAACCGGATGCGCAATGCTCACGACAGGGAAAGGCCGCCCAAGCATCCACATGCCGCGCTGGGCCAGCCGCATCCTGCTGGAGATCACCGACGTCCGCGTCGAGCGGTTGCAGGGCATCAGCGAGGGCCAAGCCCAAGCAGAAGGAATAGTCGGAGTGGCGTTTCGCCCGGATGACGGCTGGCCAATCTGCACAGGTTATATGGTCGGGCCTGATGACGGCAAAGCAGGGCTCGAAACCACAGCAGCCAAAGCGTTTGCAGGTTTGTGGAAATCAACCGGCGGCGACTGGGACGCCAACCCATGGGTCTGGGTCGTCGAGTTCAAAAGGGTGACGCCATGATCTTCGCCCCGCTCTACATGGCCTACCTCATCTACAAGGGGCCGTGGCGATGAACGAACAAAACACCAAAGAGTTTTATTCTCCTGAGCAGGCCTCTCAGCATGCCGCCGACTGGTGCAAGCGCAACCCAGCATGGCGCCGGATCTGTGATATCCCCGATTCCGATGCCCTTTATAAAACCTACGATGAGATTCCGAGACGCGAACGGGCCTACTGGGACGAGAACGGCGGCGAAGAATGTTGGCGAGAGGTTGGGATCGCGAAGTGCAAGGTCGCTACCGGTTTCATCTCTGGAAAAGGCGAGTTTTTCGACCACGTGCTCAAAGTGCCCCTGCATCACAACCTGATGATGGTGTTTCGTGTAGGCAGGCGCTGGAAACCATGAGTCGCATGGTCAGCGTCCGCACCGAGGAACTGACCGGACCGGCGCTGGACTGGGCAATCAACGCGATCGAGGGTGATCAGCAGCCCGGCACGGGTCAGTTGCAGCTCTTCGCCCTGCCCGACGCCGAGCAACTGATCACGAAGTACGGCGTCTGGGTCGATGTTGGCCAACGGAACCCTTGGCTGGCCGACATGACGAACGACCTATTCAACCGCGAGACCGGCGAAACCCGAACCACCGCAGTGTTCCGCGCAGTGGTGTTTGCCACGCGCGGCGCCACGGTCAAAGTCCCCGCCGAACTCTTCCAGCAGTAACCCTCCCACAACTCAACAGCCTGCCGGTGTGCGGCGGGCAAGGTGCACCCATGAAAAAGGAACAGTTGCCGGAAGTGGTGGCAGCAGTCGCGCGCGCCCTCGAAGCAGGTAAGGTCGCCGCAGCAGCGGCACCGGACGATGGCGGTAGCGCGAACCTCGACCGGGTTTATCTCCGCGTCGGCCTTCTCCGTGAGAAGACGCTTCACGATGCCGGCCTTCACGGCTGGATGCAGTCAGCCAGCACCTACCACGCCCGAGCCTTTCACCTCGGCGCGCCGTTTGATGGCCAGGGTAACCGGCGCTATGCCGGCGTGCAGGCCATGCACAAATCGCTGCAATCCGAAGGCGTCGATTGCGGCATCTGGTACCAAATGGATTAACTCATCACCACCTTCTGCCGCCACGCGCGGCATGGAGCATCACCATGGAAACTGAAATTCTCTCCGACGAGGAACTGGCCGAGCTCACTGGCTATAAGGCCCGGGCCTACCAGCGCCGCTGGCTGATTGATCGCCAATGGGTCTTCGTCGAAAGCCGCGGCAAGCGCCCACTGGTTGGTCGGATGTACGCCCGTATGAAGCTGGGCATGATCAGCCCTACGATTGCCGATCCTAACCCGCCGCCTGCCGCGCCGGCATGGACGCCAGACTATTCGCGAGTGAACTGATATGCGCCCCCGCAAGACCGAGCACCAGCACCTCCCCCCTCGAATGTACAAGCGCTCACGGAAGCGCAAAAACGGCAGTACCTGGACCGCGTATTACTACCGCGACCTGCTCGGCAACGACATCCCTCTGGGCAAAGATCTCGATAAAGCTCGGCTGAAGTGGGCCGAACTCGAAGCCAAGGAAAAACCGCTCGACCTGCGCACCATGAAGGGAATCTTCGACCGGTACATTCGTGATGTGGTGCCGAAGAAAGCACCCCGCACGCAGAAGGACAACTTGGCGGAAATCAAGCAGCTTCGGCCGATGTTCGACAGCGCTCCGATCGACTCGATCACGCCAGCAACGATTGCTGGCTACCGAGACGCACGATCGGCGAAGGTCCGGGCGAACCGTGAGATCGCTACCCTCTCCCACATTTTCAACATTGCCCGCGAATGGGGGCTGACGACGAAGGAAAATCCCTGCCAAGGCGTGCGCAAGAACAAGGAGACGCCGAGGGACTATTACGCGAATGATGTGGTTTGGGAGGCGGTGTACAAGAAGGCAGCTCAGGAGCTGAAGGAAGCGATGGACCTAGCCTATCTGACCGGGCAAAGGCCGGCAGATGTGCTGGTTATGCGGAAGGATGATGTTCAAGGCGGATATCTGACTGTTCAGCAGAACAAGACGCAAAAGAAGCTGCGCATTCAGATGACGACCGCCGGAGAGGCGAACAGCCTGGGCATATTGATCGCGGCGATCACAGAGCGAAACGCTGCTCACGTTTCGAGCTACCTGATCATCAACCGGAGCGGTAAACGGATGACTGCGACGATGCTGAGGAAGCGATGGGACGCGGCGCGAGAGAAGGCAAAACTGGAAGCTCTTGAGCAGGGAGACGAGCTGCTAGCTAAGCGGATCGGTGAATTCCAGTTCCGGGATATTCGGCCGAAAGCGGCGTCGGAAATCAGCGATGTTGGTGACGCCAGCCTGTTGCTCGGGCACACAAAAGGCGACATTACCGAGCGGGTTTATCGCCGCGTTGGCGCCATCGCGAAACCCTCAAAATAGTCGAAAAAAGAGTTCCATAACTCGAAAGGCACCCCTTGTAGAATGCGGTATGTAGAGGTGCTGCAAAACAAAAGTATTGGAACGAAAAAGCGTCTGAGCCCGCGTATTCTGCGGCTTTCCATAGCGGTCTTGAAAACCGTCGACTG
>NZ_AKJD01000007.1 GCF_000282515.1 Pseudomonas sp. GM80
TTTTTTTTTTTTTTTTTTTTTTCGCCGATGGCTAGGGCGATTTCCCGCTGGGCCTGAGCGAAACGGGTCAGCGAATCCATCAGCAACAGGACGTTCTTGCCCTTGTCGCGGAAATACTCGGCGATGCGCGTGCAGTACATCGCGGCGCGCAAACGCATCAGTGGCGCATCGTCCGCTGGCGAGGCGACGACCACGGAGCGCTTGAGGCCTTCTTCACCGAGGATGTGCTCGATGAATTCTTTAACTTCCCGACCCCGCTCACCGATCAGGCCAACGACGATGATGTCGGCCTCGGTAAAGCGGGTCATCATGCCCAGCAGCACGGATTTACCGACGCCGGTACCGGCGAACAGACCGAGACGCTGGCCGCGACCGACCGTCAACAAACCGTTGATGCAACGGATGCCGACGTCCAGCGGCACGCTGATCGGGTCACGGTTGAGCGGGTTGATCGTCGGGCCGTCCATCGGCACCCAGTCTTCGGCTTTCATGCCGCCCTTGCCGTCCAGCGCACGACCGGCGCCATCGAGCACACGACCGAGCATGCTCATGCCCATCGGCAACCGACCGGCATCAGCCAGCGGCACCACGCGGGCGCCGGGGGCGATACCGGCAACGCTGCCGACGGGCATCAAGAAGACTTTATTGCCGGAGAAACCCATGACTTCCGCTTCCACCTGGGAGGGGTGGTAGCTGTCGTCATTGATCACCATGCAGCGGGTGCCCATGGCAGCGCGCAGGCCTTCGGCTTCGAGCGTCAGGCCGACCATGCGCAGCAGGCGGCCTTCAAGGATCGGCGCACCGGCAATCTCGGTGGCCTCGGCATAGGTGCTCAGGCGCTTGGCGAAGCTGGTGCGTTCAAGGCGCATCGGGGGTGTCCGCGAGCGGCTCGTCAGCGTCGACGACCGGCTTGGCGTCTTCGGGAATATCCAGGCTCAGGTCCGCTGCGGCCGGGTGCAAGGCCTGCTCGTGCAACTGATCGAACAGCTTGGCCATGACCTGACTGACGCGCGACTCGATGCTGGCATCGATGCGACTGTGCTCGGTTTCTACTCGGCAACCGCCGGGCAACAGTGTGTCGTCCTCGACGATGCGCCAGGTTTCTTCATGGCGCTCACGCAGGGCTTTGACCTGAGCGAAATCCTGCGGATTGACGTACAGGCGCACGTTTTCCACGCCCAGCGGCAACAGCTTGAGCGCATCGCGCATGACCTGCTCGATCTGCGTCGAATCGATCGCCAGTTCGCGCTTGATCACCTGTTTGGCGATGTGTTGCACGAGGTCGACCAGCGACTTTTCGATCTGCGTGTCTTGCTCGGCAATCGGTTCGAACAGGTGCCCCATCAGTTGCTCAAGGCTGGCGACTTTCGCTGCCAGGGCCACTTCGGCTTCCTGACGGACCTTCAGCGTGGTGCTGTGAAAACCTTCTTTTTCACCAATGGCGAAGCCCTCGTTGTAAGCCTCCTGACGGATGCTTTCGAGTTCTTCCAGGGTCAGTGGCTGGACTTCGTCCAGCGGCACTTCTTCCATTTCCGGCGGCTCGGGTTCCGGCTCAGGCTCAGGCTCAGGTTTCGGCGGATCGAAGCTGGGCATCGCCCAGGATTCAAATCCGCGAACATCGCGGGCACGGATCAGATCCGTCACATCGTCGTCGTGCTTGTCCATGGGCTTAGATCATTTCCTCGCCACCCTTGCCGCCGAGTACGATTTCGCCGGCTTCGGCCATACGACGGGCAATGGTGAGGATTTCTTTCTGCGCGGTTTCGACGTCGCTGACGCGCACCGGGCCTTTGGCCTCGAGGTCGTCGCGCAGCAGTTCGGCGGCACGCTTGGACATGTTCTTGAAGATCTTCTCTTTGACGCCTTCGTCCGAACCCTTGAGGGCCAGCACCAGCACGTCGGAAGACACTTCGCGCAACAGCGCCTGAATGCCACGGTCGTCGACATCGGCGAGGTTGTTGAACACGAACATGAGGTCTTCGATCTGACCGGACAGGTCTTCGTCGACTTCGCGGATCGAGTCCATGAGCTGGCCTTCGATCGAGCTGTCGAGGAAGTTCATGATGTCCGCCGCACGCTTGATGCCACCCAGGGTGGTGCGCGAGGCATTCGAGTTGCCGGAGAACTGCTTCTCGAGAATCTGGTTGAGTTCTTTCAGTGCTGCCGGTTGCACGGTGTTCAACGACGAGACGCGCAGGATGATGTCCAGACGCACTTTGTGGTCGAAGTTGCCGAGCACTTCACCGGCCTGATCCGGATCAAGGTACGCCACCACGATCGCCTGGATCTGCGGGTGTTCGTAACGGATCACGTCGGCAACGGCGCGCGGCTCCATCCATTTCAGGCTGTCGAGGCCACTGGTGTTGCCACCGAGCAGGATGCGGTCGATCAGGCCGTTGGCCTTGTCTTCACCCAGGGCCTGGGTGAGCATTTTGCGCACGTAGTCGTCGGAACCGACGCCCAGGCTGGTCTGGTCGCCGACGATGTCGACGAACTCGCTCATGACCTGTTCGACTTGCTCGCGATGGACGTTGCCCATCTGCGCCATCGCCACACCCACACGCTGAACCTCTTTCGGGCCCATGTGGCGCAACACTTGCGCAGCATCGGTCGAGCCCAGGGACAGCAGCAGAATCGCCGCTTTATCGACCCGGGACAGTTTAGCGACAGCGGCTCGGTTATCACTCATCTGCGTTAATCCACTCTTTCACGACCTGGGCCACGCGACCCGGGTCTTCTGCCACCAGACTCTTGATTGCATTCAGCTGCGCGTCGTAACCCTCGCTCGGGCTCGGCAACAGAATGCTCTGAGGACCACCGAGGCTTACGCGGTCGTTGGAAAGTTCGCCGTCCAGGCCGCCCATGCCACCGAGTTCCACGTCGCCGCCAAGACCGGCCAGCTCCTTGCCTTTGCCACCGCCGGTGATGTTGTTGAGCACCGGACGCAGCACACCAAACACCAGCACGAGGATGAACAACACACCCAGCACTTGTTTGACGATGTCCCAGAACCATGGCTGGGAGTAGAACGGAATATCGGCGATCACTTCACCGCGCTCGGCGGAGAACGGCATGTTGATCACGCTCACGCTGTCACCACGGCTGGCGTCGAAACCGACGGCGTCCTGCACCAGGCGCGTGAAGCGCGCCAATTCGTCGGCGCTCCACGGCGCACGGGTGGTTTCGCCGTTGGCCGCGTTGACCTTGACCTGATCGTCGACAACAACCGACACCGACAGACGATTCAGGCGACCCTGCTGCTGTTTGGTGTGGCTGATCGAACGGTCGAGTTCGAAGTTCTTGGTCGATTGTGAACGCTTGTCTGCTGGGTACGGCGCGAGCATTGGCTGGCCGGTGGCTGGGTCCATGATCTGCTGGCCGTTGGCGTCAACCAATGGCTGACCTGGCTGCACCATGCTCGCCGGCGCAGCTGCGCCACCGGTGGTTTGCGGCGCCGAGGCTGGCGATGGCGGCTGGTTGCTCAGGGCACCCGGCACACCTTGCGGGCCATTGCTGGCGGTGCGTTGTTCGTTGACCGACTGCTCGCTGCGCAACGCCGGTTGATCCGGGTTGAACTGCTCGGCGGTCGACTCGACGGCACTGAAATCGACATCGGCCGACACTTCAGCCTTGTAGCGATCGTTGCCCAGTACCGGCTGCAGAATGTTGTGCACGCGCTGGGTGAGCATGCTTTCCATGCGACGGCTGTAATCGAACTGCTTGCCGGCCATGGTCATTTCGGAGTTTTCCGCCTGATCAGAGAGCAGGTTGCCCTTCTGGTCGACGACGGTGATCTGCGATTTGCTCAACTCGGGAACGGAGGTTGCCACCAGGTTGATAATGGCAACGACCTGACCCGGCTCCAGCGAACGACCGCTGTACAGTTCGACCAGCACCGAAGCGCTTGGCTTGCGTTCGTCACGCACAAACACCGAACTCTTCGGAATCGCCAGATGCACGCGGGCACCCTTGACGTTGTTCAAGCTGGAGATGGTCCGCGCCAATTCGCCTTCGAGGCCGCGACGGTAACGGGTCGCTTCCATGAACTGGCTGGTGCCCAGCCCCTGTTCCTTGTCGAGGATTTCAAAACCGATGTTGCCATCGCTGGGAGTGACACCAGCGGCCGCGAGCTTGAGGCGCGCGCGAGACAGATCATCGGCCTTGACCAGCAAGGCGCCGGAGTTCGGTTCAACGGTGTACGGGATGTCGGCCGAGGCCAGGGTGTCCATGACCTGTTTGGCGTCCATGCCGGCAAGGCTGCCGTACAACGGACGGTAATCCGGCTGCTGCGACCACAGCACCACGGCAAAGCCAATCGCCACGCTCGCAGCCAGGCCGACCAACAGGCCCACCTGACGCAGCATGGTCATCTCGGAGAGGTTTTCCAGGAAGGACAGGCCGAACAGCGGCGGTTTGCCGTCTATCGGGGTGGCCTTGGCCGGAACGTTATCGGCGACTGCTTCTGCCATGACTCAATCTCGTCCTTATACCGGCATCTGCATGATGTCTTGATAAGCCTGAACCAGTTTGTTGCGCACCTGGGTCAGAGCCTGGAACGACACGCTGGCTTTCTGCGAAGAAATCATCACGTCCGTCAGATCGACGCCGCTCTTGCCGATTTCAAAGGCGTTGGCCAATTGGGTCGACGCCTGCTGGGTATCGCTGACTTTGTTGATGGCCTGACCGAGCATGTCGGAAAAGCTGCTGCCCGCCAGTTCAGGGACAGCTGCAGTCGATTTCGGCGCAGACATGGCATCCATTTGCATGGATTTCATGTCCATCATCAACCGATTAAATTCAATACCTTGGCTCATGGTCTACTCTCTTGGGCGGCCCGCAATTTTTTGACACTCACTCGGCGGGTACACAGGTATTAGCAACAAGGGTGCCAGCTCAGGCCCGACCCTTTCAGAAAAGCGTTTTGAAATACTTGCAGCGTGGATCAGGTGGCGAACAGATAGCCTTCGACGTCCATCCCGGCATCGCGCATTTGCGCCAGTTTGTAACGCAAGGTGCGTGGGCTGATGCCAAGCTTTTCCGCCGCTTCCTTGCGACGCCCGCGCTCAGTGCGCAGGGTGTCGATGATCATCTGAAACTCCCGACGACGCAGGTCATCGCCCAGTGCGCCGGCGGAATCCGCCTCGATGTCGACTTCACGAATCAGCGCGGGCGCCGGCGCTGCCACTGGCAAAGCGGCAAACGTCACCGGCCCGGCGAGACAGAAATCCTGCGGCTGAATCAACCCGCCCTGCTGCAGGATCAGCGCCCGCTGAATGGCGTTATCCAGCTCGCGCACATTGCCTGGCCACGCGTATCCGGTCAGACAGGCTTGCGCCGCTGGCGACAGTTTTGCCGCCGCATGCTTCATTTTATTGACGTGTTTGGCGAGCAAGCGCTCAGCCAGCGGCAAGATATCGGCAGTGCGCTCGCGAAGTGGACGCCAAGCGAGGGGGAAAACCGACAGACGGTAAAAAAGATCTTCACGGAAGCGCCCCGCCGCCACTTCGCCCGCCAGATCGCGGTTGGTGGTGGCGACCACACGAATATCCAGATTGATCGGTTTGCGCGCGCCGACCCGCTCGACCTCACGCTCCTGCAACACGCGCAACAGCTTGGCTTGCAGGCCCAAAGGCATCTCGGAAATTTCGTCGAGCAAAATGGTGCCGCCGTCGGCCTGTTCGAACTTGCCGGCCTGCGCCGCGATGGCACCGGTGAACGAGCCCTTCTCGTGACCAAATAATGTCGCTTCGAGCATGTTGTCGGGGATCGCCGCACAGTTGATCGCAATGAACGGCTGATTGGCCCGATGGGATTGCTGATGGATGTAGCGCGCCAGCACTTCTTTACCGGTGCCGGACTCACCGGAGATCAACACCGTGGAATCACTGCGCGCCACGCGGGCGGCCAAATCGAGCAATTGCGCACTGGCCGGCTCGACGGCGATCGGCCCCTCGGATTCGCCGACGCTGATGCAACCCAACGCATGCCGCGCAACCAGATCGAGCAATGCCTTGGGCTCGAACGGCTTGACCAGATAGTCCGCGGCCCCCTGGCGCATGGCATCGACCGCACGCTCGACGGCGCCATGCGCGGTCATCAGCAGCACCGGCAATTGCGGCTGACGGGCGCGCAGCAAGGCGAGCAATTGATGACCGTCCATACCGGGCATGTTGACGTCGCTGACCACCAGACTGAACGCCTCGCGCGCCACGGCCGTCAACGCGTCTTCAGCGCTGCCGACTGCATGGTAATCATGGCCGGCCAACAGCAGCGTATCGGCCAGCGCCTCGCGCAACGAGCGGTCATCCTCGACCAGCAAAACCTTGATGCCCATGTCTTTCACTCAGCTCCCTGTACAGCGGAAAACAGCGGCAGGATCACCTGCGCGCACGTACCGCGCCCAACACGTGAGCGCAGTTGCAATTCTCCCTGATGCGCACGGGCCACAGCCTTGACCACGGTCAGGCCGAGGCCGGTACCGGTGACCTTGGTGGTAAAAAACGGCTCACCCAGACGGGCGAGCACCACGGGATCGATACCGCTGCCACTGTCACTGACGCACAGGCGCAGGGTGTTATCGCGGGCATAGCAATGCACTTTCAGGCGCACCTCGGCGGTGCTGGCCTGGATGGCGTTTTCGATCAGATTCAACAACGCCCCGACCAAGGTGTCGCGATTGCACAGCAACTCGCCGACATGACTGTCGCACTGCCAGCGAATCGGCAGATCCTGCACATGAGTCAGTGCGGCCGCTTGCAACGACTGCATCAAGGCATGCGGGGTGAGGCGATCGGTCAGCGGCAATTCACCACGGGCGAATACCAGCATGTCGCGCACTTGATGTTCCAGTTCATGCAGGCGCTCTTTGAGGCGACCGGCAAAACGCTGCTGGGTGGCGACCGGCAATTCCTGCTCAGTCAAATGACTGGCGTAGAGCAAGGCCGCAGACAATGGCGTGCGGATCTGATGCGCCAGCGAGGCAACCATCCGCCCCAGCGACGACAGACGCTCGTGGCGTGCCAGCTGATCTTGCAGGTGACGGGTTTCCGTCAAATCGTTGAGCAGCACCAATTGCCCCGGCTCGGCATCCAGCGAGCGGGTGGCGATCGACAGGCGTCGACCATTTTTCAGAGAGATTTCGTGACCGTCGTCTTCACGCGGGGCGAAGCAGCGGGCAATCACCTGGCGCCACAATTCGCCTTCCAGCGGCAGGCCGAGCAACTCGATAGCCGCCGGATTGGCCTCGACCACAATGCCGTGGCTATCGATAACGATAACGCCACCGGGCAACAGGTCCAGAAGGTTTTGCAGGCGGTTGGCCAGGCGTTCTTTTTCCGCCAGCTCCTGCATGCGCTGGGCACTGACCACGGCCAACTCGCCCTTGAGCTCGGTGACCCGCGCTTCAAGCATGCTGTAGGAGTCGGTCAACTGGCTGGACATCTGATTGAACAGCGCGAACGCCTGCTCAAGGCCCTGTCGGCTTGCCTGTTCTACGGAGGACGATTGCCCCTCGGTACTGGAGGCAGATGACATCTGGGCGGCTTGGGGCATTGTGCTCTCTCGCTTGGCTGACCGTCAGTTAAACGGAACGTTGCGAGGGATGTAGCAATACCCGTGCCTAAAAAAAACTGCTTATAAATGAAGAAGTTGAAAAACAGGCGTCAATCATCCGCCTGTTCATCACCATCACGCCGACTCATGCCGTACTTGCGCATCTTCTCGACCAGGGTGGTACGACGGATACGCAGACGCTCGGCCGCACGCGCCACAATGCCATTGGCATCATCCAGCGCCTGCTGAATCAGGCCCTGCTCCAGCCCACCGAGGTAGTCTTTCAAGTCCAGGCCTTCCGGCGGCAACAGGGCGTTGGCGCTGAAGTCCGGCGTATGGCCATTGATCGCCACGCGCTCTTCGAGATCGCTGCGCAGGCTGTCGACCATCTGCTCGTCTTCGTCATCGACGTAGCGGAATTTCTTCGGCAACTCGACCACGCCGATCACCCCGTACGGGTGCATGATCGCCATGCGCTCGACCAGGTTGGCCAGTTCGCGGACGTTGCCCGGCCAGCCGTGACGGCACAGCGACATGATCGCCGCCGAGTTGAAACGGATCGAGCCGCGCTTTTCGTGTTCCATGCGCGAGATCAGTTCGTTCATCAGCAGCGGGATGTCTTCGACGCGCTCACGCAGCGGCGCCATCTCGATCGGGAACACGTTCAGGCGATAGTAGAGGTCTTCGCGGAAGGTGCCGATCTCGATCATGCTTTCGAGATTCTTGTGGGTCGCGGCAATGATGCGCACGTCGACGCTCTGGGTCTTGTTGCTGCCCACGCGCTCGAAGGTGCGCTCCTGCAGCACGCGCAGTAGCTTGACCTGCATCGGCAGCGGCATGTCGCCGATTTCGTCGAGGAACAGCGTACCGCCGTTGGCCAGTTCGAAACGGCCGGCACGGCTGGTGATGGCGCCGGTGAAAGCGCCCTTCTCGTGACCAAACAGTTCGCTTTCCAGCAACTCGGCCGGGATCGCCCCGCAGTTGACCGGCACGAATGGCGCGTCGCGACGCTTGGAATGGTAATGCAGGTTACGCGCAACCACTTCCTTGCCGGTACCGGACTCGCCGAGAATCAGCACGCTGGCGTCGGTGTCGGCCACTTGCTGCATCATCTGGCGCACGTGTTGGATCGCCCGGCTGGTGCCGACGAGGCTACGGAACAGATTGGGTTCGCGATGGCGGCCGCGCTCGCGGGCCTGGTCGTACATCTCGCGGTAGACCTGGGCACGGTGCAGCGAGTCGAGCAGTTTGCTGTAGCTGGGCGGCATTTCGAGGGTCGACAGCACGCGGCGACGCTGGTCATCCGGCAGATCGACGGAAGAATTATCGCCCATCAACAACACTGGAAGGAACTCATCCCAGGTTGAGAGTGTCTTTAACAAGCCCAAAAGCGCACCAGGAGCATTGACCGTCCCGATCAGTACGCAAATGACCTCACGACTAGACGACAAAGAGCCGACTGCCTGCTGCCAGTCATGGCTTCCGCAGGGTAAATTTTCTTCGCCGAGAAAATTTAGAATCACCGCCAGGTCGCGGCGGCGGACGCTATCGTCATCGATCAGCAGAATTTTGGTTTCACGCCACATGCAATAGCAACTTCCCTAGTCAACTCAATGCCCGAAAAATGGGGCAAGCGAGACGCTTGCAGGACACCATGTGCCTGTAGACGCCTGAAATCTGAAATCAGCCACTAGTTAAGTCAAAAAACCGTGCACAGTCAAATTTATGGCGCACATGTCTGGATTAACTGGGGGTTAATTAACCAAACAGATGGTAAACCTTTGCCGCATTCTGCGCTTGGGTGATCTGCGACATCTCATCGGCTATTGCCTGCCGCTCCCCGGTCGCTGCATCCAGCAACTGTTTGTAAACCCCGAGCAATTCCTCAAGGTTGTCGCGCAATGCGGCCTCGTCCACCGAAGCTTCACTCAAGACGTCTTCCATGCAGGATCGGCAAGCCATATCCAGCTCGCTGATGGCTTCCCAGTTGCGCTCGGCCAGAGCACCGGCCAGAGCCTCGCGGGTTTCTTCGATTCGCTGCAATACAAGACTCATGGTGATCTCCTTAAAACTGTGGAGCCGGCGTGCCAATGGCATCCCAGCCGTCCTTGACCGTGCGCAGCAGGTCAGCGACTTCGTCGAGGATCTTCGGGTCGGTCTTGGCGTTGGCTTCGGTCAGACGCTTCATCATGTATTCGTAAAGATTGGCCAACTCGCCAACCGATTCCGACTGATTGTCCAGATCGAGCCCTTCGAGCAAGCCGCCGATGATGCCGATGGCTTTGCCGATCAGGACGCCTTTGTTGGGGATGTCCTTGCGCTCCATGGCGCCTTTGGCCTGAGCGATACGATCAAGACCACCCTCCATCAGCATCTGTACCAGACGGTGCGGGCTGGCTTCGGAAGTCTGCGCCTGGGCGCCAATCTTCTGGTATTGGCGAAGGGCTAACATCGGATTCATGTTCTACCTCATCAAATTTCTGTGGGTCGCATATCGAGTGTATCGACGACGCGTCAAAAAACTTTAGATCCAAATGCAAAAAGCCCGGAGCGCTCACTTACGCTGCCGGGCTTTTGGCGTTTACAGCCTTAACCTTTCTGCTGAGCGGTCAACGCCTCGAACATCGACGTGATGTTGCTGGCGGTGGCTTTCAGCTTGCCGACCAAGGTGTCCATGTCGTTGTACTTTTTGGTCAGTACATCGGTCAGGGTAGCGATCCGGCGGTCCAGTGCATCCTGGTCATTGCTCAGACGCTTTTTGGTGGCATCCAGCGCTTTACTGCGCGCATCGAGGATCGAATCCTGAACCTTGCCATTGATCGTCTTGGACTCAGTGAACGGCTTGACCGCATTATTCATGCGCTCCAGCAGTCCGTTGGTACCGGTGAACAGGGTCTGCACTTCACCACCGAGTTTCTTGTCGTTCATCGCGGCGGTGAACTTGGTGCTGTCGAAGTTCAGCGCACCGGTCTTCTGATCAGTGGTGATGCCCAACTGCGACAACACGGTCAATTTATCGCCAGAACCGGTTTGCGACAGAGGTTCACGCAGCGCATTGAGAATCGAACGCGGCAATGGGTCACCGGTCAGCGGGCCAGCTACGGTGAGCTTGCCGTCGTCATCGAGCGACGATTTGGTCAGCGACGTTACAGCGTTGGCGACCGCGTTGTAGGCATCGACAAACTTCTGGATCGAGGCTTTCAGCCCGTCATTGTTCGACGCAACAGTGACCGTGGATTTGCCGACGGCCGCCAGGCTCAGGGTCAAACCGGAAATGGCCGTGTCGTTGGTGTTGGAACTGCTGGTGATCTTCAGGCCATCAACGGTGAATTCGGCGTCCTGCGCCAATTCGCCGATCGCGCCCGACGAGGCGGCGGTCGCCGGCGACGACATTTTATTGTTGCCGTTGATTTCCAGGCCAGCAATACCGCTCGCGGAAATGTCGGAGCCGGCACCGGTGGTGGTCGAGCCCAATACCAGACGCGAGCCGAAGCTGTCGGTCACGATGTTGGCACTCAAGCCCTTGGACTGATACTGGGTGTTGATCGAGTCACGCACCGACTGTAGGGTTGCGCCCGCCGCGACGGTCACCGGATAGCTTTTGCCACCCTGGGTGATGGTCAGCGTACCTGGCGGAATCGAACTGGTATTGCCGCCGGAGAATGCCGCAGAAGCGACCTTCGAAGACGTGGCGAGTTTTGTGACGTCGACAACATAGTTACCGGAAACGGCATAGTTGCTCGAAGTGGCACCCAACACTTTGGGGTCGGAGGACGTTGCCGCGAAACCGGTGAACTGCGGGTCGGTGGTGCTACCCAGATCAGTCAGGGTCTTCTGGAACGTCGCCAGCAGCGACTTCAAAGTACCAATACCGGAAATGCTCGACGTGTTGGTGGCGGTACCACGGTCGATCTGACCTTGCTTGGCCGCTTTATCAGCGTTTACCAAGGCTTTGACGATAGCACCGGTATCAAGGCCGGAGCCTAAACCCGTGCCCGGTAGAATTGGACTTGCCATGTGGAACTCCCTTCAGTGTGTCGCCGGTCTTTTGACCACTACAACGCCCAAAAGAACATAGCAACAAAATTCGTGCCAGCTGTCAGACTTTAGCGCTGAACAACAGGCTGCTTGCATCATTCAAACTGTTTGCCAGTTTCAGCACTTCTTCGTTGGGGATCTGACGGATCACCTCACCGGATTCGCTGGCAATCACTTTGACTACTACTTTGCCTGAAGGCTCATCAATCGAGAACTCCAGATTGCGTTTGACCGACTGCACAAACTTTTCGATTTCCTGAACGGCCATCTTCAGTTTTTCCTGCTCGGTCTGCTCGCTTTTACTTTCTTCCTTGACAGCAGTCACCGGGGCAACCACCGGGCGAGGCTTTTCCGCAGGCTTTTCGGCAACAGTCGTCGCCTGCTTGGCCGCAGGATAAGACAAGTTCAGCTTGGCGCTCATATCCATGTCCATCACCTCTTAGAAAAGTAAAAAGCGAGAGAGCGCGACATGCGCACTCCCCCGCCAAAACTCACCAGCTATTACTGAAGCAGTTTCAGTACAGCGGATGGCAGTTGGTTGGCTTGAGCCAGAACTGCGGTGGAAGCTTGTTGCAGAGTTTGTTGCTTGGTCAGCTGTGCAGTTTCAGCAGCGAAGTCGGTATCTTGTACGCGACCCAGTGCAGCACTGGCGTTTTCGTTGATGTTCTGCAGGTTGGAGATGGTGCTGGTCAGACGGTTCTGGGCAGCACCCAGGTCTGCACGGCTGGAGTTGATCTTGGCCAGAGCGGCGTCGATTTTGGTCAGCGCGTTGTTCATCGAAGCTTCAGCGGTAGCGGAGTCGTTACCGGTGATTTGTACGGTAGCCGAATCAACCGACAGGGTAGCTGCGTCGAAGCCGCTGTCCAGGGTCAGGGTGATCTGGTTAGTAGCGCCAGTGTTGGAACCAACCTGGAAGGTCATGGTGCCAGCAGTGCCGTCGATCAGGTTTTTGCCGTTCAGGTTGGTCGACTTGGCGATACGAGTCAGCTCGTCCGACATCGAAGCGAATTCTTTGTTCAGAGCAGCGCGGTCAGCAGTGCCGTTCGAATCGTTTCGGGATTGAACAGCCAGTTCACGCATACGCTGCAGAATGTTGGTCGATTCTTGCATCGCGCCTTCAGCGGTCTGAGCGATCGAGATACCGTCGTTGGCGTTTTTGATAGCCATGGTCTGACCGCGGATCTGCGAAGTCATACGGGTAGCGATTTGCAGGCCGGCGGCGTCGTCTTTAGCGCTGTTGATTTTCAGGCCGGAGGACAGACGGGTCATCGAAGTCGACAGAGCGTCGGAAGCACGGTTCAGGTTTTTCTGAACGTTCAACGATGTGACGTTAGTGTTTACTGTTAAAGCCATGACGAATTCCTCGTTGGTTGGGTACTGCGGCTTCCGGCCCTGGCAACCGCCGGGTATGGCCTAGAGAACCTTCGTAATAGTTATCGTCGGAATTGGAACTTGCTTTAGGGGATTTTCAAAAAAAATTGCCATCAGGTAGCCATCCCTCGTAAATCAAGGACTTGGCGGCAGTTGCGCAGCGTAAAAATGGCGCCAGGAAAACGCCGGAAAGCAGACGAGCAGAGCGTTGTGGCAACGCGCAGGAGAAAATTGCTTAAAAGGACAGACTGTCAGTGATCACCTGGACCAGTTCGTATTCGAGGTAGTCAGCCAGCGCCAACCAGTTCTGCGACGCCTGACAATGGAACATCAGCCCGAGAATCTGTAACCACTGCTGCTGGTTGTCCGGCGGCGCCTGATCAAACGCCGATTGCAATGCGCCCGCCAGCTCACTCATGGCCAGGCTCGCCTCCACATCACGCCCCAGACGAAACAACGCCGCACATTGCTGCGCCTGAACCACAAATACATCAGTCATACCGCGATCTCCGGATGAAACGTCGTCCCGGCGATCATCGCCCCGGCCCGGCTGGTGTTATAGAAACGCACCTGTGGATGCCCGGCGATGTAACGCTCCAGCTCACAGAGATAACTGCGGAAATTGAGCTGCGTCTTGATGCGCTGGCCGTGGCCATCGAGCACCCAGTGTTTGGCGGCGATCAATTGCGGCCCCAGGTCACCGTCGCCCCAACCGGCATGGGTCTTGTCGCCGGGGAAGGCAAAGTCGGCACCAAACAGGGTGATCTGCGCAGCGCCCATCTTCACCGCCAGATCCACCGCCGGGTGAATCACGCTGCCACCGACGTACAGTTCGCCGCGCGGCAGTTGCTGACGAATCGTTTGATAGATCGGACTGGCCGAGTACGCCGCATGGCGCGGGCCTTGCCAGTCCTTGAGCATCTGCGGGTCGACCATCGGCATATAGACGAGGGTTATTGCAGCGGTATTCGCTGCGGGTAGATGCCGGGCCGAAATGCGCTGATCGATGGTGACCACAATGTCCGGACGAATGCCATGGTCCAGCAAGGGCCGATAGGCCGTATCGACACAGATGAACAACGGCCGCTCGGCCTGTGCGCGAATGGCTTGCAGGCGCTCGAAGTGCAGTTCCAGACTCGGCCCCGTGGCGATTACGAACACGCCGCGCCCCGGCTGCGAACCGAACAGCGCAGCCACATCACCATCGCCTTGCAGCAATGCGTGACTGGCCTGCAAACGCTCGACGATGTCCGCCGCTTGCGGATCGAACTCGCGATTATTGAAGGTCAGGTGAGTTTCACTGATCAGCCGATCGCGGATCTTGGCGTTGTAGTCATCGGCCAACACCAGCTCTGCGGGCAACGCGAAGAACGGCAGGCAGATTTCTGCAAGGTCACCGGCGTAATGCAATTCGATGCGCGGATCATTGAGCCACGGCTGTTGATCGAGCAACTGCAACACCAGCGCAAACACCGCGCCGTTGAGCAGATGCACGTGCAATTGCTTGAGCTGCGGACGTTGCAACAGCTGCAACTGCAAATCGCCCAACCCGGTGCCATAGACATGCAACACCAGACTATCGTCGGGCAGGCTCGCGGCCTGGACTTGCGCCTCGCGAGTGCGGTCATGACGGCTGGTCAATTGAATGCCGTTGATGCTCAGCGTCGAACCCAGCCCTTCGACCAGATCAGCCTGCAACGGGGACGGATCTTCCGCCAGCAGACGGGCCGCTACCAACGGCCAGCGGCGCTGGATGATGTCGGTATTCGATTGAAAAAAATCGCTCATGGCGCCTCGTGAACGTTCAGGCAAAAAAATAGCGCTCAAGGTTACACCTTGAGCGCTTTTTTGTGCCGCGATTTACCGATGAAGAGCGGGCTCAGGGGCGATAAATGATCGCCGAGCCCCACGACAGACCCACACCGAAGCCGCTCAGGGCAACGCGCTGCCATTGCGAGTCGAGGGCGTGCTTTTCCAGCAGCAGCGGAATGCTCGACGACACCGTGTTGCCGGTCTCGACCATGTCCTTGATGAACTTCTCCGGCTCGCCTTCGAAGCGCCGCGCCACGGCATCGACAATCGCCGCGCTGCCCTGGTGAATGCAGAACGCATCGATGTCATCGGCCTTGAGGCCGGAGTCGTCGAGCAACTCGTGCAAGTGTGCCGGGACTTTCAGCAGGGCAAAATTGAACACCTGGCGACCGTTCATGAAGAACACACCATCGGTGACTTTCAGGTGCGGCGCGCCGGAACCGTCGGTGCCGAACTTGGCCTTGCCCAGCGCCCAGGCCGGGTCTTCGCCCATCCACGTTGCGGTGGCGGCATCACCGAAGAGCATGGTGGTGTTGCGGTCTTCCGGGTCAACGATCTTCGAGTACGGGTCGGCGGTGATCAGCAGGCCATTTTTCAGGCCGGCGGCTTCCATGAAACCCTTGATCGCGTAGATACCGTAGACGTAACCGGAGCAGCCCAGGGAAATGTCGAACGCCGCGACGTTGGTCGGCAGACCGAGTTTGTCCTGGACGATCGCTGCGGTGTGCGGCAGGCCCTCTTCGTCACCGTTCTGGGTGACCACGATCAGTGCGTCGATCGATTCACGTTTCAGCTCAGGGTTGTTGGCAAACAGCGCATTGGCCGCTTCCACGCACAGATCGGAGGTTTCCTGGTCAGCGTCTTTACGCGGCAGGAAGGCCGAACCGATCTTGCCAAGGATGAATTCTTCATCCTTCTCGAATTTTGCACCTTGTGCGTAATTGTCCACGCCGGCTACAGGTACGTAGCTCGCAATGCTTTTTATGCCAATCATTACGGCTTCCCAATAAAAAACAGCCCAAGACCACCGCTCGCAAGGATTTCGAGGGGCGCCGACAAACAGAAAACGGCCGCCACAACGGGCAGCCACGGGGAGCGCAAAGGGCTATCACTGGAATCGAAAACGAGCCAGGCGCCATCTCCCCGATCAATACAATACAGTGAAGATGCGCGTTATGACTCGCAGGTCACGCTATTTTGCCGAATCGGTGCAGATCGGCTTATTCGACCAACGACCAGTCCAGCGGCGTGCCGCGCTTGATCGGAGTGCGCGCGCGACGACCGATGACGGCCTCGGCATGCTTGGGCGGCAGGCCGAGACCCGGACGAATGGCGCGCAGGTTGTCCCCGCTAAAGGGTTCACCGGCGGCCATGTCGGCGGTGACGTACAACGAACGGCGATACACCAGCGACTTGCGCTCGGCTTCGGTAGGGCCGTATTGCACTTGGCCCATGGCCTGCCAGGCACGTTCGGTTTCGAGCACCAGGCTGGCCATTTCCGCCGGCTCCAGCGAGAAACTGGCATCCACGCCGCCGGCCGCACGGTCGAGGGTGAAGTGTTTTTCCACCACGGTCGCACCGAGCGCCACGGCCGCGACGGACACGCCCACACCCATGGAATGGTCAGACAGCCCCACCTCACAACCGAACAGCTCGCGCAGATGCGGGATCGTGCGCACGTTGCTGTTCAGCGGTGTTGCCGGATAAGTGCTGGTGCATTTGAGCAGGACCAGATCCTTGCAACCGGCCTCGCGGGCGGCACGCACGGTCTCATCGAGTTCGGCGATGCTGGCCATGCCCGTGGAGATGATCAGCGGTTTGCCGGTCGCCGCCACACGACGGATCAGCGGCAAATCAGTGTTTTCGAAACTGGCGATTTTGTAGGCCGGCACATCGAGGCTTTCCAGAAAATCCACTGCGCTGTCATCGAATGGCGTCGAGAAGGCGAGCATGCCCAGCGCTTTGGCCCGGGCGAAAATCGGTGCATGCCATTCCCACGGTGTATGGGCTTTTTCGTACAAGTCGTACAGCGAGGTGCCCGCCCACAGACTGCCGGGGTCCTTGATGAAGAACTCGCCTTCAGTGATGTCCAGCGTCATGGTTTCGGCGGTGTAGGTTTGCAGCTTCAAGGCGTGCGCGCCGGCCTTGGCCGCCGCCTCGACGATTTGCAGCGCCACCTCCAGCGACTGGTTATGGTTGCCGCTCATCTCGGCAATGATGAAGGGCGGCGCGTCGGCACCGATCAGGCGGTCGCCAATCTTGAAACTAGGCATGCGGGTGATCCTTCAAAACACGGGTGAACGCGCAGGCACTCTGGGTGAACCCGGCGTCACGAAAAACATTCAATGAGGGGCGATTGGCGGGCAACACCTGGGCCGTGATGGCGGTGAGCTGCGGCCAATATTCGCGGACGAACGATTCGCCGCGAGCCAGCAACGCCCTGCCCCAGCCAAGACCGAAACGCCGTTCGAGCAGATAAATCGACACTTCGGCCTCAAGCCCGCGCAGGTCATAACGCAACACGCCCACCGGGCCGTCATCAGCCTCGGCGATCAGCAGCAGACGCTGCGGGTTGCGCAAACTGGCATTCAACCAGTTGAGATGATGCGCCCAGTCGATCACGCCTTGATCATTCGACCAACGCCGCACGGCCTCGGCGTTGCGCCCGTCGAACAACAAGCGCGCGTCGTCCGCAGTCGCCAGGCGAACCTTTAATACCGCGCCGGCCAAGGCCGCCGCCACGCGCAGCGCACCTCGACCGTCGACCAGTTGCCGCGAACGCTCGGCGAGGCTTTGCCGCAGGTGAAAATTCTCGCTGACGAAACCGATGGCCTGCCGCAGTTGCTCGACGCTGACCTGCTCGCGAGCGCCCATGAACACATGCGCCCCGGCGGCCGCCATGACTTCGCCGTTGGCCTGCTGGTTGTTCGACACAGCGATACAGATCGTTGGCAGGCCCATGGCCGCGCGCTCCCAACTGGTACCGCCGCCGGCGCCGATGAACAGATCGGCCGCGGTCATGCGCTGATAAAAATCGCTGACAAAACTGTGCAGGCGCCAGTGCGGCCGCGTCTCGGCCAAAGCCTGCATCGGCGCCCACGCCGGGTTATCGGCGCCGGCGACAAAGTCGACTTCAAGCTGCGCAAAATCGGCCAGCGCGAGCATCGCATGATGGGTCTGCATCGCCGCATCAAAACCGCCGAAGTTCACCAGCACCCGACGCACCCTGGCTCCGATTTCGATCGCCGGGCAACGGAACTCCTCACGCAACATGGCGTAGCGCGGGCCGAGCAACGTGCGACAGCCGTCTGGCAGCAGTGGCGCGTAGTTTTCGCTCAAGCCCGACAGATTCTGATTGAGCAACAGATCGACGCTGTAGCGTCGGCTCGCCAGATCATCCACCGCGGCAATCCGTGGCGCCCAGCGGCGGGCGGCGGTTTGCCAGTGATGATCGAGGCCATAGTGGTCGGCAATGATCCAGTCGAAGCCGGCATGCCCCTCAAGCAAATCGTCCAGTGCATCGATGTCGGCCTGCCACGGCAGCATGGCTTCGATGGCCTGCTGCGGGTCTTCATCGACGTAACGCTCGGGCAGCGCGAACGTCTCGAAACCTTCGCCCTGCAAGGCGTCAAGCCGATGCCCGGACAAGCGTCGACAGGCAAACGCGACATGACTGCCCTGCTCGCGCAACGCCCGCGCCAGCGTCAGGCAGCGGGCAATGTGGCCGCTGCCGATGGTCGGCGAGGCGTCGGCACGGATCAGCACTCTCATGAAATTTCTCCGCCGGCCTTCAGCGCGGCGTAGAGGTATTCGGCGCGCTTCCAGTCTTCCGGCGTATCGATGTCCTGCACCAGATGCCGCGGCACAATCACCGGCAGGCTGGCCGGCGAGAAAATCACTTCACCGCGCAACCAGGCCTCACTGCGACCCCAGTAAAACTGGCCGGCATCCTGGAAGGCTTCGGGCAAATCCTGCGAACGGGTGCTGCGAAACTCCGGGTACATCGCCGTCAGTGCGCCCTGCCCGTCGAGGGTCAGCGCACGCTGCACCGGGAAACCGAAACTGCTGACAGAGAAGGCAAAAGATTTGTCCGCGTGCTGTTCCAGCAAATCCAGGCCCTGACGCAGATAACGCGCCTGCAACAGCGGCGCGGTGGCGTACACGCAGCAGGCGTAGTCAAACCCCGGCAACTGCTGCAAGGCATGGACGATCACGGCAGCAGTACCGGCGAAATCGTCGGCCAGTTCGGCCGGGCGCAGGAACGGCACGTCGGCGCCGTGTGCCTGCGCAACCTCGGCAATTTCTGCGTCGTCAGTGCTGACCACCACGCGCTCGAACAACCCCGAATCCAGCGCCAGGTGGATCGAGCGCACGATCATCGGCACGCCATCGAACGGCATCAGGTTCTTGCGCGGGATGCGCTTGCTGCCACCACGGGCGGGGATGATCGCAACGCAGCTCACGGTGTTTTATTCCTCAAGAAGCAGCCGGCGCAATTGCTCGACCACGTAGTCCTGTTGCTCATCGGTCAGCAGCGGGAACAGCGGCAGGCTGATCGCCTCGGCGTAATAACGTTCGGCCTCGGGGAAGTCTCCCTCGGCAAAACCCAGGTCGCGATAATAAGGCTGCAAGTGCAGCGGAATATAGTGCAGATTGACCCCGACGCCGGCCGCGCGCAACGCTTCGAAGACCTGGCGGTGGCTGAGGTTGAGGCGCTCGGTCTGCAAGCGCACCACGTATAAATGCCACGCCGATTCGGCTTCAGGCTGAGCACTCGGCAAGGTCAGCGGAAGGTAAGCCAGCAGACGCTCGTAACGCGCCGCCAACTCACGTCGACGGGCGATGAAACCGTCAAGTTTGCCGAGCTGCGACAAGCCCAAAGCGGCCTGCAGATCGGTGATGCGGTAATTGAAACCCAACTCGACCTGCTGGTAATACCACGGGCCGTGGCTCGGCTCGGTCATCTGCTGCGGATCGCGGGTCATGCCGTGGCTGCGCAGGCGCTGCAAGCGTTCGGCCAGTTCCCTGCGGTTGGTCAGCACCATGCCGCCCTCGGCGCTGGTGATGATTTTCACCGGGTGGAAACTGAACACGGTCATTGCCGCGAATTCGCCACAACCGACAGGGCGCCCTGCATAGGAGGCGCCGACCGCGTGGGAGGCATCTTCGATGACAGTGAAGTTGTAGCGCTCGGCCAGTTCGGCGATCCGGCGCATATCACAGCTCTGCCCGGAGAACGCTACCGCCACCAGCACTTTGGGCAACGTGCCGTCGCGCTCGGCCTGTTCCAGCTTTGCCGCCAGCGTGACAGCGTCGAGGTTCCAGGTCAGCGGATCGATATCGACAAAATCAACCTCGGCACCGCAATAACGCCCGCAGTTGGCCGAGGCCAGAAACGTGTTCGGCGTCGTCCACAAGCGATCGCCCGGGCCCAGCCCGGCCGCCAGACAGGCAATGTGCAGCGCCGCCGTGGCGTTGCACACCGCCACCGCGTAATCCGCCTGGCAGCGCTCCGCCATGGCCTGCTCGAAACGCTCGATGGTCGGCCCCTGGGTCAGCCAGTCGGAGTTGAGCACCTCGACCACGGCGTCAATATCGGCCTGATCGAGACTCTGCCGACCGTACGGGATCATTTCGCCAGCTTCGCGTGCAGGTCGGCAATCTGCCCGACCGAGAGGAAATGCGGGTTGGTGTCGGATCGGTATTCGAACTCTTCACCCACCGGCTGACCGCGCTCGCCAAGCTTGTCGACGGCGAAATCGACATCGACGCTGGTGAAACGGATCGACGGCTGGATGGTGTAGTGATCGGCAAACTCCAGGGTCATCCGCGCATCGTCCAGCGGCACCATCAGCTCGTGCAGCTTCTCGCCCGGACGAATGCCGACGTGTTTGTGCGGCAGATGTTCGGCCATGCCACGGGCCAGATCGACGATGCGGATCGACGGGATCTTCGGCACGAACACTTCACCACCGTGCATGCGCGCAAAGCTGTCGAGGACAAACTGCACACCGTGATCGAGGGTGATCCAGAAACGCGTCATGCGCTCATCGGTGATCGGCAGTTCCTCGGCACCCTCGGCAATCAGCTTGCTGAAAAACGGCACCACCGAACCTCGCGAACCGGCGACGTTGCCGTAGCGCACCACGGCAAAACGCGTCTGCTGTTCGCCGGCAATGTTGTTGGCAGCGACGAACAGTTTGTCCGACAGCAACTTGGTGGCGCCGTACAGGTTGATCGGGCTGGCGGCCTTGTCGGTCGACAGCGCCACGACTTTCTGCACGCCGTTATCGATGGCTGCGGCAATGATGTTTTCCGCACCATTGACGTTGGTGCGAATGCACTCGGTCGGGTTGTACTCCGCCGCCGGCACTTGCTTCAGGGCGGCCGCGTGCACCACGTAATCGATGCCACGCATGGCCTGACGCAAGCGGTCGGCGTCGCGCACGTCACCGAGGAAATAACGCATGCACGGCGCGTTGAACGTCTGCTGCATTTCGTATTGCTTGAGTTCATCACGCGAGAACACCACCACGCGCTTGGGCTGATATTGCTCAAGCAGGCGGCGGATGAAGTTGCGACCGAACGAGCCGGTGCCGCCGGAGATGAAAATCGATTTACCGTTGAACATGTCTTGAGTCCTGTTTCCTGATCGTCAGGCCTAGGCGAGCAATTGCGCCCAGTCGATGCCGGAGGCCTGGCCGAGGGTGAAGCCCTTGCCGGTCAGGGAAAGGTTCTGGTTATACGTTGCGTCCTGCGCGAAGCGCGTCTGCCACTTGTCACGCAGAGCCGCACGGACCTGGGTGGCTTGCGGCAACAGCCCCGAATGCAGCAGTTGCGCCTGAGGCGTCCAGACGCCCAGATAACCGGCATCGGTGATCTTCAGGCACAGGTCGACGTCGGCGAACGCATCGGCAAAATGCTCCTCATCGAGGCCGCCGACCGCATCGAACAGCGCTTTGCGAATCATCAGGCACGCACCGGACAGGGCCGAGTAGTTTTGCTCTACCTGATGGCCGAACAGATAACCCTTGGCATCTTTGCGTTCACCGACAAATACCGAGCCCAGGTGGTCATTCAGGCCGAGCACCAGACCCGCCTGGGTGGTAACGCCCCGGTTGTCCATGAACTTCGCGCCGACAAAACCGACCTCCGGACGCTGCGCCTGATTGACCAGCGCTTCGAGCCAGTTGGCGTTGACCACTTCGGCATCTGCCGCCAACAGCACCAGGTACTCACCGTTGGCCTGGGCACTAGCGAAGTTGGTCAGCGCCGATGCGCTCAGGCGCACGTCACTGCGCAATACCCGGATGCGCTTGCCCTTGCCGTCCAGACTGGCCAGCCAGGCGGCCAATTCCGTGGATTGGCTGTGATTGTCGGCGATGATAATTTCGTGCTGCTGATAACGCGTGCGCTGCAACACGCTGACCAGAACCTGCTGCAGTTGCTCGAGGTTGTCCTCGCTGCGCAGCACGATCGACACCAGCGGTCGTGACGGATGCTGATAGTCGATCTGCCAGGTTTGCGGGAGCGACGAACTGACCTGGGCGCGATAGCCGCGCGCGGCCAGATGCCGGGTCAGCACCTGGCGCTCCTGGACGTTCTCCTCCTCGGCTGCTGCGTTGCAGATCAGCAGCGGTTCGGCCAGGTGCGCCAGACCACCGAGGCCACCGTCTTCAATCAGACGCAACAGCAGATCCAATTCCAGTGCCTGCGGGTAATCCGCCGTGAAGCCACGCGCCTGCACCAGCGCCTGACGATTGATCAGCCAGTGGCGGGCCATCAGCGACGGCACACTTTGCAGCAGATCCAGGTTGACCCCGGGACGGAACACATCGACCAGCGCGCCGTTGGCCTTGCGCTGCAATTCGTCCATGGCCACCGCACGCACACCGTCGACACCCTGCAATTCAAGACTGGCGCGCAACAGCCCGCTGGCGGTGAATTGATCGCCCGCCTCGGCCAACAGCATCCAGTCGGCGCTGGACTGCTCGATGAGCTGATTGATCTGCGCAACGTAGTTACTGCTGCTGACTTTGACGAAGTGCACGGTGTCGCGCACGGTGGTGGTGGCTGGCAAATCACCCGTGGTGAACACCACCAGATTGAATGCCTTGCAATAGCCACCGACCAGGCTGTCGAAGGTGCTTTGCAGCTTGACCATGTCGGCATCCAGGTCCAGCAACAGAATGCCGAAACGTGGACCGCCACCGTGTTGGCCAAGGTGTTGCGCGATCGCCGTCAGTTGTGCCGGTTGCGGGTCCCGAGCATCGAGCCATTGCAACAGTTGACCGGATGGCATGTTTTCGAACAGTTGACGATTATCCTGCCCCGGCACGCTGTCCAGACGCTGGACCCAGCCCTGCAGTTTCGCCAACTCTTCGGGCTCATCAGCGTTTTTCAGCGACTCGACCAGGCGTTTGACTACGGTGCGGTTGAACACGTTGAGGCTCAATGCTTCCCACAGCCGGGCCCGTACGGTGCGCTCGTTGTCATTGGGGTGAACACGCAACAACTCATGCTGCTTGAGCAAAATCCCCTCGAGCAATTGCAACTGCAACTTGCCCGCCGGCATCGCGTGCAGGAGAAATTCGAACTCGGTCAACAGATCGAACACCGGTTTGTTGTAGAACGGCATTTCGACGAACTGCTCCGGACCGAACATGCGCACGGGCGGCTCTGCGGCTTCACGCCAGAATGAGCGGATGATCAACGTGCCCTTGAGCGTGCGTCCCGCGAGCAGACATTCGGCCACGGTGGCGAAACTGTTCAGCGCGATCTGCTTGATCTCGGCGACGGGCTTGTCGCTGAGCGGGGTCGGAATCGAGGCAAGGAACTCGGCAAACTGTTCACGATCGGCGACGGTTTTCGCATCCGTGAACGTCAGCACCGTCAACACATTGGTGTTGTGTTCGGAGGCGGCATAATTCAGTTCGCGTACGGCAAACGGGATCGGCAGGATGCGCGCCTTGGCACAGGACAACAGATAGAACGTGTGACCGATTTCCTGCCATTCGAAACCGGTACCTGGCGGTAACAGGCTGTACCATTTTTGCAGCAGGTCGGTGCGTGTCACGGCATAGAACGGTGGCAGGAAGTTGTCCATGAACTGCAACACGCGATCTTCGGCACTCTCGCTGTTGTAGTCCTCATGCACCTTTCTTTCCCGGCGGAAATAACTCACTTCCGTGTCGCGGGTCAGGTACATGATCCCGTAACCGTGGCACAGGCCGTAATCGGGGTTGGCGTGCAGGAACCGCACCGACTCGGTCAGTGCATCGTGCAGGAGAAAATCGTCATCAGCGGCAAATACCATGAACGGCGTAGTCACTTGCGCAACGCCCCAGGTCAACTTGTCTTGCAGGCCTTTGTAGGAGTACTGAGGCAAGTGGCGATAGTCGGCATACGGGAAATCCTCCTCGATACCCTCATCGCGCTGCGTGGACGAGTCAAGCACCAGCACCTTCGCCGGGTAGCTGCTGTAGTAGTGCAAAGTGCGGCGCAGGAACGCACTGCGGTTGTGGGTGATGATCACCACCGTGAACAGCTCGTTCAGCGGAGTCACGTTGGTTTGATTACTGCTTTGAACCTGCATTTTCTATCCCCACAACCGGCCTGTTGCCAGACGCCTGAAACTGTTTTTGATTAACGAACGCGACGCAGATAGCCGTCCGGCGCCACGGTGATCAGCAGCTTGTTCTGCAACTGCTGGTCGATCTCGAAATCCTGGTTTTCTTCCAGGTATTTCCACACCGCGGTTTTCGGGTTGTCGCCCGGCCCCCATGGACGATCCGGGAAGAAGTCAGCCGGCATGTCTTCGACCACGGTGTCCATGACCACGCAGTAGCTGTCGACTGACACCAGCGGTGCGTACAGACGCAGCTCTTCGAGGACGTGATCGTGAGTGTGGTTGGAGTCGAGCACCAGGATGACTTTCTTGCCTTTGGCCGCCGCTTGCACTTGCGCCGCGATGCCGGCGTCGATGCTCGAGCCTTCGATCATTTTGATGCGTTTGGCCATCGGGTGGCTTTCGATCGCTTCGCGGTTGTGCGGGCGAATGTCGAGGTCGATGCCCAGCACTTCGCCGTGGCCTTGCAGCTCCAGCAACGAGGCGTAGTAGATGATCGAACCGCCATGGGCGATACCGCACTCGATGACCAGGTCCGGCTTGACCTGCCAGATGATCTCCTGCATCGCCATCATGTCTTGTGGCAACTGGATGATCGGGCGGCCCATCCACGAGAAGTGATAGCTGTATTTGTGCCTGGCCGATTCGTTGAAGAACTCACGGGCAAGTGCCACAACTTTCTGGTCGTCACCCTGCCGGGCGATCTCTTCCTGGCATTCGGCTTCGAAAGCTTTCTGGATGCTGTTGTCGGTCATTTGAAAATTCTCAAGGGTCATTGAAACGAAGCGCTGTCGACGGCGTGATAGACATAACGTCCACCGGTCATCCGCTTGATCTCTTCGAGGTAATTGGAGTTCATCACAAACAGATTGGCGCCTTCCGGCAAGGCGTCCATGGCTTCCTGTGGCGAGGACACCCGCGCGCCACTGAGCGGCAGATAACGGCCTTGTTTGGCCGGGTTGATATCGACCACATGGTCGACCGCGACGCCGGCACGCTGCAGGGCCAGCGAATAGATCACGCCCTTGGACGACGCGCCCCAGATCGCCGAACCCTGTGCAGGGGCGTCCTGAATGATCTGCACGGCACGCTCCAGGCTGGCGGTAAACGTATTGGCCAGCGTCAGCCACTGCGGCGCCTCGACCGGTTCGCGGCGCAACGTCGCCAGGTCGGCGACGATGTACAGGTACTGTCCACCGAACAGATGGCCGGCTTCATGCACCGTCCCGAACATTGCGCGCAAGTCGGCAAGACGGAAGTAATTGACGTGCTCGTAGAACACATCGAACCAGGCATTGTGTTCGACGATCCAGTCAAAGCACGGCACTTCGATGTAGATCTGCCCGCCTTGGTTGGCCGCCGCCATTTGCGCCAGAAACGCTACCGGGTCCTGGATATGCTCAAGCACGTGGCGCAGCACGATTGCATCAGCCGAAAGGCCCAGCTCGCGGGTGAACGGTGCCTTGATCACATCGTTGTTGTCACCTTCGTAGGAAGGATCAATGCCGGTGATGGCGTAACCGAGGCCGCGCAGCATTTCGAGGAAGTAACCTTTGCCACAGCCGACTTCGATCAGGTTCTGATGCTTGAAATGGCGTGCCAGAATCGCTTCGACAGCACTCAGATGCTGCTGGAACTGCACCGAATGCGCCTGCTCGTTTTGATAGTCAGCGTCGTAGCTGAGCTTGCTGGCATCAAAGGCCTGATTGAAGATCAGCCCGCTCGAACTGTCCTGCACCAGGACGATGTCTGCAGCACCCGAGGCCCGCGCCTGTTCAGCGGTGGCAAAGGTGCGGTTCTGCAGCACCGGCAGTCCACTGGCCCGATAAAGCTCATGCTGCATGTTCTTCACCCTTTAATTGCGAGATCCGTTGGGCATCACCCCAAAACGCCATGGGCTCATGGGCGGAATAACCGTAGTGCCCCAGATTCAGGGCGATCGAGGATTGCCGTTGCTGAACCCGCTGCTCGACCAGCGCCCGCACGGAAACCGGTTTGCCACTGCAGCAATTGATGATCCCGGCGACGTCGCCACGGACGATCAGCGTGGCCAGCATGGACGCGGCCTGGGTGATTTCCAGGTAGTCACGCAACTGGTCACCGGCCGACATGTTGAACTGCGCGTCGCCGGCATCAATGGCCCGGTCGAGGCTGGCCAACAGACTATTGGGGTTTTGCCCTTCACCATGCAGATAAAACAATCGGGCCCACTGCAACGTGAACGCGTGCTCACGCTGCAAGGCCTGAAGAAACTGACGCAGGGTGTCCTTGGCCAAGCCATAAGGCGTGCAGGGCCTGGCGTCGGCCGTTTCGCGCAATGGACCACTTTGCAGGCCGTACTCAAAACAGGTTCCCGTCACCAGCACCTGACCGATACCCGCCGCGATCACGCGCTTGAGAAAGGCGTAGTCGCACGGCAGGTTTTGCTCGAAATGAAACAGCGCCTGATAGTTCGGCAACCCGCTCCAGGCCAGGTGAGCAATGGCGTCCATCCCTCGGGCCAGGGTTTCGACATCGAAATCCGCCGCATGAATATCTGCCGCGACGAATTCAACATCGGCAAACCACGGTAAAGCACGCGCTGCTTCAACATTACGAGAGACTGCGCGCACCTTGAGGCCTTTGGCGAGCAACGCGCTGACCAGGTGCCGGCCGACAAAACCGGTGGCGCCGGTCACCAGCACACTCATTGGTGGATTTGTCACAACGACACTCCCGCAAAGTCCTTGTCGAGCAATGGATGACTCGAATCCTTCAGTGACAAGTTTTTGACAGGTAACGGCCACGGGATCGACAACGTCGGGTCGTTGACCGACAGGCCGGCCTCGTGATCCGGCGCGTAGTCGGCGTCCGTCAGGTACAGCACCTCGGAATCGTCGGTCAACGACTGGAAACCGTGGGCGAACCCCGCCGGGATCAACAGGCTGCGCCCGTCGTCAGCCCGCAACTCTTCGGCGTGCCATTGCAAATAGGTGGGCGACTGCGGCCGCAGATCGACGACAACATCCCATACCGCACCGCGTACACAGGTGATCAGCTTGGATTCCGCATACCCGGCTTTCTGATAATGCAGCCCGCGCACACTGCCTTTTTCGACCGTACGCGAGTGATTGATCTGGCGGATAGCAAACGGGTGGCCCTGGGCGGTCAGGCGCGTCTGGCAGAACAGTCGGGCAAAGCGCCCGCGATCATCGCAAAAGACCTTTTGCTCAATCAGGTACAAGCCTTCCAGTTCCGTGGCCTGCAGTGTGAAATCGGTCATGAGCGCTCCTGGTACAGATGCAATTGCTTCAAGGTGACGCCGCGCATGTCATCGCCGTTCTGCCACGCCAGGTGCCAGTCGAGGGTCTGGGTCAGACAGTCCTGCAATGACCAGCGCGGCTGCCAACCCAGCAGCTGACGCGCGCGACTGCTGTCCAGGCGCAGCAGACCGGCCTCGTGCAATTCACTCGGTTCGATGCGCAGGCCGCGCGCTTGCGGCCAGCGGCTGGCAAGTAATTCAACCACCTCACCGACGCTGCACATGTCCGCCTCGCCCGGGCCGAAGTTCCACGCACCGGCGTACTCCGGGCCTTGTTCGTAGAGGCCGGCGGCCAACTGCAGATAACCCGCCAACGGCTCCAGTGCGTGCTGCCAGGGGCGCACTGCTTGCGGATAACGCAGGGTCACCGGTTCATCGGCCGACCAGGCCTTGAGCACATCCGGAATCAAGCGCTCGGGGGCAAAATCACCTCCGCCCAGGACGTTGCCCGCACGCGCGGTGGCCAGCGCCAGACCGTGTTCGGCGTACTTTTCGATCGGGAAAAACGAGGCGCCATACGACTGGGCCAACAGCTCGCAGCACGCCTTGCTGCTGCTGTATGGATCGTGGCCGCCGAGGGCTTCGTCTTCGCGATACGGCCACAGCCATTCCCGATTGGCGTAGACCTTGTCGGTGGTTACCAGCACGCAGGCACGCACGCAACCGACCTGACGAATCGCTTCAAGCAGATTGAGCGTGCCCATGACGTTGCTGGAGTAGGTGCCCAGCGGATCGCGATAACCCTCACGCACCAGCGGTTGTGCCGCCAGGTGCAAAACGATTTCCGGTTCGGTGTCGGCAATGATTTCCAGCAAGGCGCCGAGATCACGCAGATCGCCGCGCTGATCGTTGATGCCTTCATGGACCCGGGCCAGTTCGAACAGGCTCGGCTCGGTCGACGGATCAAGGGCGAAACCGGTGACGTCGGCCCCCAGGCTTTGCAGCCAGAGCGTCAGCCAACTGCCTTTGAAGCCAGTGTGGCCCGTCACCAGTACACGTTTGCCCTGCCAGAATTGCGGGCTCAGTCCCATTGCTTCCATGGGGCCTCCCCGCTCTGCCACAGTGCTTCGAGATGGTTCTTGTCGCGCAAGGTGTCCATCGGCTGCCAGAAGCCCGAATGCTCATACGCGCGCAGTTGCTCAAGCTCGGCCAACTGCATCAACGGTTCGGCTTCCCAGCTGGTCGAATCACCCGCAATGTAGGGCAGAACCTGCGGCGACAGAACGAAGAAACCACCATTGATCCAGCCACCGTCGCCACGGGGTTTTTCAGTGAACCCCATGACCTGATCACCGGTACGTTGCAGGGCGCCATAGCGTCCTGGTGGCTGAACAGCCGTCACCGTGGCCATTTTTCCATGAGCTTCGTGAAATTTGAGCAGTGCACCGATATCGACATCCGAGACGCCATCACCGTAGGTAAAACAAAAGGCTTTTTCGTCTTTCAGGTACGGCGCCGTGCGCAATAGACGGCCACCTGTCATGGTTTCCTCACCGGTGTCGACCAGCGTGACGCTCCACGGCTCGCTGTAGTTCTGGTGCACGTCCATGCGGTTTTCGCGCATGTTGAAGGTGACGTCGGAGGTGTGCAGGAAGTAGTTGGCGAAGAAGTCCTTGATCGCATAACCCTTGTAGCCAAGGCAGATCACGAAGTCGTGGATTCCATGGGCGGAATACTGCTTCATGATGTGCCAGAGAATTGGCTTGCCGCCGATCTCGATCATCGGTTTGGGCTTGAGGTGCGACTCTTCACTGATGCGCGTGCCGAGGCCACCCGCCAAAATAACTGCCTTCATCGTCTCCCCTCTTGTTCTTCACCGGGCTGCGCGCAGCTTTCTTGAGCTTCGCGGGCCTGCTGGCTAAACCTTTTGCCGATTCGGGCACCGCTGGAATGGCCGCGAGCGCTCGTTTTATGGCGATTTGAGGAGGACTTGCAGGAAACGCGCCAGCTGCGCAGGCTCTACGTCGGTGGCGTGCCCGGGCATAAAAAAGGGACGAATCCGACAGTGGATTCGTCCCTTGATCAATGCAGCGTTTACATTATCGAATTGAAGCTATCCAGCCGATCAGCCGATCAGCCGATCAGCCGATCAGCCGATCAGCCGAACATGGCAAACGCATCGCCGGTGGCTGGCAAGTCGTAGACCTGCCCGTCAGCCGTCTGAATGTGTTCGATGGTGTTGCCATTCGCGTACCAGTTCTGCAGCTTGACGCCACTGACAGGGATGCCGGTACTGCCATCATTGGCACTGTGCAAATAAGCGTCATCGCCGATCCGGCTGACACTCAACTGGCTGGCATTGGCGATCACGTTGAGGATGAGGGTATCGTTCAGGCTGTTTCCGCTGTCCTGGATAGTCACCAACCCTGTCGTGTTGACCACGTAAGTGTCGTCATCTTGCCCGCCATCGGCGAAACCACCGGAAGCGTTTTGCCCCGGCAGGTTGAGCACCAGTCGATCCTGATTGTCGCCGCCAAACAATTGGTAGGCATTACCGCTGCCCGTCAGCACGTCGCGGCCGACACCGCCATCAGCCATGCCGTTGACCACGCTGATGCTGTCGTCGCCAGCCTCACCGAACGCCTGGGTACCGAGGTCGTTTTCCGCGCTCTGGATAACATCGTCGCCGGCGCCACCGTAAAGCATGTCGGCCTGCGCGTCGTCGGCCACGCCTGCAAGGCTGATCGGGCCGATATTGGAGACCAGACCGCCATAGAGATGATCGGCACCCTCGCCACCATAAATCAGGTCGCTGCCGCGCCCGCCCTCCAGGTAGTTGCCCGCATCGTTGCCGGTCAGGACATCATTGAAATGACTGCCCATCACCCATTCAATGCTAGTCAGTTGATCATCCTGTGCATCTGCGCCCTGGTTGATACCGGTTTGCAGATTGACATTTACCGCTTCGGCACTGGTGATATACCAGGCGCTGTCCAGCCCTTCACCACCGTCGATCAAGTCACTGCCGCCGCCGCCCATGAATATGTCATCGGCGCTGGAACCGATGAAGCTGTCACGTTGATCGCTGCCCTCAAACAATTCGATGCTGGTGAAATGCGCAGCAGAGTAGCCATCACGATCAGGTGGCGCATCGGCACGCAAATCAATCGTCACGCCCATCATCGAATACTTGAAGCTGACCAGATCACGGCCTTCGGCGCCGTCGAACGTCGGCCATGGCGCCTGTGTCGCGTAGAAGACATCGTCAAACTGACTGCCGCGAAAGTTTTCGACATCCAGGTAGGCATCACCCTGGGCAATCCCCGTACCGTGACCTCCCCAAGTCAGATCAATAGCCACCGCCTGGTCACTGTCGCCATAGCTGACGGTATCGACCCCCTCGCCACCATTGAATGCGTCACCTCCCGCGCCGCCAAAGAACAGGTCATTGCCGCTGCCGCCGATCATCACGTTGTTTTCGGCGTTACCGTAACCGGTAAAGTCGGCTGTACCGGTGTACGTCAGGTTTTCGATAAACGGATCAAGGGTCATCGTTGTCAGGCTCGTGAACAGCGAATCGGTACCGCCGTCCTGCGCCTCGACAAGGGTCACACCGGCAATCCCGACGGTGTAGACATCATCGCCCATTCCGCCGTCGAAAATGACCCCGGCCGTGTTGCTGGTGAAATGATCCGCCGAATAGCTACCGACGATTTTTTCCACATTCAGCAGTACATCACCCTCGGCATTGCCACCCACACCGGGCAGGAAAATTCCGTCGCGGTATTCGACATTTACACCCTCTGCGGAACTCGAATAATCGACGATGTCGTAGCCTTCGGCGCCGTCAAACACTGTGGGCGTATCACCTGAAATAAACACATCGTCAAAGTCCGAACCGCGAAACCCTTCGATGTCGGTGTAACGGTCAGACGTTGCAATGCCCGACACCCCGCCACCCAGTGACAGGTTCAAAATGATGCCTTCATCACTGTCGGCGTAGCTGACCATATCAAAGCCTGCGCCACCGAAGAACTCATCGGCACCCGCACCACCGTGCAACACATCATTGCCGGCGCCGCCGATGATCACGTTGTCGGATTCATTGCCGTAGGCAGTGAAATCACCCGAGCCGGTAAACACCAGTTTTTCAACGTATGCATCAAGCTTGATCGTATTGAGGGAGGTCTGCATCTCATCGTAGCCACCGCCCTCAACCTCAATGGCGGTCACCCCTTCACTGCCGATGATGTACAGGTCATCGTCCAGATAGCCATCAAAGGTAATACCCGCAGAGTTGCCGACGAACGTGTCGCGCCCATAGGTGCCAACGACCTTTTCGATATTGACCAGCGTGTCGCCATCAGCATCACCACCGCTCACAGCCAACATGCCGTTGTTGAACTCGACGTGCACAGACTCTACGCCATCACCGTAGTAATACACGGTGTCGAACCCCTCTCCTCCATCGAGCAGATCCGCGCCCTTGCTGCCAATCAGAAAATCATCCGACTCCATCCCATAGAGTTGATCATCTTCGTCGGTACCCAGAAGATAATCCGTTTCACTCGTTCCATTGATCACAGCCATGTGTGTCTTCCCTGCGTTGTGGTTGAAACCTGTCCCTGATGCGATCCCTCACGCATTCGAATGGACGAACATCTGTCATCTATCGACCGAAAATATCGAAGGCTGAGGTACAGGCAAAAAAAACGCAGACAACCGTGAAGTTGCCTGCGTTTTTTCGTAACCACCGACCTCGGATCAGTCCGGCAGCCAGCCCCACAGCCAGTGATTGAGGTTGTCACCGCGCAACATGAAATCGCGGTGCACCGCCTCTTTCAGTTCATCACCCATGCGGTAACTGGCTTCCGGGTCGGCCAGGTGCATGCGGATCGCCTGCAACCACTCGGCCGTGCTGTTGCTGTAGACCTTGGTACACGGCAAATGGCCGCGATAGGCCTCGGTGTCGGTGCAGATCACCGGGTAGCCGCAGGCACCGTATTCGAGCAGGCGCAGGTTGCTCTTGCAGTCGTTGAAGATGTGGAACTCCAACGGCGCCAGGGCCAGATCGAGATTCAGGCTCGCCAGTTTGAACGGGTAGCTTTGCAGGCTGATGGTCGAGTGGAATTCATGCACATAGGGGCGCAATCCCTCCGGGCACATACCGAAGAACACCCACTCGACTTCATTGGCAAGCTCGCGCACGACGTCGGCAATGATTTCCAGATCGCCGGTATGACTGGTGCCACCGCCCCAGCCGACGCGGGGTTTTTTCGAGGTGCGACGCTGACTGGTCAAGGTCGCCCACGGATCGGGCGGGAGCATATTCGGCACGATGCGAATCTCGCTGTGCATGCTCGACAACGCATCGGCCAGTGGCTGTGTGGTGACGACCACGCGATCGCAGAGGCCGATGCCCTCGCGCAACATCTGTTCGGTATTGACCGGTTTATTACGCGCGTGGGTGTTCTTTTTCGGCGCGCTGACGATGTAGTCGTCGAGTTCGAAAATACGTAATGCGCCGGAGTATTTCTTCATGCGCAGAATGTCCCCGGCAGCGCCCTCGCTGTAGCGGCCCTGGAGGATGATGGTGTCCGGTGAAAGGCGTTCGATCTCGACGGTCGAGGGTGACTCGTATGCCACCCGGGCAATCACTCGGCCGGCAGCTTCAAGTTCACTCAAAGGGGCCGTGACCCGATAAAAACCCACGGCCGAACTGTTCACGGGCAACCCGAGCACCAGCGGCAAATCACGGCTGCAGAACGGATTCCAGTTATCGCGCAACGACGGCTCCAGGCTGAAGCTCGACACCCCCAGGCTCAACGCCGGACTGTAGGCCGGGTCCTTGGCGATCTTCGGCAGCCAGCGACGATAGAAGGTTTCCTGCTCCTGCTCGCGCAGCGCCGCCGTGGCCGCCCCAGCTGCAGGTGTTGCGTGCGGCGCGAGAACCACGCTGGCGTAAGGCGTCCAGACCAGCAGATAGCCCGCCTGACCGGCACGCAGACACAGGTCGACATCGCTCAGGCCGAGACTGAAAGTCTGCTCGTCAAACTGCTGCAACTCTTCGAAGACTTGCTTGCGCAGCATCAGGCAGTGACTGCTGAGCGCGCTCCAGTTCTGCGTGACATGCAGACGTTGCATGTAGCCGCGCGAAGCTGCGTCCTCGCCATAAAAAGGCGAGCCCACCGGCCCCGCCAACCCGAGAATCATCCCCGCGCTGACAATTGAACCCTCGGGGCCGAGAATTCGCGCGCCGACGGCGGCGACTTCCGGACGTCGCGCATGGTTGAGCAACTCGTCGAGCCAGTCGCCTTCGCAAATCACACTGTGTGCGCTGAGCAACAACAGGTATTCACCCGAGGCTTGCTCGGCGGCGAAGTTACGGATGGCCGCGTCGTTCGCATCGCCGGCATAACGCACCACCCGCAACATCGCTGCCCCCAGCTGAGCCATGGCATCGAGCCATTCGCCCATGGCTGTGTCGCCGGCACCGGTGTCAACGATCAGGATCTCGTAATGGCCGTAGGCGGTACGCTCGATCACGCTTTCGACGCAACGCTGCAAGGCGAACAACGCATCGCCCGCCTGCACGATGATCGAGACTTTGGGCTGCCCTTCGAGAAAATAATCGACGCGATTGATCAACGGCAAGGCGTCGTGGCGGATGGCATGCGCCACGCCGATACGGTCGAGATGCGCGGAAACCATCGCCGCGTTGCGCTCGATCACCGCAGGCAACGACAGCCAGTCGGCGTACGTCAGGCTCGACTCCAGTTGAATCTCGGCAATGTGCTCGATCGCTTGGGGCCCGGCGGCTTCCACCAGGCGCCAGAGCAGATCGTGCGGCGCCAACTCACCTTGCACCGGGTCAAAACCGCCGTGCTCGATAAAGCCCTGGCACGCGAACGCGAGCGTGCGCCCGACATACGGATAGGCACGCATGAGATCGAGATTGAAGTCGGGCTTGAACACCGGATCAATCGACTCACCGCCGATCAATGCGCCTTCATCGCTGTAGGCGCACTGCATGTGTTGCGAGGCGCTGATGCGCTCGGCCAGAATCAGCAGGGAAGATTCGCTGAGCCGATCGCCCGCGTGCAGCAGATAAAACCAGTCGGCACCTTCCAGTTGCGGCACCACGGCATTCAGCTGGCGCGCCCAATCCTGCTGGAACGGTAACTGGACAACCCGCTCACGGGCCGGGCATATCGCATCGGACAAAAGCAACACCGCTTGCGCTGAATAGAGCTGGGCGTCGAGGCTCGCCAGGGTGACCTCAAGCGCCCCGGCATCGGCACCGCTGTCGACGATGATCGGCACGATTTTCGCGCGTGAGGCCCAGCGGTCGATGCGTTGCGGCAGGAGCTTCTGCTCGATGTCGGAAAAGCGTCGGATCGCCAGCCACTCGCGATAGAAATCCGCGTAGCTCTCACTGGTACCGCCGACGCGGCCGTTCACCACAGTGTTGCGATTACCCAGAATGCGCGCCACGCACAGTTCTTCCCAGGCATGCAGAGGGCCGTTGATTTTGCTCAGTTCGATGTAACGCACCCAGCCCGACGCAGGCGCCGCCTCACCCGTGCGGGCGGCCAGCATTTGCGTCAGCCACGTCCACTCGACGGTTGCAGCGCGAAGCATTTCAGGGGTTTTACTGAAGCGCTCGGGGTACAGCCGCTCAGTGCTCAACACCGTACTCAAGGCCGCCATGTTGCCGCGACGCAGCAGGCACACGAACAAGGCGAAATCGAGCATCGCGACAAACCCGGCACCTTCTTGAATCAGCGACGGCAACAGCTCCAGCACATCGGCGCGACGCATAAGTGTCGAGCTGAAATTACCGATGAAATTCTTCGGTGTGCTGGCAAAAATCGCCAGCATGTCTTCACCTTTCAGTACGGCGTCCTGGGGCGAAAAACGGCAGTTGTCGACCCGTGGCGGCAGGATGAAATTGCCCGCATCACTGAACATGCGCAATGCGCACACCAGGTTGACGTCAGCGTGCTCTACCAGCACTTGGGCCTGCAGCGCAATGCTCGGGGCGAACAGCCGATCGTCATCGCACAACACTTTGACGAACTCGCCCTGCGCCTCTTCGATGCAACGCAAGACATTCTTCTGCAAGCCCAGACGCTGCGGATTACGCAGGTAACGGACCGGGCACGCCGGCTCGACAAACGATTCGACGATGTCGCGAATACGCCCATCCGCGGAGTCATCGCAGACAACAATCTCAAGATGTTCGTAAGTCTGCGCGAGGGCGCTCATCAACGCCTGTTCAAAAAAGCGCGGATTGCAAGCGGGGATGACGATGCTGACGAGGGGGTGTTGATTCACGGCGGGTAACTCTCGAGCGGCGGGTCCCTGCCCTGTTCAGGCAGAGACCCCGTAACCGCTTAGGAAAAGACGGTTGGCAACTCGACAGGCACGACTCAGATCTTGTTGAACAAGCCCAGTTGCGCAATCTTGCTGAAGGCCAGTTGCGAAGCTTGCAACATGGTCTGTTGCAGGGTCAGGCGAGTCATTACTTCGGCCGGATCCGAGTCACGGATCGACGATTGCGTTTGCGCGTTGGCCAGCACCAGCGACTGGTTGGTATCGCTCTGGGTGACCAGCGAGGCGCCGCGACCACCGACCGAGCTGATCGCGCTGGACAATTGATCGGTGCCGCTGGCCAGGTTGGCCTGACCGGAAGCCAGACCTGCCTGCAATTTCTGCGTGGCGATCGGATCACCATTGGTTGGCGTGTTCAGCACGCTTTTCAACTGGCTCACGGTGTCCAGAATGTTCTGGGTTTCGTGGGTGTTGACGGCCACGCTGAACTGGTCGTCCGCCGCCGGGGTGCCCGTCAGATTGAAGCTCACGCCCGATGCGGTAGCAACACCTGCAACCACGGTACCGCTGGATACTGGCTTGCTGTCGGCCGTCAATGGCGCGGCATACAGATCAAACGCGGTGGCGCTGGTGAATTTCATCACCGCCGAACCGGTCGGGAAACTGGCGTGATACGCCGCCGGGTCACTGATGCTGCTGCCAGTCACCTGAGCCGAAGACGGGTTGCCCGGGCTGCGGGTAGCGGTGAAGCTGTCCGGCTTGGCTGCCAGCGTGAACGTGTGGCCCGGCAACACTGTGCCAGGCACGTCACCCGTCTGCAGATTGATGTTCAGGTTCAGATCGACGCCGCGGAAGCTGACGGTCTGACCGGCCTTGTTGGTTGGATCAAACGTACCACCCTGGCTGGCTTCGGCGGTCACATCGTTACCCGCCGAGTCGGTGATCTTCAACTGCGTACCGCTGACGAACGACACGTTGTACGGCTCGCCGCTGCGGAACTTGCTGTTATACGTCACGCTCGAGGACACCTGGCCATTGGACAGGGTCACGCGACCATCATCGACGGCCGGTGCGGTCATGGACACTTGGCTGCGGCTGGTGTTGACGGCTTGCTGGAACGCTTCCCAACCGGTGACGTTGGTGGCCATTTTCATGGTGTCGCCAATCGCCAGATCGAGGGTCACCTGGTCACCGTTGTAGCTGTAGGTGCCGTCGTCGTTGCGGGAGAACGGAACGGTGTCGCCCTTGGAACCGGCGAAAATGTACTTGCCGTTTTCATCTTTGCTGTTCATCAGGCTGAGCAGTTGCTCTTCGATCTGACCCAGCTCCGAAGCAGTCGCCTGACGGTCGGCGTCGGTGTAACCGGCGTTACCGGCACCGACAGCCAATTCACGGGCGCGCTGCAGGACGTTGGTAATGCTGGTCATGACCGATTCGGCTGTACCCAGAGTGCCCTTGATGGTGGTGGCATTGGTTTCGTACTGATCCAGCATCGAAGCCTGTTGACCCAATTGCAGCAGACGCGAGGCACCCACCGGATCATCTGCCGCCGTGTTGACGCGCACGAGGCTGCTTGCCTCTTCGCTGCTCTTGACCACGTTGGCAAAGTTTTTCTGATAGTTGGCTGCCGAGGACTCGTAAAACTGGCCGGTAGAAATGCGCATGGTTTACGACTCCTTAAAGACTGTTGATCAGTGTGCTGAAGATTTCCTGCGCAGCCTTGATGATCTGCGAGGACGCGGTGTAGTACTGCTGAAACTTGACCAGGTTGCCGGTTTCTTCGTCGAGGTCGACGCCGGACAGCGAATCGCGAGCGCCTTTGGCGTTGGCGAGGATCGCTTCAGTGGCGGCGCTGTCGAGTTTGCCCTGGGCGGCCTTGGCGCCCACGCCTTCGACCAGCTTGCCGTAGGCGTCGGTCAGGGAAATACCTTTGCTGGCCGAACCGGTGTCGACGGTTTGCTTCGTCTGCAAATCAGCCAGTGCGGTGCCGTTGCGGTTGTCCAGCGTGCCGGGCTGGCTGAGCGACACGTTGATCGCCGAACCCGAGCTTGGAGAGCCGGCAATGGTCATGTCGAAGCTGACGGAGTACTGAGTCGCAGGCGCTGGCGGAATCGCCGCACCGGTCGAGTCCTTGAGCGGAATGCTCAGGCTCAAGGTATTGCTTTGTCCTGGCTTGATGGTGCCGCTGCTGAGCACGCCACCCTTGGCATCCAGCAACTGATAACCCTGGCTGGTGCCATCGGCCGACGGATCACCAAACACCACTTTGACCGGCGTCGAATACTTCATGCCGTTCTGCATCGCGGTGGTGGTCGTCGCATCGTAGATGTCGAACTGGGTCGTCAGGGTCGGTTGACCGCTGGCCGGAATCGACAGCGTGCCGCTACCGCCCGGCGCAATGGCGGCGCCCAACGGAGCGGCGATGGCCAGACGTTTGGAGTCGGTCATCTCGGTCTTGATGTTGGTGGCGGCATTGCGGGTCGGGGTGATCTTGAACGTGTCGCCCGCCGCTGCCGTGCCGCCAGTGAGTTTCAACGAGAAGCCGTCGATGACCGGTGGTGGGTTGGTGGTGGTGCTGAACGCGCCCATCGCGGTGCCTTCCGGCAGACGCTGCACGGTGTAGTCCGTGGCGCTGGTGAAAGTCACTTTGTAATCGTTGATGGTCAGCTTGCCGGTGTCTTCGATGCTGACATCGAATTTGCCTGAACCGGCGCTGTTGCCGATCGTGGCGGTGCTGCGCGAAGACATGTTGGCAGCGGTGTTGATGCTGTTGAACAGGTTGCCGCCGAAGTCACCGTTCTTGTCGATGCCTTGCGCCTGAATCGTGTTCATCTGATCGGCAACGACCAGCGCGACGCGACCGAGTTCGTTCATTGCCGGGTCGAGCACGGTGCTGCGATAACGCAGCAGGCCGCCAATTTCGCCACCGGTGATGCCCGAGGTGATGTCGATGGTGCTGGAGCCGTTATTGAGCTGCAGGGCCATGCGCGATGGATCGGTTTTGCTTGGCGTGACTTCCAGCTTGCTGACCGTGCTGCCCATCACCAGCGGCTGACCGTTACCCAAGTAGATGTCCATGTTGCCGTCACGTTCGACGACCTGTGCGCCGGTGAAGGTCGACAGCTGACGAATCGTCTCGTTACGCGCATCGAGCAGCTCGTTGGGCTGCCCGCCGGCGTTGGAGATTTCGGAAATCTTCTGGTTCAGTTGGCCGATGGTCGCAGCGAGCTTGTTGACCTGGTCGGCCATGCTCGACAGGTTGCCGTTGATGTCCTGGTTCTGCGCATTCAACTGGCTGGACACCGAGTTGAAACGCGCGCTCAAGGCCTGCGCATCGCTGAGCAGCAGTTGGCGCGAAGCATCATCACCCGGCTTGGCGTTGACGTTCTGCACCGAGGCGAAGAACTTGGTCAGCGCGCCATTGAGGCCGGTGCCGCTGTCGGACAACAACTTGTCCAGTGGGGTGGCTTGCCCCAGATACGCCGCTGCATCGCTGTTGAGCGAGGTGGTGGTCTGCAATTGCGCATCGATGTAGCTGTTGTACACCCGGCGCACGTCGGCGAGGGTGGTACCGGTGCCGATCCAGAGGTTGCCGTTCTGAATCGAGCTTTTTGAATTCTGCACGGTTTGCTGGCGCGAGTAGCCGGCCGTATCGACGTTGGCAATGTTGTTGCCGGTCACCATCAACGAAGATTGGCTAGCGGATAAACCCGACATCCCGATGTTGAGCAAACTCATGGTTCAAACCTTACTTTATGTTTTATAGAGGCGTTGTCGTAACGCCCGCCGCAGCGTAGTTCTGAGTTACGTTCATCTGCTTGGCAATCTGCGAAATCTTTGTCGCGTAGTTCGGGTCGGTGGCGTAACCGGCCTTTTGCAACTCACGTACAAACTGTTCTGGGTTATCGGCCGACTTCAGCACTTCTTGATAGCGATTATTGCTCTGCAGCAAAGTCACCAGATCGTGGAAGCTGTCCTTGTACGAGGCGTAGGAACGGAACTCGGCCGTCTCCTTGACCATCGCACCGTTGCGGAACTCGCTGGTGATCGCACGGGCCGAATCGCCCTTCCAGTTGCTGCTCGCCTTGATGCCGAACAGGTTGTGGCTGCTGCTGCCATCCTGTGCGCGCATGACCGATTTGCCCCAGCCGGTTTCCAGTGCGGCTTGCGCCACCAGATAACGCGGATCGACGCCGATGCGGTCGGCAGCTTCTTTGGCCATCGGCAGCATGGTGTTGACGAATTCGTCGGCGGAACTGAAGGCTTTTTTCGCCGGTGCCAACGGAATCTGCGCCATGGCGCGACCGTAAACCTGCATCTGGCCGCCGGAGGCTTTTTCGTTTTCCGCACGGGCCAGCCAGTCGCCGTTGTACAGCGCGCCGGAGCCGGTCGTCGCCGCCGCCGTCGTCGTTGCGCGTTGCGGCAATTGCGTCGTGGCATTGGTCGTGGCCGACGGCACCAGGCCGGCGAGCAAACGGTCGGCCAGTTTCGGCGGCAAGGCCAGACGGCGCTGATTGATCATTTCCATGTCATTGCGATGCGCCAACTGCGTGTTCGGCGCACTCACCGAGCGCGACGCCCACAACGGACGCTCACCATTGAGGCGCGACAACGGCCCGTTGGTGGCGACGGTGCCGGCAGCAATCGGCGTTGCCACGGCCGCGGCCTTGGCCAGCGCGGCTTCCTGCTTGGCGGCGGACGCGGCAGCCGCCTCACCCGGCGCCAGCGGTTTGTTCTTCGACATCTGGCGCATCAGCACGTCAGCCAGACCAATACCACCGCCCTCGCGGGACAGCGACACCGCCAATTGCTGGTCGTACATTTCCTGATACTGCTTGGCTGCCGGCGTGTTCAGCGGGTTGTCCTGGCCCAGTGCCTCAGTGGCCGAACGCATCGACTTGAGCATTTCGCCGAGGAACAGCGATTCGAATTCCTGCGCCACCTTGCGCATGTTCGCATCGCTGTCCTTGTCGCCGACCTTGAGCTGGTTCAGACGATTGAGGTCAGAGTAAGACCCCGAATCGCTGCTACTGACCAGACCGCTTTTGCGCATATCCATAAAGGTCGGCCTCAGATCACGATCAGGTCGGCTTGCAACGCGCCGGCCTGCTTCAATGCTTCAAGGATCGCCATCAAGTCACCCGGCGCCGCGCCGACCTGGTTCACCGCACGCACGATCTCGTCGAGGGTGGTGCCCGGGCCGAATTTGAACATCGGTTTGGCTTCCTGCTCGGCGTTGACCCGCGAACGCGGTACGACAGCGGTCTGGCCGTTGGACAGCGGACCTGGCTGGCTGACAATCGGGTCTTCGGTGATGGTCACGGTCAGGCTGCCGTGGGTCACGGCGGCTGGCGAGACTTTCACGTTCTGGCCAATGACGATGGTGCCGGTGCGCGAGTTGATGATGACTTTCGCCACAGCCTGGCCCGGATCGACTTCGAGGTTTTCCAGGATCGACAGATAGTCGACGCGCTGGCTCGGATCGAGCGGTGCAGTCACGCGTACCGAGCCGCCGTCGATGGCTTGGGCCACGCCAGGGCCGAGCATGTCGTTGATCTTGTCGACGATGCGCTTGGCAGTGGTGAAGTCGGAACGGTTGAGGTTCAGCGTCAGGCTGTTGCCCTGATTGAAACCACTCGGTACCGAACGCTCCACCGAAGCACCGCCAGGGATGCGACCGGCCGACGGAACGTTGACGGTGATCTTCGAACCGTCACGGCCTTCAGCATCAAAACCGCCGACCACCAGGTTGCCCTGAGCGACCGCATAGACGTTGCCATCGATACCCTTGAGCGGGGTCAGCAACAGGGTGCCGCCACGCAGGCTCTTGGAGTTACCGATCGAGGACACGGTGATGTCGACTTGCTGACCCGGTTTGGCGAACGCCGGCAAGTCGGCACTGATCGACACCGCCGCGACGTTTTTCAGCTGCACGTTGCCCGATCCCGGCGGTACCTTGATACCGAACTGCGAGAGCATGTTGTTGAAGGTCTGCAGGGTGAACGGGGTTTGCGTCGTCTGGTCGCCGGTGCCGTTAAGCCCGACCACCAGGCCGTAACCGATCAACTGGTTGGAACGCACGCCGGAAATGCTGGCGATATCTTTCAGCCGCTCGGCGTGGGCACCAAAGGCTGCGGACATCAAGGTCGCAGCCAGCATCAGGTGTTTGAAATTCAACGTAGCCACCTAGAAAGGGAACAGCGGGCTGAGGAAGAAACGGTCGAACCAGCCTGGCTGACTCGTATCGGCAAACGCGCCGGTACCCGAGTAGGTGATGCGAGCATCGGCGACCCGGGTCGACGACACGGTGTTGTCCGTGGCGATGTCATCGGCGCGCACCAGGCCGGCGATGCGGACCAGCTCGTCACCCGTGTTCAGCGTCAGCCACTTCTCGCCGCGCACGGCGATGATGCCGTTGGGCAGCACGTCGGCGACGGTCACAGTGATCGAACCGGTCAGGCTGTTGCTCTGCCCGGACTTGGCATCACCCTTGGTCGAGCGGTCGGCACTGTAGCCGGCGTTCAGACTCAAGTCGTTGCCGCCAATCGGGTTGTTGGTGGTCAGGCTGGAACCGAACAACGAGGTCAGGCCGATCTTGTTGTCACTGTTCTTGTCCATCTGCGAGTTGGCGTTCTTGCTCGCCTGCGTGCGCTCGTTCAGGGTGATGGTGATGATGTCACCGACCCGGAACGCCTTGCGGTCGCTGTACAGGTTCTGCTCGAAGCCGGCCTGATAGATCGAGCCGTTATTGGCGGGGG
>NZ_AKJD01000008.1 GCF_000282515.1 Pseudomonas sp. GM80
TATTTCAGGACTAGACACCCGCAGAAAAGTCAGCGCAGGCGGGTTGGCGACTCTGTCGAAGGCATTGCACAAAAACAAAAAAGGCCCCTAAGGGCCTTTTTTTCGGACGCGGGACAAATCAGCGTTCGAGGTCTTTGATCTTGCCTTTGACGCCATCCCACTCTTCGGCATCTGGCAGCGATTCTTTCTTCTCGGTGATGTTTGGCCAGATTTCAGCCAGATCAACGTTCAACTGAATGAATTCCTGCATCTCTTCCGGAACTTCGTCCTCGGAGAAAATCGCTACGGCCGGGCATTCTGGTTCGCACAGGGCGCAGTCGATGCACTCGTCCGGGTGAATCACCAGGAAGTTCGGGCCTTCGTAAAAGCAGTCCACCGGACAGACTTCTACGCAGTCGGTGTACTTGCACTTGATGCAGTTGTCGGTGACGACGAAGGTCATTTCTAATTTTCTCCTCAGGCGGCGGCAGCGTTGCCCCTTCACGGTTGGGGTCGCCAGGTTCGGGAGCGATACCTGCTGGCCAGGCTATTAGCCAGCAGCATCCCAAACCGCGCGAGATTCTAACAGCTTGAAGCGGTTTGCGTTATATCCGCTTCTTCAGTGCTTATATCCGGTTCTTCAGTGCATAGAGCATTTCGAGCGCACGACGCGGCGTCAGGTCATCCACATCCAGCTTAGCCAGTTCATCCAGCACCGGGTGCGGCAGGCTGGCGAACATGTCGCTTTGCTGCGGCGTCGCCGGTTTGCCCTTGGCAGCGGGTTTCGGCGCCTCGTGCGGCAATGCGGTGTCTTCCAGGCGACTGAGGTGCTCGCGGGCACGCACGATCACTTCGCTTGGCACGCCGGCCAGTTGCGCCACCGCCAGGCCATAGCTCTGGCTGGCAGGGCCGGGCAGCACGTGATGCAGGAATACGATGCGTTCGTTGTGCTCGGTGGCATTGAGGTGCACGTTGGCCACCAATGGCTCGGCTTCCGGCAACACGGTCAGTTCGAAGTAGTGGGTGGCGAACAGCGTATAGGCGCGCAATTGCGCCAGACGCTCGGCCGCCGCCCATGCCAGCGACAGACCGTCGAAGGTGCTGGTGCCACGACCGACTTCGTCCATCAGCACCAGGCTGCGTTCAGTGGCGTTGTGCAGAATATTGGCGGTTTCGCTCATTTCCACCATGAATGTCGAACGGCCACCGGCCAGGTCATCGCTGGAACCGATTCGGGTGAAAATGCGGTCGACCAGCGACAGTTCACAACTGGCGGCCGGCACGAAGCTGCCGATGTGCGCCAGCAGCACGATCAATGCAGTCTGGCGCATGTAGGTGGATTTACCGCCCATGTTCGGGCCGGTGATCACCAGCATGCGCGTGTTGTCATCCAGGCTCAGATCGTTGGCCACGAACGGCGTGGTCAGGACTTGCTCGACCACCGGGTGACGACCCTGGCTGATACGCATGCACGGCTCGCTGACGAAGCGCGGGCAGTTCAGGTCGAGGTTCAGTGCGCGTTCTGCAAGGTTGCTCAGCACATCGAGTTCGGCCAGCGCCGCAGCGGTGTCCTGCAACGGTGGCAACTGGCTGATCAAGTCTTCCAGCAGCGCTTCGTAAAGCATCTTCTCGCGCGCGAGGGCACGGCTCTTGGCCGACAGCGCCTTGTCTTCGAACTCTTTCAACTCGGGCGTGATGAAGCGCTCGGCGCCTTTCAAGGTTTGCCGACGGATGTAATCCGCTGGCGCCGACTCGGCCTGTTTGCTCGGCAACTCGATGAAGTAGCCGTGAATACGGTTGTAGCCGACTTTCAGGTGGCTCAGGCCGGTGCGGGCCTTTTCGCGGGCTTCCAGGTCGATGAGGAACTGGCCGGCGTTTTCGCTCAGCGACTGCAACTCGTCGAGTTCACTGTCGTAACCGGTTTTCAGCACGCCGCCGTCACGGATCACCGCTGGCGGGTTGTCGATGATGGCTTTTTCCAGCAGCGCCGCCAGTTCCGGGTAAGTGCTGGTGGTGGTCGCCAGACCTTGCAGGTGCGGTGCTTCCAGATCGGTCATCGCCACTTGCAGCTCAGGCAGGGCACCGAGGGCGTCACGCAGACGCGCGAGGTCGCGAGGACGGGCATTGCGCAGGCCGATCCGCGCAAGAATCCGCTCGATGTCGCCGATTTCCTTGAGCTGCGGTTGCAGCTTTTCAAAACGGTAGCGATCGAGCAGGCAAGTGATCGAGGTCTGGCGTGCCAGCAACACGGTCAGGTCGCGCAACGGACGGTTCAGCCAGCGGGTCAGCAAACGGCTGCCCATGGCCGTCTGGCAGCGATCGACCACCGATTGCAGGGTGTTGTCGCGACCACCGGCCAGGTTGGTGTCGAGTTCCAGGTTGCGCCGGCTCGCACCGTCGAGCACCACGGTGTCGTCGAGACGTTCGTGGCGCAGGCTGCGCAAGTGCGGCAGGGCAGTGCGCTGGGTCTCCTTGGCGTAAGCCAACAGGCAACCGGCGGCGCCGATGGCCAGGGTCAGGTTCTCGCAGCCGAAACCTTTCAGATCCTGGGTGGAAAATTGTTGGCAGAGACTTTTCAGCGCCGAGTCGCGCTCGAAATCCCACGGCGCACGACGACTGACGCCACGGCGTTTTTCCGCTGGCAGGTCTCTTGGCCAGTCATCCGGGATCAGCAACTCAACCGGGTTGATCCGCTCCAGTTCCGCCAGCAGGTTCTCCCAGCCTTTGATTTCCGACACGCTGAAACTGCCGCTGGTGATGTCCAGCACAGCCAGGCCGAACAGACGCTCGTCACCCAGCAGGGCTGCAATCAGGTTGTCGCGGCGCTCATCGAGCAGCGCCTCGTCACTCACCGTCCCCGGCGTGAGAATGCGCACCACCTGACGTTCGACCGGGCCTTTGCTGGTCGCCGGGTCGCCGACCTGCTCGCAAATCACCACCGATTCGCCGAGCTTGACCAGTTTCGCCAGATAGCCTTCCGCCGCGTGGTAAGGAATCCCACACATCGGAATCGCCTGCCCCGCCGACTGCCCGCGCGCGGTCAGGGTGATGTCGAGCAACTTGGCAGCCTTCTTCGCGTCTTCGTAGAAGATCTCGTAGAAGTCGCCCATGCGGTAGAACATCAGCTGATCCGGGTGCTGGTTCTTCAGGCGCCAGTACTGCTGCATCATCGGGGTGTGGGAGGACAGGTCTGAAATAGCTTTATTCATCAGGGGTTTAGCTTTACCGGTAAAAGTGACGAGGCAAAAACGGGTTGGTTCGCATCTTCAAAATGGCGAGTGTTTGCCAGCGATGCGGCCCGTGGGTCGATTCAGTGGGGCTGAGTATGAAGTTTTTTTGAGGTGGATGCAGCAACGCGCCGCCGCTTGGCCCGGCATTGTGTCCTATAGTGCCGAAAAGCTATCGAATCATCAGAATGCGTGGGTTGTAGGTCAGTCGAGGAAGTCGCTTGGAACAGTCAGAAGGCATCGATTCAGGATCGTCAGGGGACGATTGCTACTACGATGCGCAAACAATGACCCTCAGCCGGTCGGGGCGATCGGTCTGCCTGGGCAGCAATGAGAGCGACCTGCTGCTGGCCTTGATCGACGGTATTACCGATAAAGAGTTGCTCATTTCGCGGGTCTGGGGTGATCGTGGGCTGGTCATTTCCGACAGCAGTTACTACAAAACCCTGCACCTGCTCCGCGCGCATTTCGCTGACGTTGGTTTGCCGCGGGACAGTCTCAAGACCTTGCCCCGCCGTGGCGTCGTGCTGTTGTGTGAGATCAGGCGAACCAGCGGCGATTTACCCGATATTGAATCCGTGCCACGCGATGAGCAAACGATCATCGTCGAACCTGCTGAAAGGGAGCGGTCTTCGGCGCGCCTTCTATTACCGGTGCTGGTTGTTTCGACGATTGCACTTGCGTTGTTTTACGCCTACTTGATGTTTAAAAAGCCGGCGGACCTGGAAGAGTGGAAACTTATCTGGGAAGACGGTGAGGCGAAGTTGTACGTGGAAGAAAGTGAAAAGATGTCCAAGGACGAAATTGTTAAAGCCTTGAGCGAGTTTGAGCCTGCAATAGCCTTGTCCGATATTAATTACTATGTGCGCAAGCCGCTGTCCCAATTACTGATCAAATGCATCAAGCCTGAAAGTAAAGGGGAGGCCATATGCGTGAATTATCAGCTCGTCGGGAAAAAATAACCACGTTGTTGGCGCTGCTGTCTTTATTAGTAGTGGCTGCGCTGGTGCTCAGGTATTTTTATCTGATTCATCGTGATGTTCCACGCGCACCGTGTTTTGCGTCGATCGACTTTGTACATACTCCCGACCATAAAACTAGATGGCATGGAGTAGGTGATATGACGATTGATCCAAAGGAAGGTGCACTTTTTGTGTATTACGTCGTCAGAACACCGCAGGGCAAAGTCTATACGTATGATCGAAAGTTTAATATTAACCTTACTCATCTGGACAGTTCGCGCTTCCTGTTCAAGACGCGCTCAGTTGAAACGTTTGATGCCGACACGGCCGGTGATGAACTTCCATTTATGGAAAGAGGGTTTCAGGGCGGCATGATCACCTTCAACTATTTCTCCGATGCCGAGTATTACTACAATATCAATAATCTGATCAATGGCGTGTGCCATGTCCCACGCTAGCCTGAAACCGGGGGGCAAGGCCCCTCAGGCGACCAGGTAAGACTAAGTAAGACCCCCAGTAAGGCCATGATGGCCCCGCGTTGTTAATGTGATTCGAGTCAAGCCAAGAGCCCCTGTGACTGCCTGAATGTCAGCGCGGCGCGGCTGTTGTAGTTGCCTTGAATAATATGACGATGTTTAGGCAGTTGAGGGAACTTATCAATGCTTTGGTTTTGCGTGCATGGTCCTTCTGGAACTAAGGCTCCGGCCTGGAAGCGATCAATTGCAATTAACAGTCAGGGAACTGTGTTTGTCGCCGCGGCAGTCGGTGGCAAAGAGAAAGATGTCAGCGTGTCGACGTTGAATGAGCGCACACCGGTGCTGGTTTGTTTTGATCATGTTTATGTTCCGGTGGTGTGGTTGGCTGAACATTTCCCTATATCGAAAGGGCAATGCCATTACATGATGGCTGCTGCACTTAGAGGCATCAGAAAGACATTGGCTTGCCGTGAGGAATGGGCACGGGTTAGTTACTTTTCCGGCCAGAACGGGAAAACAAGCTACTTGGGGTTTGTTTCATGAAGTTAAATGTTGTGTGCAGTATCGCGTTGTTGGCGGGTTGCGTTTTAATCATGGAAAGTTCGTTTGCTGATTCTCGAGAAAATTGTTCGCAACGACGCGTCGGGATCAGTCGACAACTTGAGCAGGCCGAGGCGGCCGACAACGTTTATCGCGTCGCTGGACTGCAGCAAGCGCTGGCCAATGTAGAGCGCTACTGTCGAGAGCCCTCCGCCGATGATGATCGGTCCAGAAGCATTCAAAAAGCCGAGGCCGAAGTGCGACGCAGGCAAAACCATTTGAAGGCGGCGCGTCAGTATGGCGATGTAAAAGTCATCAAGAAACATGAAGCCAGGTTGGCTCGTGCCGGGGCTAAGTTACGCAGCGTGCTGAATGAATAAGGGGAACTCAAATATGAAAAGCATACTTGTCTTTACGTCAGTCTTCACTGCGGCCGTGCTGATGTCTGGCTGTACGGCAACTGATTGGGTGCACGCCGCTGGCGGAATCATGGGCGCCAAAGATGACTACGACAGGAAGGCCAGAAGTGATCGGCTCAAGCGAGCCAATGCTGCGGCACGTCGAGTCAAAGGCTGAATTGCGCCCATTTGCCGAGCCTCATTCCAACCCGTAGATGGTGGCTCGGTGATATTATTTTCAACTAAATGCTGATTTATGCATTATTAATGCAAATCAGCATTTGTCTTCACGAAAAACTTCAAGCACTATGCGCGTTATGCAAAAACGCAACGTATCCTCCGTCTTAAGAGCACTGCTCGACCAGCACGGGATCTCCCCTACGGAGCTCCACCGTCGCACCGGCGTGCCTCAATCCACTCTCTCGCGGATTCTCAGCGGGAAGATCGTCGATCCTTCGGATAAACACATTTCGAAGATCGCCGAGTACTTCGCCGTGAGCACCGATCAATTGCGCGGGCGCGCGGATGTCGCGCCGTCGGCCGGTGCCGTACGTGATGACGTACACGCGGAACTCAAGGACATAATGCTGTGGGACGACGACACCCCTGTCGATGACGACGAGGTGTCGGTGCCGTTTCTTCGCGAGGTTGAATTGGCTGCTGGATCAGGAAGATTCGTCATTGAAGAGAGCGAGCGCTCCAGCCTGCGCTTTGGCAAGCGCAGCCTGCGCCATAACGGTGTGCAGTTCGACCAGGCCAAATGCGTGACGGTGCGCGGCAACAGTATGTTGCCGGTGTTGCGTGATGGCGCCACTGTCGGTGTGAATGCGGGCAAGTGCGGCATCGGCGACATCATCGATGGCGACCTGTATGCGATCAATCACAATGGCCAGCTGCGCGTTAAGCAGCTTTATCGCCTGCCTACCGGCATCCGCCTGCGCAGCTTCAATCGCGATGAGCACCCGGATGAGGACTACAGCTTCCAGGAAATACAGGAAGAACAGATCGTCATCCTCGGTCACGTCTTCTGGTGGGGCATGTACGCCCGTTAACCCAACCGTTTTCAGATAAGCCCGCCCCTCGGCGGGTTTTTTTTCGCCTGGACGAAACCGGCAAACCCTTCAGTGGCGGGGCTTTCATGCATTCGCGCATTTCTCGTGCATAAATAAATGCATTTACGCATTGACTGTATATGCATCCGTGCATATCCTTGTCACCAAGCCGCTCGACAAAGCGGCTGGCAAGACAAGCTCTTTAGTTCCACAAGAACAGGCAGCGATGAACCGGCCTCAACGGTTCAGAGGGTTGGCAACTGACCCGGGTGTGCAGCGTAAAGCACCAGAAGCAGTTATCCGGCGGGCAGGGACCGCGGTCGGAAAAACAATTTGAATGGACTCGTACCGCGCCAGTAGCGCCGAAAAGTCAGCTTCCTTCTTGAGCACAGGATTTGAAGGAGGGCGAAGGAGCGCATTACTGAAAAGCCCGGTGCCTCACCGGGCTTTTTGGAATGCCTGCCTGCGGTAAACGCCGCGTATTTATTGATACAGCGCAGTGAAAGGCAGATCAGGTTGAAACACCCCAATCGCTGTCCATCTCAAAAGGTAAATTTATGAATCGATACGTTCTGATCAATTACGGCACCAGTTCTCCATTTCCCCGGGTCGTTGATATCCAGGATGCGGAAGAACAACCTATGGTTATCCCGCCAGGGATACAGGCCAACTGGAATCAGGTCGCCATTGACACCGTTGTTCAAGTGGGCTGGAAAGCGGAATACACAGAAAGCGGCTGGGTTTTCTCTGAGCCAACTTATCAAGACTATGTGGATCTGGTAGCCGTGCAAGTACGTACCAAGTTGGGACTCGCGTCGGGTTGGCTGACCATCAATCCGGTGAATTTCAAAGTGAACCTGGGCGTCGCCACGCCTGCAGATCAAGCCGCATGGCTTGCCTACCAGCAGTACCACATCGCTGTCAGTGATGTGAAAACCCAGGCTGATTACCCCTACACGATCAACTGGCCGGTCGCGCCTTTCTAAACCAGCCATCACCGTTCGCGCCAAGTTTGGCGTTTCTGTCCGAGAAGCCCGGCGCCAGTGCCGGGCTTTTTTTAATATCTGCCTCTCATCACGTCTTCGCAAACAACACATTCAGGAGTCAGAAAATGAATCTCTATGCATTGGTTGAATACAACAGAGTCGTCCAATTGAAGGACGGGGATGTCAGCCCAGACGCGCCTGCTTCGCCGTCTTCTACTTGGGTGGATGTCACCGGCAATAGCGAAATTCGTGTGGGCTGGAAGGCGACCTTCAATGTTGTCTGGACGTTTACACCGCCCTCCGACGAGGACTTGCGCAACGAAGCCGAGCAACAGAAATGGCAACTGCTGAATACCGCTGCCAACTGGCTGCTGATGAACTCGCTGCCGTTTAAAGTTGATGTCGGTATTGCCACTCCAGAGGAGCAGGCCCTGCTGCTGGCCTTCAAGCATTACTCGATTGCATTGAGCGACATCGATAAGCAATCGGGGTACCCGATCAACATTGTCTGGCCGGTAGCGCCTTATTGACAGGTGTTGATGCGCCACTGAATGCGCCGCGCATTTCACGGCATCCGATCAGTCGCCCGTGTTTGATATGCCTTCCCGCTACGGATTTACCTGGTTATCAAAACAGGCAAGGTCGCTCCACGTGAGCCTTTGGTTACTGCTGATCAGACAGTCTGTTAGTCCCACCGACATGGAATCTGCGGCGGCAAACTCTCCGGTCGCTCCTTCAATAACGAAAAGCAGGCTGGAAACCAAAAGGACTTGCCGATGCTGAAAGACTACAGATGTGGTAATTGCAAACGACTGCTCGCCCGCGTGGGCGAGTTGACAGAGCTCCAGATCAAGTGCTCTCGATGCGGAACATTGAATCATGTGAGGGCTGCGAGCCTCGAGCAATCGCCTATGAGCGACATGAAGGCGGAACCCTCCGCACCTTATCATTCGACGTCATAGGTGAATTATGCCCTCTTTTTCCGTTGCTCCATTTGCAGCTAATGGAACGCCAGTCTTGCCTCCTCGCCATTTCATGGTGCCGGGTCAGTATCTTGAGTCGCCGAGCAAACGTTTTAAGTTGCTTTTGCAGCCAGATATCAACCTGGCGCTCTACGATAACGGGGCGTTGGCCTGGGTGGCTGATAACAACCCTTACACCACCGTCAGTACCAACCCGAACAACGACTTGGTGAACTGTTTCTATGTCCATACCCAAGGCATTCTCGTAGACCATTTGCGCGGGCGGGCGTGGATGACCATTAACGGCGTACCGATTGCCGGAGACAAAGGTTCGGCAGAGCGCACATTCGTACAGGTTCAGGACGATGGCAACCTAGTCATCGTGGAGTCGGTTCCATATTGGGCGAGTAATGCGGCGCTGTTTCCTGATTTTACTCAGCCATCACTGGCCATTCCGGGCGGTACCACGCTGGAAGTCGAGAAGCGATATGTCGTAGGCGGTACCACCATGGTGTTCCAGTCGGACGGGAATTTTGTCGTTTCGAACGGGCCTTTGGGGGTGCTATGGGCCAGTTGGACCCAGAATAAAGGTGCAACACGTGCCGTTATGCAGCCTGACGGCAACTTCGTTATTTATGGCGCAAACAACACTCCACTTTGGTTCACCGGTACAGCGGGCCAAGCGGGTGCAGAGTTGAAGCTGCAAGCCAATGGGCGTTTGTCCGTGGTGAAAGAACTCCCGGTGTGGGCACGTTTTGGCTATACACCGACGCTGCGCCCTCATCGCCGTGTCATTTACCCAGGCAGCACTATCGAAAACTGGAAGGTAAAGGACTTCGTTTTCGATAACGTCTGGGGCTGATCGCTGGGCGGGGGCAGTTTTTTCTGTCCGCGCATCCGACGCAAGGCAGACCACTTTGGAGTGGTCTGCCCGATTCCTGGCTCAGCGACTTTTGAATATCTCTATAGGAGCTGTAGTTGACCCCCAACACTCATCAATCACTCTCGGGAGGCGTGACATGACAAACGAGCAACAAGCATTGGCGGACATGCCAATCTGGCTGGTCATCCTCCTTGCTGTCGTGGGAGGGGTGTCCGGTGAAATGTGGCGCGCCGACAAGGAGGGCGCCCGCGGCTGGCCACTGTTACGCCGTCTGGCATTGCGCTCCGGCGCCTGCATGATCTGCGGCGTATCGGCAATCATGCTGTTGTACGCTGCCGGCATGTCGATCTGGGCTGCTGGCGCTTTCGGCTGCCTAACCGCCATGGCCGGGGCCGACGTGGCTATCGGTCTTTACGAACGCTGGGCTGCCAAGCGCATCGGCGTTGGCGAAGTGCCTCCGCGCGATCCCCAGTAATTTCCTTCATTTCTTGCCTCGCTGCATAAGTTGCGGCGGGGTTTTGCGTGGACACTAGAAAAGGAGGTCATGCATGCCCGCAATGATCCAGCAGCCCTCGCAGTTGTTCAGCGCGATGGCGACAACCTTGCGCAACACCGCTGGCCTCAACGTGCAGGTCGGCAATCCTCAGGACTTCACGGCCCCGGGCGATCAGGCCTGGGTGTTGATCGACATCGAACGCGACGCGCCGGGAGTCCGCGCAGCGGATGGGCGAATTGCTCACGTGCTGACGCTCTCCTTGCAAGTCATTCCTGCCGGGTCCGCCACGGCGTTCGCCGCGTGCGATCTGATCGCCACACTGAAAAACCTGATCACGGATAACCGTTGGGGCTTGCCGGCAGCGCAATGCGATCTGCCGATGAATATTGATGGTTCACCGTCACTGCTGGTTCAGGCCGATCTGCAAAGCAAGGCCTGGACGTTGACCTTCAACCAGACCCTCTACCTCGGCCCGACCTTACTTGACGACCCGCTCGGCACAGCGAAATTTGCCCGCACCTGGGAAGTCAGCAACATCGACGATCCAGACCAATACACCGCGCTGGAGGCCTGACCGATGTTCGACGCATTACTGCGCATGCAACTGGGCCCGATCATCGAACGCCTGGCCGAAATGGAAGCGGAAATCGACGACCTGCACCGCCGCGCCGAAAGCTTCTGTCGCATTGGCATTTGCCAGTCGGTCGATGCCGCGAGCAACACCTGCCAGGTCAGTCACGGTGGCTTGCTGACGCCGGCCATCAAATTCTTCAACCCGAGTGCCGGCGCGCAGAGCGAGTCGCGGATTCCGACAGTGGGCGAGCAGTGTCTGCTGTTCAACTACGGCAGCGGCGAAAGCGGCGCGCAGAGCGTGGCGTTGTTCGGCTTGAACAGTGAGCGCTTTCCGCCAGCGTCAACAGTGCCGACGCTGACCCGTCGGGTGCATGTCGACGGCAGCGAAAGCGGCTACGACGACGCCACCCACACTCTGCACTGGCAAAACGGCCCGGCGGCCTTCAGCGGTTCTCGCCAGTCGCTGGAACTGAGCATCGGCCCGGCGAGACTGGCGCTGATGCCGCAACTTATCACCCTGCAAATGGGTGCCGTCGGCCTGACCATCGACCCTTCGGGCGTGCACTTCAGCGGTCCATTGGTCGATCACCAGGGCCGTGTCATCAGCCCCTGATTCAAGAGCCTCCCATGATCGGAATCGATAGAGACAGCGGGGCCACGGTCGACGACTGGCTGCAGTTTGTGCAGCGCGCGACCCGGGCCCTGACCACGCCGCTGGGCACCCGGCAAAAACGGCCGCTTTATGGCTCGCTGATCCCCACGCTGCTGGGGCACAACCTCGGCGACGACGTTCTGCTTCTGGCCCAGAGCCACGCGGCGCAAGCGTTCTACAACAAGCAAAACGGCATCGATGATTTTCAGCCGCAAGTGATCGTCGCCAGCCGTCAGGGTGCCGGCCTGTTATTGCGGTTCGCCGGCACCTGGAAAAACCGTCAACAAACCTTCGAGGTCGTGACATGAGCATGTTGATCCCCGGTCAGAACCAATTGGCCGAACCCGCGCTGATCACCGTCGAAGCGTTCGAAGACTTGCTCGCCGAGTTCAAGACGTTCGTCATTGAATACGTCGGTGCGCGATCTCCGGACAGTGCGGCGAAACTCAAGACCAGCCTGGACAACGAAAGCGAATTGCTGACCCTGGCGCTGGAGGCGTTTTGCGTGCGCCTGCAAACCCATGAACGCAAATACAACGCACGCATCAAGCAGATGCTGGCGTGGTGGGCGACCGGCAGCAACCTCGATGCACGACTGGCGGACATGGGCCTTGAGCGGCAACTGCTCGATCCTGGCGACCCGGCGGCATTCCCGCCAGTGCCGGCGATTTATGAAAGTGATGACGACGCTCGGCTGCGTTATTACCTGGCGCCGCACGCTCCAGCGGCGGGTTCGCGGATGCAGTATCGCCGTGAGGTCTTTACGCTCGGCGAACGGCCGACGGTGCAAGTCGAGTCCACCGATGCCGGCGTGGTCAACGTCACCTACACCTTCAACCCGGACGGCCTCGCCGCACAGGTCAAGGATGGCAATGGTCGGCGCACGGCCCCCGGCGAAGTGCAGGTCACTGTGCTTTCGCGTGAAGGTGACGGCACGCCGTCCGAAGTGTTGCTTGACGGCGTTCGCCAGCACTTCGCCCGACCTGACGTGCGACCTGAAACCGACCTCGTGACCGTGCAAGGCGCCGACATCCAGCGCTACAAGATCCGCGTCGTCGCCAAGATCAATTCCGGCCCCGATTCGGGCCTGACCAAAGTTGCTGCGCAAGCGCAGTTGCAGGCTTACGCCGACAGCTGTCATCGCCTCGAAGGCCGGGTTGATCCGAGCTGGATCGACTACACGCTGCACAGCGCCGGCGCCGTGCAATTGCAGATTCTTGAACCGCTGGTGCCGATTGTGACGACAGCGTTTCAAGCGCCGTATTGCACGGCAGTTGAAGTCGAGGTGCTGACGCTATGAGTGACAAAACTCAGCGTGCAACGCTGCTGCCAGCCAACAGTTCGACCCTCGAACGAGGCCTGGATCTGGGCTTTGGCGCCTTGCTTGATCGCATTGCTCCGCCGTTTCCCGAGCTGATGAATCCTGCAGAAACACCCGCCGATTTTCTGCCGTATCTGGCAGCGGATCGTGGTGTTGCTGAATGGAGCACCGACGCGCCGCAAGCCGAAAAACGCCTGACCGTCGAACTCGCCTGGCCCACCGCGCGTCAGGCCGGCACTCGCAAGGCGCTGGAAAACGCCGCCAAGGGTTTGCAGTTAAGACCCGAGATCCGCGCCTGGTACGAACAGACGCCGCCCGGTGCGCCTTACAGTTTTTCCGTACGAGCCTTCAGCGAGCAACCCTACAGCGAAGCAATCGACGCCCGTCTCGATCGACGTCTGGCTGATGCCAAGAGCGAACGCGATGTGCTGACGGTCTCCGTTGGCCTCAGCGCTTTCGGCAATCACGTCATCGGCGCCGCGACCTTCTGCGGCGAACTGACCACGATTTATCCGGTGTTCATCGAAGGGCTGGAAACCTCGGGAGAGGCGTTCATGGGCGCCGGTATGTACACCGTCGAAACATCCACAATTTATCCTCAGGGGGCCTGAATGGCTGACTATTACACCCTGCTCACCAACGCAGGGATTGCCTACGAAACGGCTTGTAAAGCTGCGGGCGTGCCGATCAAGTTGACGCAGATTTCCGTCGGCGACGGCGGCGGCTCGGTCTACAACCCGGCCGCGACCGCCACTGCGCTGAAGCGCGAAGTCTGGCGCGGGCCGCTCAATGCGCTGTTCCAGGACGAGAAAAATCCGAGCTGGCTGCTCGCCGAAGTGACCATTCCGCCGGATGTTGGCGGTTGGTATGTGCGGGAAGCAGGGCTGTGGACTGACACTGGGATTCTCTACGCTATCGTCAAATATCCGGAGTCGTTCAAACCGGTTCTGGCCACCTCGGGTTCGGGTAAAGAGTTCTACATTCGCTCGATTTTCGAGACCAGTAACGCCTCCCTGGTAACGTTGCTGATCGACGACACCGTCGTCAAAGCCACGCGTGCCTGGGTCATGAGTTACCTCGCCGAAGAACTCGGCAAACTTGATGGCAAACAATCGGTGCGTGTCGCTGCAACGGGCAATGTCGTGTTGAACGGCGCGCAGCAGATCGACGGTGTCGCGGTGATTGCCGGTGACCGTGTGCTGCTGCCGAGCCAGACGCTGGCCAAGGACAACGGCCTGTGGATTGTCGCCAATGGCGACTGGGTACGGGCGAGCGATGCCAACAGTAACGCCAAGGTTACGCCGGGCCTGACGGTCATGGTCGAGGAGGGCACAGCAAATGGAGATTCGTTGTGGCACCTGACCACCAACGCGCCGATCACCCTTGGTACTACCGCGCTGACGTTCAAGATGCTGGCCGGGCGTACCGGGATTGCGGCTGGGACTTACAAGAGCCTGACCGTTGATGAATATGGTCGGGCCACGGCGGGTGCGAATCCCGAGACGCTGGCTGGATTTGGTATCAAGGATTCATACACCAAGGCTGAAGTTGAAGCGCTGATTGCCAAGGCATCGGCGTTGCCGGTGGGGTCGATTGTCGCGTTCCCGGTTGATGCACCGCCGCCGGGTTTTCTGGAGCTGGATAACAGCGTCAAGAGCAGTGCGACTTACCCGGACTTGAGTGCATATCTGGGCGGCAAGTTTGATAAGGGTGATGAGGGTATTGGTAATTTCCGCTTGCCTGAAGCGCGTGGGGAATTCTTGCGTGGTTGGGATCATGGGCGTGGGGTTGATACAGGGCGGGCGGCGGGTAGCGCGCAGGCGGATTCGCTAAAAAACCACTATCACTATCTTCCAACAGAAAGTGGTGGTGGTCAGGTATTCGATCCGGCTGGCCAAACGCCTACTGTCGTGCTTAAAGACAATCCCGTTGATTGGTTAGCTCGTACGGTGGGCGATAATCATGGCTTCAATACGCCGTTCGGAACCCCTAGAACGTACAGCCAAAGTGCAGAGCCTGAAACCCGCCCTCGCAACATCGCCGTCATGTGGTGCATCAAGGCCTGGAACGCCCCGGTCAATCAGGGAACCATCGATGTCGCCGCGCTGGCCAAGGAAGTTGAGCGGCTTAAATCCGCTGTTCCAGTTGGCGCTGTTCTGGCATTTCCGACCGGCATCGTCGCTCCCGGTTATCTAGAGTTGGACGGCAGTGTGCAGAGCATTGCGACTTATCCGGATCTGGCAGCCTATCTCGGCACTGTCTATAACAAAGGCAATGAAGGCGCGGGTAACTTCCGATTGCCGGAGTCTCGTGGCGAGTTTCTTCGTGGCTGGGATCATGGGCGAGGTGTTGATGGCGGACGCCCGATTGGTAGTTGGCAGAAGGGTAGCCTCCAGTCTTTCGACCCCTCCAATGTCTCTCCGGCTGTTTCGGGCCTCTGGCATAACACGGCATCAGATGCCGGACTTCAGGACGCACATGGGCTTGATCCTCATAACACGACAGATTACGGCGTTTCCAATGCGGTATTCACCGCTGGCAACACTCCGGTTAGTGCTGGGGCATTGGGAGTCATGCGCCCACGCAACCTCGCCGTCATGTGGTGCATCAAAGCCTGGAACGCGCCGATCAATCAGGGAAACATTGACATCAGTGCGCTGACCGCTCTCGCGCAACAAGCGACTGAACCCAATCAAGGCACGGCAAAACTGGCCTCTCAGGCACAGACCGATGCTGGCGTGGATGACAAAACCATTGTCACGCCGAAGAAGTTGCGCTGGGGCTTTTCTATGTCCAAGGAGCGAGTTGGTTACCTCATGCTGCCGAGCTGGCTGGGTGGAGTGATCATCCAGTGGGGGACGATCAATGCGATTGCGGCAGGAGCCCAAGTGAGCGTTACGTACCCGATAGCCTATCCGACTGCCGAAATCATGACGCTGGTCGGCAACAGTTCTTCGGCGGGCTCTACCTCGATCACTTCCACCCTATGTGTCATGTACGGCGGTCTTACGAAGTTCACTGTTTCTGCCATCGGTAGCAGTGGTCAACCGAATGGGCCGTGGATTTCGATCGGCTGGTAACAGGGAGAATTATTCATGTCACTTTTTTATGCCGCCTCGACTGGTGGCTTTTACGACGATGCCGTTCACGTTGCAATGCCTGACGATGCAGTGGAAATCACCACACAGCTGCGCTCTGAGCTTTTAGCGGGAGAAGCGCAATCGCTGGTGATCGGTGCAGATGAGCATGGAAGGCCTGTCCTGAGGACGCCTGAACTGGACCGTGAATCCGAGGCTGATCGGGAGCGCATTTGGCGTGACGGCAAGATTGAAAACATGAAGTGGTTGCGTGAACGTCATCGCGATGAACTCGAAATGTCCAGCGATACAACACTGACCGTCGATCAATATCAGGCGTTGCTGGCTTATTTGAAGGACTTGCGCGATTGGCCACAGTCAGAGCAATTTCCGAAGGAGCAGGCTCGGCCTGAACAACCTGATTGGATCGCTCTGCAAGTACGTTGAACGCCCCGAACCCCGGGGCGTTTTCTTATCCGCTCAAAAAACTCAACACCCGCCAAGCCCCTCCCCACGAGGGGCTTTCCCGTTTATGGAGAAACGAAAAATGGCAACCCGCCAAACCTACACCGTGCTCGTCCCATTCCCCACCGGCGGTGGGCACTGGTCGAGCATCGGCCAGGAACTCGATCTGCTCGACGTCGAGGCCAGTGCCTTGCACTTCGCCGGTCGACTGGAACTGAAAACCCAATCCACCCAGGCCAAAAAGGCCGCTGCCAAGAAGGCTGACTGAACATGGCTGAGGTTTTGAACTTCGAGCACAACGGCATTACCGTCAATGCCACTGAATCCCCCGAGGCCATGGGTGGCCTGGGTGACAACGTCATCGGTCTGGTCGGCACCGCGCCGAACGCCGATCCGCTGATTCCGCGTAACGCACCGTTCCGCATCAACAGCTTCACTACCCACGCGCTGCTCGATCCGACCGGTGCGGAAGAAGGCACGCTGTACCACGCGGTTTACCAGATCCTCAAAGTGGTCAAGGTGCCGGTCTACGTGGTGATCGTCGAGGCAGGCGCAACCCCGGCCGACACCGTCAACGCAGTGATCGGCGGCGTCGAGCCGCTGACTGGCCGCAAGCTCGGTCTGGCCGCGCTGGGCAGTGTCCCGGAAGACCTGACCATCATCGGTGCACCGGGCTTCACCGGCACCAAAGCGGTGGCCAGCGAGTTCGCCTCGTTCGGCAAGCGCATCAAAGCCCGTGTGGTGCTGGACGGCAAGGACGCCTCGGTCGCCGATCAAGTGCTGTACAGCCAGGAATTGGGCGGCGCCGATCTCGGTTTCGACCGTTGCCTGGTGGTGCACAACATGCCGGCCGTGTACTCGAAGGTGGCGAAGAAAAACGTCTTCCTGTCGCCGTCGAGTCTGGCGATTGCCGCACTGGCCAAGGTCAAGCAGTGGGAGAGCCCGGGCAACCAGGTGACCTACGCCGAGGACGTTTCGCGGGTCGTTGAATACAACATTCTCGACACCTCCACCGAAGGCGATCTGCTCAACCGCTACGGCGTCAGCTACTACGCTCGCACCGTGCTCGGCGGCTTCTCGTTGCTGGGTAACCGCTCGATCACCGGCAAGTTCATCAGCTACGTCGGTCTGGAAGATGCGATCAGCCGCAAGCTGGTCAAGGCCGGCCAGAAAGCCATGGCCAAGAACCTCACCAAATCCTTCATGGATCAAGAGGTCAAGCGCATCAACGACTGGCTGCAAACCCTGGTCGCCGACGAAACCATTCCTGGCGGCAGCGTGTATCTGCACCCGGAACTCAACAGCGTCGAGAAGTACAAGAACGGCACCTGGTACGTGGTCATCGACTACGGCCGCTACGCGCCGAACGAACACATGGTTTATCAACTCAACGCCCGCGATGAAATCATCGAGCAGTTCCTGGAGGACGTTCTCTAATGTTTACCAACCGCGTAAGACAGGCCATCGCGGCCACCCTGCAAGGCCTGCCGCTGTCGGCGACAGTAGAAGAATTTACTCCGCCGAAGATTGATTTCGAGATGGAAAACATGACCGGTGGCCGTTTCATCATTGAAGAAATGGCCAAGAGTGCCAAGGCGCTCAATGCTCAGATCAAGCTGCAAGGTACGGGCGCAGAAGTGTTGCTCGCCATGGGCGTGAAGCTGGGCGACGACATCCTGCTGAACGTACGTGAAGCCGGTCAGGATCAGGACGGCAACACCTGGTTCACCTACCACACCATCGGCGGCAAGCTCAAAACCATGGGTGAAGACGCAATCAAAATGGGTGGCAAAGCCCTGACGACCCTGGATTTCTCCTGCCGCACCTACAACCGTCTGGAAAACGGTATTCCAGTGATCGACATCGACGTGCGCACGCAGAAGTTCGTGCTCAACGGCGTCGACATCCTCGGCGATGCCCGCCGCGCCGTGCTGATGCCGTAACCCGGCGCACCGCAAAAAACCTGTAGGAGTGAGCCTTGTGGTGAGGGGATTTATCCCCGATGGGCTGCGCAGCGGCCCCGATTCCAAGCTCATGTTGTAGCTGAAAAATCGAGCGTTCAGTGTGGGGCTGCGACGCAGCCCATCGGGGATAAATCCCCTCGCCACAAAAGCCGTTCCTGCAAGGGCTTTGCTACACCCCCTCAAGAATCACCAAGGAATTCATACATGTCGTGGATGCCACCCCAGCATGATCTGCTGTCGCCAATCACCGGTGACGACGGTTCGCAGATCGATCAGATCCAGCTCAAGCCACTGTTCTACGCCGCACAGAAAGAAGCGCTGGAGCGTGTCGGCGATGACGAAGACGATCAGTTCTTCGAACTGGCGCTGCTCGCCACCGGCCTGTCGGTCAAGGAACTCGACCAGCTCAAACGCCCGGACTACGTGAGCATCGCGCAGTACGTACACGAGATGTCGACCCGTCCGACAGCGTACTTTCTCGACCAGGTCGAAGACGCGGAAAAATCCGCCGATCCCGATCAGATCCAGCTGTTGCAACCGCTCGCCGTCACCGGCCGTACCGTGACCTCGCTGAGCCTGGAAATGCCGGTGCTGCGCGCCACCAAAGTGATGAAGAAACTGAAAACGGCCAAGGAACGCGCCGAGTTCATCACCGCCCATTGCACCGGCCTGATGATCCCCGATCTGGCCCTGATGACCGTCCCGGACTGGACGCAATTGCAGGTGCGCATCGACGATTTTTTAAACCAGCCGGCGGCCTACTTTCGGAACGCGACATCGAAGTAATCCTCGATATCGTCCCGCTCATTTACCCGGTAAGTGAGGCGGAGATTCTGGAATGGGACGCCGAAAAGGCGTTGCGCCGCTACGACATAGCGATCACTCGCCTTGGCGTGAAACAGGAGTAGAGCGGCATGGCAGACGATAACTATGGGTTGACGTTCGCGACGGTCAATCAAGAGGTGCAAGTACCCGGCACCACGGCCACCATGAGGTCTCCAGCGCTGTCTGCGCGAGGCGCCGATTTGGCAGGTTCAGAGCCGACGTCGAAACCGGATGATGTATTTGCCGGGCTTGGTCTGGCGCTGGCAGATGCCACCGCCGAACTACGTCAGTTGACGGCCGAACAGGCTCAGCTCAGGGATGTGCTGGGGTCGATACACACGGTGCTGATGTCACAGCAATCGTTGCAACAGGCACTGAACGACCGACAAGCACAAATGGGCGGTACGGTCCTTGGCGCCGAGCAAAAAACTCCAAGTGCCAGGACCGCCACGCCTCCTTATGAACCTTTGCAACCGGCCATCAATCTCGACGCCGCGATGGCGAGGCTGGATCTGGTCGTCGGCCTTGAAGGCAACCAACGCAAAACGTTGCAGGTCGCGCTGGAGAAGATGGCCACCGAGGCGAAGGTGGCTGCCGGCGGTACAACCGCGGTTGAGCTGGCAAGCATCGGCTACGCTGGCGCCAAGGGCGGGGTCGGCAATGATCGGTTGGATGCCGAAGGCAATATCGATCAAGCCGCCAGGCAAAACGACCTGATGGATTTCACCAGAGACACGGCGGTCACGGCGACTGCGTTCGAGATGAAACCACAGGATGCCGCGGATCTGTTGATCGGCTGGCGTACCTCGATGAGTCTCGATCGCGCGCAAACCCTGGATCTCGCCGACGCGACCAGTTTGCTCGACAGTCGATTGGCCGCTTCCGCCGCTGATATCGGTTCGATTCTGGGCTCTTACGGCACCTCGGCAAAAGGCGCCGGAATGGCGCCCGAACAAGCCGCGGCGTTTTCTGCGGCGTTGCTTAACGCCGGGGTAAACAAGGCCGATGCGGGTGTAGCGTTCGAGAAAATCACGACGACACTGGCACTTGGCGATAAAGCTTCTGCAAGCCAGAAAGAGGCGTTCGCTCAGTTGCAGCTCGACCCCAAAGCCATGGCCGAGAAAATGCAGGGCGATGCTCCGGGCGCGATAATGGAGTTGCTCGAGGCCCTGAAGAAGCGCTCCCCCGATGAACAATCCGCGTTGTCGACAACGTTGTTTACGGTCAACCAACCGCTTCGGCAAATGCTCGAGAATACCGCTGAGGTGCAACGCGCCTTTGCACTCGTGGCGGATAAGAAACAGTACTCAGGGGCAGTTGATCAGAGCGCCCTGACACTCGCGGATACTTCCCAGACACGCTGGAATATCTTCAGTGCGCAGAAGGATCGACTCTATTCATCCGCCGGCGATACCGTGCTGCCAGTCTTTGACGTCCTTACGGCCACAGTCGGAGGGGCGGCCGATGGCTTGAGCGAGGTGGCGGAAAAGGCCCCGGCACTTGTTGGCGCGTTGATCCTGATGGTTGCCGGATTGAAGGGCAGCAACCCATTAGGCACATTGGCTTCCCAGGCCGCCACGTGGACAGGCCCGGTAATGGCCAGCATCAGATCCGGGCTGGGCAGTCTCTCGGCCACTGCCGGATCCCTCGGTACGGCCGCCGTGAATCGTGCCAAATATCTGACCTCCGCGCCAGGCCGCAGCCTGATCAGTCAAGGTGCCCGGCTCGGCAGGGTGGCAGGGCCATTGAGCATGCCGTTGACGATGGTCGAAGCCGGTATGAAAGTCGTTGACGGCGTGGCTGAAGGTGATTCCAAAAAAGTCGCCGGCGGTGTGGGCATGGCAGCAGGTGGCTTGGCCGGTGGATATGCTGGCGCGAGCATTGGCGCCACGATCGGTACATTCATCCTGCCCGGCATCGGTACGTTGATCGGTGGTGCATTGGGCGGCGCCATCGGAAGTTTTTACGGCAGTCAGGAAGGGGGCGCTCTGGGTGAAAAGCTTGCAACACCAGCGCCCGATCAGCTTGCTCCACCGTCAGAAGTCAGCGCAGGCCTGAGCAGTGTGCAAGCGCAAAATCAGCAGAATCAGAATGTCACCTACGCGCCCGCCTTTCACTTCAGTGGCGGAGACCTGGTGAGCGCTGAAAAAGTGACCGCCATGGTCGCGCAAGTCATGCAGTCACATTTCACGTCTGACTTTACGCCTTTGATGAGCACCAACCCCCTCGCCACCCGCCGTGACGCAGCCCTGACCGATGGAGTCGCCTGATGAAACAACAAATGGCATTGGGCAGTTTCATCTTCGGCCTGTCCCGCAACTTCGCCTACAGCACGCTGGCGAGGAAGTCGGACGGTGGCTGGACGCAGTTGCCCATTCTCACCAGTAAACCCAAGTCCAGTCAGATTGGACAAAGTCCGGAAACCCTGACCATCAGCGGCACCGCGATGTACGCCGTGGCCATGGAACGGCTCGATGAATTGCGCGCTCTTCAGGCACTGCGTGTGCCATTGCCGTTGATTGACGGTATCGGTCGCAACTGGGGGTTGTGGCGGATCAACAGCGTTCAGGAAAACCAGAGCGAGGTCATCGATGACGGCACTGCGATGGTAATCAAGTGGGTACTCGAATTGGCGGAGTTCAACAATGCGTAAGGTACGAAGCGTGGCCGGTGATTCGGTGAATCTGCTGCTCTACCGCGAAACCGGGCGCTCAGACGATCAGGCCGAAGCAGCGTTGTGGAAGCTCAATTCGACCCTGGCCGAATACGGCCCGGTTTTGCCGGCGGGCGTATGGGTAACGCTGCCGGAACTCGACAGCAGACCCGCCGCGATCAAACCGGTTTTGGCCTGGGACTAAGGAGGTTGCATGGCACAGGGATTTACACCGGCGATCGAAATCTACGGGGCCAACCATGCGCTGCTGAACCAGCGCCTGATCAGTTGGGAACACATTGATGCTGCCGGGATGGAGTCCGATCAGCTGACACTGGTGATCGACCTGGAAGGCCTCGAAGGCTTGCCGACCCTGGGTGGAACAATCGGCCTGCGGGTTGGCTATCTGGAGTCCGGGCTGGTCGAAAAGGGCCAGTTCAAAGTGACTCGATTGACCCCGACGCTGTTCCCGTTACGCCTGACACTGGTGGCTACCGCAGCGCCTTTCAGCGGCAAGGATGAGACCGGATTCAAGGAGCGGCGCACGGCAAGTCATGGCCCGACAACCCTTGGCGGACTGTTTCGCGAGCTGGTCTTGCGGCACGGATTTTCGCCTCGCGTCGATCCCGAGCTGGCGCTGATCAGGATTGCCCATGTCGACCAGTCGAACGAAACCGACATGGGCTTCATCACACGCCTGGCGAGCAAGTACGACGCGGTGGCCAAACCCTGCAACGACCTCTACGTACTGGCGAAACCGGCGCAGCTCAAATCACTGTCGGGTCAGGTGATACCGGACGTCAGGTTGTCGGTGACCAGCAACAATCGACCGGGTGACCACGCCTTCATAAGTGCCATATTGGAAGAGACCGCGCGCACGCAGAACCAGGGTTGCAAGACCTGCTTCTGGGACGGTGCTGTTGGCAAGCTGCAGGAAGTGATCACCGGTTCCGCACCCTACAAGGTCATTCGCCAGAAACAGGCGAGTGAAGAAGAAGCCAAAGCCATCGGCGAAGCCGAAGTGCGCAAGATGCTGCGCGAGAAATACACGTTGAAGGTCACCTGCCCAGGCGATCCGCTGCTGGCCGCCGAAGGCCTTTTGGTACTCGATGACACCTGGCCGGACTTCACGCGCGGTCGCTGGTCGATCAAAAAGGTCACCGCCAGTGGCAAGCGCGAGGAAAGCTATCGCTGTCTGATCGAAGCAACCGGCCTCGACCCCAAGGCTGACGCCAAAGCCTGATTCCCCGCTTTCTCACTGCGCTGAAGATCCCTGTGGGAGCGGGCTTGCCCGCGAAGAGGCCAGCCCATTCAAAAGAGATGCCGGTTGATCCACCGCCATCGCTGGCGAGCCAGCTCCCACAGGTTTTGCAGTGTTCTGCAGACCGCTTTTCATTCAACTCTGGAACATCCCCATGAAGATCACCCCGATCCTCACGCAACTGCGTGGGCAGTGCCCTGGGCTTGCCAATCACATTTCGGTGGGCGTCGATCTGGCGTTGCTGCAAGGCAATCCCGATCTGCCAATGCCTTCGGCGCATATTCTGCCGCTGGCGGACCTGGCCAGCACCAGCACTGCACAAAATCTCACCGCGCAACCGATTCGCGAGCGCTTCGAAATCGTCCTCGTGCTTGACGCCAGCGACGCTACAAAAGCGCTGGATCTGTTGCACGACCTGCGCGCTGAACTGTGGCGCGCGTTGGTGGGGTTCAAGCCGGACAAAGACTACAGCGCCATCGCCTATGACGGCGGTGAACTGGGCTCGATCAACAGCAGCCGCGTGTTCTATCGGCTGCGCTTTTTTGCCGAGTTCCAGCTCGGCCGCAATCTGCCGAGTCAGCCTGCGGAGAGTTGGCACGAACGCGAACTGGACGGTTTGTCGTCCTTTACCGGGGCCACCGTGCGGGTCGATGCGATCGACCCCGCCGACCCCAACCTGCAACGCCCGGGCCCCGATGGGCGCGTGGAACTGACTTTCTCTGGAGACGTAACCCCATGAGCAATCGCATCACCGTACTGCCGGCCGCCGGCCGTGTCGTACCTGACCCGGAGGCCGGCGATCTGCTGCCGCTCGAAGGCCGTGAAGTGCTGGACAGCGCCTGGTGGCGCCGGCGTCTGGCCGACGGCGATATCACAATCAAAACCGCAAAAGCGGCTAAACCACAGGGAGCCAAATAATGGCGATCGGATTCAGCAACATCCCCGCGGACATTCGTGTACCGCTGTTCTATGCCGAAATGGACAATTCGGCCGCCAATAGCGCGAGCTCGACCCTGCGTCGCTTGATCGTCGCTCAGGTCAACGACAACATTGCGCCGACCGAGGTCGGCAAACTGGTGTTGGTCTCCAGCGTTGCGCTGGCCAAAAGCATCGGCGGTCAGGGCTCGATGCTCGCCGCGATGTACGAGACCTTCCGCAAGGCTGACCCGATCGGCGAGATCTGGTGCCTGCCGCTGCACAACACCGAAGGCGCCATCGCCAAAGGCGTGTTGACCCTCACCGGCACCGCGACCCAGGCCGGTCTGCTCAATCTCTACGTCGGCGGCGTGCGGGTGCAGGCTACCGTGGTCAACGGCGCAACCGCTGCTCAGGCAGCCACGGCGCTGGCGCAGAAAATCAACGCCACGGCCGACCTGCCGGTGAGCGCTGCCGTTGCCGAAGGTGTAGTCACCCTGAACGCCAAATGGACTGGCGACAGCGGCAACGACATCAGCCTGCAATTCAATCGCCTGGGCAAGAGCAACGGCGAAGAAACCCCGGCCGGCCTGACCAGCGCCATCACCGCCATGACCGGCGGCGCCGGTGTGCCGGATCAGGTTGAAGCGATCGCCGCACTGGGTGATGAGCCATTCGAATTCATCGCGTTGCCATGGTCCGATCTGTCGACGCTCAATACCTGGCAAGCCGTCATGGATGACAGCACCGGTCGCTGGTCGTGGGCCAAGCAATTGTTCGGTCACGTCTACAGCGCCAAGCGCGGCACCGTCGGCACTCTGGTTGCTGCCGGCCAGACACGCAACGACCAGCACATGACCATTCAGGCGCTGGAGCCGGGCGTACCGCAACCGTACTGGGTACAAGCTGCCGCACTGGCCGCACGCACCGCGGTGTTCATCTCTGCCGACGCCAGCCGTCCGACGCAAAGCGGCAGCCTGCCGGGTGTTGATCCGGCACCGGCGAGCGAGCGCTTCACCCTGACCGAGCGTCAGTCGCTGCTCAACTACGGCATCGCCACCGCGTACTACGAAGGCGGCTACGTGCGCATCCAGCGCTCGATCACCACCTACCAGAAAAACGCTTACGGCCAGGCCGACAACTCCTATCTGGACAGCGAAACCATGCACCAGTCGGCGTTCATCGTCCGTCGTCTGCAAAGTGTGATCACCAGCAAATACGGCCGGCACAAACTGGCCTCCGACGGCACCCGTTTCGGCGCAGGCCAGCCAATCGTCACGCCGAGCACCATTCGGGGCGAGCTGATTGCGCAGTACGCCAAGCTCGAACTGGAAGGCCACGTCGAGAACGCCGAGCTGTTCGCCGAGCACCTGATCGTCGAGCGCGACGTGCAGGACCCGAGCCGCGTGAACGTACTGTTCCCGCCGGATTACATCAACGGTCTGCGCGTGTTCGCACTGCTCAACCAATTCCGTCTGCAGTACGACGACGCGGCTTGATCAGCGCGTTTGACGACAAGCATTCAGCCCACCTCGCGTGGGCTTTTTTATTCAAGGGAGTAACACCATGGGTCAACTGATTGCAGGCACCTGCTACGTCAAGGTCGACGGCGCACAACTGACTATCAATGGCGGCTGCGAAGCCCCGCTGATGGCCGTTAAACGCGAAACCGTCGTCCCCGGCTTCTACAAGGAAACCGACATCGCGCCGTCGTTCAAAGTGACCGCGCTGCACACCGCCGACTTCCCGCTGAAGAAGCTGATCGAAGGCACCGACATTACCGTCACCTGCGAATTCAGCAACGGCAAAGTCTACGTGCTGGCCGGTGCGTATCTGGTCGAAGAGCCAGTCTCCAAAGGCGATGACGCCACCATCGAACTGAAATTCGAAGGCATCAAGGGGACCTGGCAATGAGCGGCGCCGTGAAGCTTCAGGTTGCGATCGAAGCTCACGGCGAGCCCCTGACCGAACTCGTCCTGCGCCGTCCGACGGTGCAGGAAGTGCGAGCGATCAAGGCGCTGCCGTACAAGATCGACAAGAGCGAAGAAGTCAGCCTCGACATGGACGTGGCGGCCAAGTACATCGCCGTGTGCGCCGGCATTCCGCCGTCGTCGGTCAACCAGTTGGATCTGGCTGACCTCAATGCGCTGAGCTGGGCCGTTGCGAGTTTTTTCATGAGTGCGGCGTCGGCGCCATCACCGACCTGATCGCCGTCGCCTATGACCTGGCCTGGTTCTGGAAGGTTGACCCCGAACAGATGATGGCCAGGCCACTGGATGTGCTCCGCGAATCGCTGGAGCACGCGCAACGGATCAACGCGATGCAGCAGGTGCAGTGATGGCAGACGAAGAAACCAAAGTGAAAACGCCGGTGCTGATCACCGGCATCGACGAACTGTCGCCCAAGCTCGGCGCCCTTCAGGCCAAGGTCGAGAGTTTCAAGAAAAATCTCGAACAGGCCGGCCTCGGCAAACTGGACATCAGCGGTCTGTTCAAGGGCGGCAGCGTGATCACGCCGTTCGTGGACGGGATCAAATCGGCGGCGGCGTTTCAGGGCAAATTGACCGAAGTCAGCGACACGGCAAAAACCGTCGACCTGCCCGCCACGCCGAAAGTCGCTGCACAGAACATGAACGTGTTCAGTGCCTCGATGGATAAGGTTTCGGCGGCCGTCGACGCCGCGCTGGTGCCGGCGGTAGGGGCGTTGGTGGTCGGGCTGGAACCGATGCTGACGCAGGTCGGCAGCCTGCTCGCCGACAACCCGAAACTGGTCGAAGGTCTGGCGGCGGGGGCGATTGCCTTCTCCGCCATGCAAACCGCCGTCACCGGTATGACCCAGGTGATGGACGTCATGAGCATGGTGCTCAAGACCAATCCGATCATGCTGATCGCCATGGGCATCGCGGTAGCGGCCGGTTTGATTTATGCCAACTGGACGCCGATCAGCGCGTTCTTCAAGGGCCTGTGGGAGGGCGTGAAAAACCTCGGTGCGAGTGCGATGGCAACGTTGCGCTCGATCCTCGATTGGCGACCGCTGGATGCACTGGCGGCATTGTGGTCACCGATCGCGGGATTCTTCTCCGGGATCTGGGACAAGGTCAAAGCCGTCACTGCGCCGGTGATCGACTTCTTCAAGTCGGTGTTCTCCTGGACACCCGCCGGCATGATCATGGACAACTGGGCGCCGCTGACCGGGCTGTTTTCGGCGATCTGGGAATTGCTCAAGGCCTTGAGTGTGCCGGTGATGGCGTTCCTCAAAGGCCTGTTCGACTGGACGCCGTTGGGCATGATCATCAACAACTGGGGGGCGATCACCGGGTTCTTCGGCTCGATCTGGACGGCGCTGCAACCGGCGGCACAAGCGATCAAGGATTTCTTCGGCACGTTGTTCGACTTCTCCCCGCTGGGGATGATCGTCAATAACTGGGGCAGCATCGTCACGTTCTTCGAACCGATCTGGACCGCGTTGCAAACGTCGGCGCAGCAGATCAAAAGCTTCTTCCAGAGCTTGTTCGAATGGTCGCCGCTGGAACAGATCGCCATGTACTGGCAACCGATCAGCGAAGTGTTTTCGGCGCTGTGGGGCGTGGTGCAAGCGCTGGCTGCGCCGGTGTTGGAGTTTCTGCACAACATGTTCGAATGGACACCGTTGGGGCAGATCATCAAGAACTGGGGGCCGATCACCGAATGGTTCGGCGAGTTGTGGCAAAAGCTGCAAACCGTCATCGCGCCGATCAAAGAGCTGTTCGACGGTGGTTTTGCCGGACTGATCGCCAAGGTCACCGGCAAGGTGGAAACCTTCACCGAGGCACAACGCCAGACCAATGCCGAAGGCAAAGGCGAACTGGCCCCAGCGTTCTTCGGCGCGAACCCTCAGGCATCGAGCAACGGCACGCTACAGGGTGGATCGTTGCCACAGAGTTCCGGTGCCCTGATCCAGCAAAGCGCCGCCAACAACCGTACGCAACTCGAGGGCGGCCTGACCGTACGCTTCGAAAATGCTCCGGCGGGGCTGCGCACTGATCAACCGCAAACCAATCAACCGGGCCTGGCGCTGTCGTCGCGCATCGGCTATCGCTCGCTGTCGGCAGGAGGTTCCAATGAACTGGCGTGACCGTTTGTTGCCGGCATCCTTTCGCGGTGTCGGTTTCTGGATCGATCAGGCGAAAACCCCGGTCGGTCGCAAAGGTCAGCTGCACGAATATCCGCAGCGTGACCTGCCGTATTTCGAGGACCTCGGCCAGCAGGCCAAGACCCACGACATCACCGCATTCATCATCGGCGCTGATTGCCTGGAGCAGCGCGACAAGCTGCTCAAGGCGTTGGAAGCGGGCAGCGGTGAGCTGGTGCATCCGTGGCTGGGACGGCTGCAAGTCAAGGTCGGCGAGTGCGACATGACCCACACCCGCCAGGACGGCGGGCTGGTGACTTTTGCGCTGAAGTTCTATCCCGACCAACCATTGCCGTTCCCGACCGCTACCGTCAGCACGCAGAAAGTCTTGTTGGTCAAGGCCGACTCCTTGCTGGGTTCGGCGGTGGCGCGCTTCGAACAGGCGATGACACTGATCAAGGCTGCGCGGATCGGCATCGCCAATCTGCGCAACAGCCTGACCGGGGTTTATGAGGTGATCAAAGAGCAGCTCAAACCGCTGATCGAGCAGTACAGGCAGATCACTGAACTGGTCAAGGCCGTCAAGGAATTGCCCAAGGAAGTGGCTGCGGAGTTCAAAGGTTTGCTCGGTGATATCAAGGAACTCAAGGCGTTCGCGAAGGAGGGCTACCGTGGCGTGATTGCCGACGTGTCGCAACAACTCGAAGCGATCCGCAAGGCCGATGCGCCGAAGATCACCACCGGCAAGGACACCAACGCAGCGGCGCAGGCCATGGCCGATCTGGTGCAAGACACGATGCTGGTCAAGGTCGCGCAATGGGTGGCGTCGATGCCAGTGGCGACAACCCCGGTGAAGCTGCAATCGACACCCTCGGTGGGGCAACAGGCGACAACGCCGGTGAGCCGCCAGGAAGTGCCGGTCAGTGACGATATGAAAGCGCTGCGCGCGGCGGTGTCGGCGGCCATCGATCCGATGTTGGCGAAGGCCGGTCCGGCGCACTTTCAGGCGATCAACGATGTGAAAGAGGCTCTGGTGGCTCACCTCAAAGCGGTGGCTTCGTCCGGTGTGCGCCAGGTCAGCAAGGCGTTTCAGGAAAGCTTTCCGGCACTGGTCGTTGCCTACAAGCAATTTGGCGATGCCACGCGGGTCGATGAAATCACTCAGCGCAACGGGATTACCCATCCGGGATTCTCGCCCAACGAAGTCAAAGTGTCCGGGGAGTGAACCATGAGCGAGATGGATAACCGCGTCACGCTGACGGTCAACAACATGGAATACGGCGGCTGGAAAAGCGTGGAAATCACCGCTGACCTGGAGCGCCAGTTTCGCACCTTCAAACTCGACATCACTTGGCAATGGCCGGGGCAGGCCGTCGATCAGCGGATCAGCCCCGGCGATCCCTGTGAGGTGAGGATCGGCAAGGATCTGCTGCTCACCGGTTACGTGTTCAAGGCGCCGATCCGCTATGACGGCCGGCAGATCAGCCTGACCCTGGAGGGCAGCTCCAAGACTCAGGATCTGGTCGATTGCGCCGCCAGAAACCAGCCGAATCAATGGCAGGAGCAACCGCTGCTGAGCATCGTTCAGGCGCTGGCGATGGAGTACGGTCTGATGGTGGTCAATGAGATTCCCGAGACTGCACGGCTGACCAAACACACGATCGTGCCGGGTGAAACCGTGTTTCAGTCGATCGACCGTTTGCTCTCGCTGCTACGGGTGTTTTCTACCGATGACGAGCAGGGCCGACTGGTGCTGGCCAAGCCTGGCAGCGGCGGGCGCGCGAGCGATGCGCTGGAGCTGGGCAAGAATATTCTGTCGGCCAATGCGCCGATGGATCAGAGCCAGGTGTTTTCCGAGTACCGGGTGATCGGCCAGCAAAAGGGTTCGGACAAGAAGAGCGGGGCGGCGGTCAGCGAAGTTGAATCGACGGCCGCCGACCTGACCTTCAAACGTCGGCGCACCACGGTGATCAACGAAGGCACGCAACTGACCTTTGAGTTGGCGCAGCAGCGTGCCCAATGGGAAAGCGCCACCCGCATGGGCCGGGCTCAGACCACTACGTATCAAGTGCAGGGCTGGCGCCAGGCCAACGGCGATCTGTGGCGCCACAACACGCTGGTGCGGGTGAAAGATCCGGTGCTGGGGTTTGACGGCGACATGCTGATTTCCAAAGTCACCTATTCGTTGTCGGCCCAGGGTTCGGTGACCACGCTGCAAGTAGCGCCACCGCATACCTTCGATGCCAATCCCAGCCCTCCGAAAAAAACCTCATAGGCCCTGAAAAGATCGCAGCCTTCGGCAGCTCCTACCGGTGTACGCCGATCCTATGTAGGAGCTGCCGAAGGCTGCGATCTTTTGACGTCGGCCCGTTTCATACAGGAACCAAGCATGAGCCTACTGACACGCCTGCTGGCGCGCGGCACTGTCGTGCTCGCCAATTCGGCATCCAAGCTGCAATCGCTGCAAATGCGCCTCACCGCCGGCGAGGTCAATGACGACCTCGAACACTTCGAACCCTACGGTTTCACCAGCCATCCGCTGGCCGGTGCCGAAGGCGTCGTCACGTTCATCGGCGGCGACCGTTCCCACGCCATCGCCCTGGTCATCGCCGATCGCCGCTATCGCCTGCAATCGCTGGCCGCCGGTGAAGTGGCGATCTACACCGACGAGGGCGACAAAATTCACTTCAAGCGCGGACGGATCATCGACATCGACACCGCCACGCTGAACATCCGCGCCAGCAGCGCGGTGAACTTCGACACGCCGGTGATCAATCAGACCGGAAAAATCGTCTCCACCGGCGACCAGTTGGCCGCTGGCATCAGCCAGATCAAACATGTGCACGTCGGCGTCCAGGCCGGCAGCGGCCAGACCGGCGCGCCGGCAGGAGGCAAGTAATGTTGATCAGCCCGAACCTCCACGCCGCGCTGACCCGCGCCGTGCTCATCAGCCTGTTCACCTGGCGCCGTGCCGCCGATGACGACGCCCTCGACGACGAAGAGCGCTTCGGCTGGTGGGGCGACACGTTTCCCACCGTCGCCGACGATCGCATCGGCTCGCGGCTGTGGCTGCTGCGCCGGGTCAAGTTGACCCGACAGACCCAGATGGACGCCGAGTTCTATGCCCGCGAAGCCTTGCAATGGCTGATCGACGACGGTCATTGCAGCGCCATCGACATTCTCAGCGAACGCCTCGACGCCCAGCGCCTGAACCTGCGCACGGTCCTGACCCTGGCCGATGGCGAACGTCTGGACATCAACCCCGATAACAGTTGGCAGGTGATCTATGCCGTTTGAAACCCCTTCGCTGCCGGTGCTGATCAAGCGCACCCAAAGCGACCTGGCCGGCGATTCGCTGCGCCAGTCCGATGCGCAAGTGCTGGCCCGAACCCTCGGTGGCGCCGCTTATGGTCTGTACGGTTATCTCGACTGGATTGCCGAGCAGATCCTTCCCGACAAAGCCGATGAATCGACTCTGGAGCGCATCGCTGCGCTGCGCCTGAACCAGCCGCGCAAAGCCGCGCAGGTGGCCACTGGCAGTGTCAGCTTTACCGCCACTGCCGGTGCGGTGCTCGACGTCGATACGTTGCTGCAAACCAATGACGGGCGTACCTACAAAGTCACGGCGGCGCGCACCACGATCAACGGCAGCAACAGCACCACCATCGCCGCGCTTGACGCCGGCAGCCTGGGCAATGCCGACGCCGGTCTGGTGCTGACCCCGGTGCAGCCGATCACCGGCATCGTCAGCAGCAGTTTTGTCCTGCTGGCGCCGGGGCTCAACGGGGGTGTGGCGCGCGAAAGCCTGGAGTCGTTGCGCTCGCGAGTGATCCGTTCGTATCGGGTCATTCCTCACGGTGGCTCGGCCAGCGACTACGAAACCTGGGCACTGGAAGTGCCGGGCGTGACGCGGGCCTGGTGCCGTGGCGGCTTTCTCGGGCCGGGCACTGTCGGCGTGTACATCATGCGTGACGATGACCCGCAACCAGTGCCGAACGACGAGCAACTGGCCGAGGTACAGGCCTACATCGAGCCGTTGCGCCCGGTCACGGCAGAAGTACACGTGCGTCCGCCGATTCAGGTGCCGGTGGTCTATCGCCTGAAGTTGACCCCCGACACCAGCGCCGTGCGCGCGGCCGTCGAAACCCAATTGCGCGACTTGCACAACCGCGAGGCTGACCTCGGCGAGGATCTGTTGATCAGCCACATCCGCGAAGCCATCAGCAGCGCGGCGGGTGAAACCGACCATGTGCTGAGCGCCCCCGTCGCCAACGTTTCGGCCAATGACAGCGAACTGCTCACCTTCGGAGGTTGCGTATGGGGGGCATAAGAACTGCCGCGCAATATCAGGCGCAACTGCGCGCCTTGCTGCCGAGCGGCCCGGCCTGGGACCCGGAGCGTGTGCCGGAACTGGAAGAAGTGCTGCAAGGCGTCGCCGTCGAACTGGCGCGCCTTGACGCCCGCGCCGTCGACCTGCTCAACGAGATGGACCCGGCCGGCGTCAGTGAACTGGTGCCCGACTGGGAACGGGTGATGAACCTGCCCGACCCGTGCCTGGGCGCCACCCCGCTGTACGACGATCGTCGCCTGGCCGTACGCCGGCGCTTGCTCGCGGTCGGCAGCCAGGCCGTCGGCTATTACCTTGAAATCGCCAAAAGCCAGGGCTACCCCAACGCCACGATTACCGAACTTGAAGCACCGCGCATGGGCCGTTCGCGTTTCGGCTCGGCACATTGGGGCACGTGGGAAGCGCAGTTCATGTGGACGCTCAACACCGGCGGGCGCCTGCTGCTCGGCCGGCGTTTCGGTGCGAGTTATTGGGGCGAGCGTTTCGGCGTCAACCCGGGCTCGGCGCTGGAGTGTTTGATCCACCGCAGTGCTCCGGCGCATACCAAGGTGCACATCAATTATGACTAGGGAGGGATGACGGGATGGATTATCCGAACAGTGTGCCCAGCGCCGGTTTGGTGAATGGGAAATTTGTTGATGAAAACCCGATGACCGGAACCCCGGGATCGCTGATTCCGGCGGAGTGGGGCAACGGGGTGACGTTGGAGATTCTCAACGTGATCAATGCGGCTGGGTTGACCCCGGACGAGAAGAAGTACGATCAGCTGTTGCAGGCGATTCAGAGCGTTTCGGCCAAGGGCTGGAATCTGGATTCGGCGTTGCCGATCGGCTCGTTGCCAACCGCTACCGTGGCTACGGCAGACGGGCGATTGCCGATCACGCCGACGGCGTTTGCCACCAGTGGCGGGCGCTTAGCAATTCTGCCGGGTGTGCTGGTCAGCCTCGGCCAGGAGGTGTTGGCCGGTCAGTTGGGACGGCCGCGCACTTTTACCACGCAAGCCTGGAGCAGCGGCGATCTGTTGCCCAACTCCGGTTACTTTCTGCGAGCGCAAGTGGTCGCCGGTGTGCTGACCTTCTACACGCAGCGCGGCATCATCTATGACGCCACGCCCGAGGGATTGAAGGGCACGATCAATGGTGCGGCGGGCGGTGGTTTTCAGTCGACGCCTTTGGATCTCTGTCTGGCGTGGGTGGTGACAGCCGGCCCCGGCTCAGTACCGATTGTCCGGCCGATGTATAACCGTAGCCGCTTGTCGTGGACGCAAACAATCAGCGGCAATGGCGTGGTGTACCTGCCACTGGACCCGCATGCCCGTGCCGCGCGTCTGGTTGTGGGCAATGCGACGCCGCATCCGACGCAAGTCACCGCTATGAATTTTGCTACACCCGGTTGGCTGGGCGCCAACTACTGTTTTCTCAACCCGAAGGCTGCCGCGTCGAGCAACTGGGATGGCTGGGCCATTGCGGGTGAGACGGTGCGGATTATCACCAACAACGAGGTGAATGACACAACCGTTTCGACATTGACCGCAAGCTTCGACCACAGCATGTTGCGTTCCCTGTGGCAGACCTATCAAGCCGAACACGCCTTGGGTGCCGATAACGGCACAAGTGACGAATTGCTGTTCAGCATGGGCATCAAAAACATTCTCCCGAGCGACTACGCCAACGGTATTGCGATCAACTTTGCAGCGGCGGTGAATATCAATCTTTCCTGGGAGTTGATCCGATGATCATCATTCAAGAACTGCATCAGTTCGAGGACGGCTTGCGCGCTGCACAACCTTCCCCGGCCCATGACTGGGATGGTGAAGCCTGGCACCTCAATGTTGGCAGAGTGGCCGAACTGGAGCTGCAAGACGCCGAACGCCTCTGCGACAAAATCGACGGCGTCGCGGACAGCGTCCGCACGGTGCTGGCGGGCGATCCGCTCAAAGCCATGGAATACGCCCAGGCAGCCGCTGACGCGCAGGCTTATCAAGACGCCGGTTACCCGAAAAAGGAAGTGCCGTTGTCGGTCGCTGCCTGGGTGGTCAAAGGTCGTACGGCCAAACAGGCTGCCGAGCAGATTCTGAGTAAGGCCGATCAATTGACCGACCATTTGCTGACGCTGCGTACATTGCGCCTGAAGGCCAAGGCGCAGATTCGCGCGCAGGCGGCCAAGGGCAAGATGGCGCTGGCACGCAGTACCAGCGACGAAGCACTGGTGGCGATTCGCGAGCTGCTCGGCAATCAACTCAGCTAGTCGCAACGCTGCGAACCTGTTCCCCCAAGCCCACTTCACCGTGGGCTTTTTATTTTCAGAAAAAACATCGTAGCCGGCGCTCGGCAGCGACCGCTGCGTCATGGCTCATTTGTCATTTCAGAGGAACGAACACTCTATGGATTATCCAAAAAGCGTCCCCAGCGTCGGCCTGGTCGATGGCCGTTTCGTTGATGAAAACCCTGTGGCGGGTACGCCCGGCTCATTGATTCCGGCGGTCTGGGGCAATGCCGTCACAGAGGAAATACTCAGTGTGGTTTCCAGCGCCGGACTGGTGCCCACCGAAGGCGACAATCGCCAACTGCTCAAGGCCTTGCAGGCGCTGTTGGCTCTGGCCAGTCCGATGGGCTCCTCAGTGATCAATGTATCGACCTCCAAGGGGCTGACGGCCAATGAACTCGGCCTTGTGTTGGTCAATGCCAGCAGTGGCGTGACGACCATCAGTCTGCCGGCCGCCGACGCTGCACTGGGTACTCGCGACGTCATCGTGCGCCGGGTCGACAACGCGTCTACCCGGTTGGTGGTCCGCGCCTCCGGCACCGACAAAATCAGATTCCACACGCACTTGGCCGCTGCCGGCTACCCGTTTTTCGTGCTGATGGGCTCGGGGGACTGGTGGCATCTGCGCAGCGATGGCGCAGGCAATTGGTGGCCGCTTGGACGGTTCGACAGCACGCCATTGGGCCGGACTGTGTTCGAGACCACGACGCAGCTCAACCCCGGCGGATATGGGCCGCTTAACGGGGCGGTATTCAGTCGCAGCGACTGGCCGTGGTTGTGGGATCACGCGCAGCAGTCCGGCGGACTGACCACCGAGGCCGCAAGGGGCGGGGCCGAAGGCGGCTGGACGAGCGGAGACGGCACCTTGACCTTTCGCGGGCCGGAAAGCCGGGGTGAGTTCATCCGGTTGAGCGACGAGGGCCGAGGAATCGACGTAGGGCGCTCGGTCGGCAGTTGGCAGGTCGACATGTTCCGCTCCCATCGCCATGAACTTAAAAGCGACATGCTGGGCGTGCCTTTGGTGGCGGCCCAGAACGCAGCACCGGATGCATTATTCAACCAAGCCAATATCAGTCTCGGATTTACCGAAAGCACCGGCGGTGTTGAAACGCGTCCGCGCAACATGGCCTATCCAGGCCGGATAAAACTTATCTGAGGCCCACTTCGGGCTTCTTTCATCAGCAAAAGGAAGTGAACAATGGATTACTACTACGTCGTAGACGAAACCAATCAGATCATCACCGGCCCGATCGACTTGCCAGTGACGCCGGGCCTCGGTATTCAAATACCCGGTAATGTGATTGTACTGACGGAGCTGCTGCCGGATCCCGAGGCGGGTTATGTCTGGGTTTGGCGCAATGCACAGGCCTCGCAGTTGATCGATCTGCGCAACCGCTTCTTCTATCGCAAGGACAACGGCAGCTATGTCTACTGGACCGAACTGGGTCCTGTGCCTGATTACCTGACGGCCAAGGTACGGCCAAACAGCTATTACTTCTGGAAGGATGATGACTGGGTACTGGACGTCGAAGCCGAACGTGCAGGCTTGGCCGCGCAGGCCGATGTCGAACGCGATAACCGCCTGCGTGAGGTGATCATTCGCGTCGCGCCGCTGCAATACGCTTATGACGTGGGCGAGGCCACCAGCGAGCAGTTGGCCTCGCTGCAAGCCTGGAAACGCCATGCCCTGAACCTGGCGCGTATCGAGCTGCAAGCGGGTTATCCGTCGGTCATCGAGTGGCCCACCGCACCGGCCAAATTCGTGATTTCACCCACCGTTTAACCTTCGATTCACTTACTGAAAAACTACAGGCGGCCCTGTGCTGCCGGCATTCGGCTGCCTGTAACACTGAAAAGGTTCTGACGTGGACTATCCAAAAACCATCCCCGGCGTTGGCCTGGTCAACGGCGGATTTATCGATGAAAACCCTGTGGCCGGAACGCCGGGGTCGTTGATTCCTGCTGCCTGGGGCAACAGCGTCACGCAAGAAATTCTCAACGCGATCAAGGCCGCGGGATTGACCCCTGATGAAGCCAGAACCGATCAGTTGGCCACGGCCATTGGCGCATTGGTCGACTTCACCAAGCTGAAAAATACCCCGACCACGCTCAGTGGTTATGGCATCACCGATGCAGTGGGGCGGCTGCTGGCTGTCAGGCAGATTGAAACAGTCGGGATCACCGTTTACATGCCCAACCCGAAAACCAAACGCATTCGTGTGCGCCTGGTTGGCGCGGGTGGTTCCGGTGGTGGGTGCGCACCGGTGCCGGCCAATAATCAAATCCTTGGCGGTGGAGGTGGCTCGGGCGCCTACGCCGAAAGCCTGTATGAGGTGACGCCACAAATGTTCGCCGGCGTACCGGTTTCCCTGGGCGCAGGTGGCGCAGTGAGTAACACCACAGGTCTGTCGGGTGGCGGCGCATCCTTCGGTTCTTACATGAGTGTTTCGGGAGGCGGTGGCGGTCAGAAACTGGCGATCGTCGTCACGGGCACCTCATCCGGATTCATTCAGGGCGGCGTGGGTGGTGCGGTGACTGGCGGCAATCTCTGCAGTGCCCGGGGCATCACCGGCGGATTTGGCATGAGTAATGCCAATTGGGGCCTGCTCTCCGGTTGCGGTGCGGCGAGTGCGTTCGATGGCGGCGGCCCGTTCACTGGATCAAACACGGTGGGCAATGCCGGCGTGCGGGGTTCGGGTGGCAGTGGCGCGTGCTCGGTCAACCCTTCTGCTTCAGTCGTCAGCGGCGCTGGCGGCAACGCCTTTTGCGAAATCTGGGAGTACGAGTAATGGCCGTTTATGCACGGATCGAAAATGGCGTGATCGTCGAACGGATCGACACCGGTGATTACGCAATCAGCGAGCTGTTTGCACCGTCGTTTGTCGAGTCGATGGTCCGCGTGCCAGACGACATGGCGGTCGACATCGGCGCACCGATGAGCGCGCTCACGCCAGCCATCGAGCCGCAGCCTGTCTTGCCGCTTGCCACTGTCGCGCCGGCGGCTGTTGTCTTGGAACAAGCGCCTGTGGCGCCAGAGCGTACTTGGCGCGAAGCGTCTCTTTCAGCGACCGAATGGTGTGTGACGCGTCATCGCGATGAGCAGGCATTGGGGCGTGGAACGACGCTCAAGGCCGCGCAGTATCTGGAGTTGCTGGAATACCGCCAGGCGCTGCGTGACTGGCCTGAGGCCAGCGGTTTCCCTGCAGTGGTTTCTCGGCCGACAGCACCGCAATGGTGGGTCGCCAATGCGGGTTGACGTCCGCGGTTTCAGGCATTTTCAGACAAGGAGTTGAATCATGGATTATCCAAAGAGTGTTCCTAGCGCCGGATTGGTAGATGGCAAGTTTGTCGATGAAGATTTACTGACGGGCAAGCCGGGCTCGTTGATTCCGGCCAGTTGGGGTAATGGTGTTACGCAGGAGTTGTTGACGGTCATCCAGAGCGCGGGGCTGACACCGTCGGAGGCCGCCAATAATCAACTGCTCAGTGCGCTGCGCAGCAACAATCTGTTCGTCACGGCACCGCAGTTCAATCAAGGCAAAGCGGTCGCCACCACCGAGTTCGTCGCCCGCGCGGGTCTGCAGTTTTCCGGGTTCGTGTCCTACCCTGCGAGCACTGTCCTGACCGTGGCCAACGTGGGCGGGGTGGCGAGTTTCGCCAGCGCAACGCCGATCACCGCAACGTTGCCTTCCATCAATGGCATTGCCCATGCCAGCACGCTACACGTGATCAATGCGGGCAACGGTGTTCTGACCATCAACCCTGCCGCTAACGAACAAATTGAAACCTGCAACGGTACGTTCGGGGCACTGAAGCTCGGGCTCGGCGACTCCGCATGCCTGATCAAACTGGCGAGCCAATGGCGGCTATACGCAGGGTCGATCAGCGATCGTTATGCAACGGCGCATTCGGGTGTCTATGGCAACGTCGGCTATCAACGGTTTGCCAGCGGCAACATTGAGCAATGGGGCGTGGGCACAACGGATGCGAAGGGCGAAGTCGACGTGATTTTTCCAATCTCCTTTCCGACAGCCTTTTCTTCGCTGGTGGCTACTCATGCTGGCGGTGACGGCGCAATGGTCATCCTGATTGCGGGTTCTGGAAAGCAACAAGGCTGCAAGCTCAAGGTTCGTGATTTCGGCGGCAGCATTGCTGCGGGTTGGGGCATCAATTATTTCGCAAAGGGCTATTGAATGAATCCGTTCAACGTTTTGTTCAGCGCCAGCACCCGGGGCGTTTATGTAGCGGGTATCAACTCCACTGACATTCCCGATGACGTCATCGAGATTCCTCAGACTTACTGGATCTCGCTGCTGCAGCAATTGGCCGTTACGGCAAAGGTGATCGGCGTGCGTGCGGATAACGGCTATCCGATTCTGGTCGATCCTGCGCCTCCTTCGGCCGATGAAGCAGCCGACGCCGAGCGCCGTTGGCGCACCGCGCAACTGGCCGCCACCGACGGATTGGTCGCGCGCGATCGCGATGAACTGGAAGACGGCGGCGGCACGACGCTGACCACCGAGCAATATGCCCAATTGCAGACGTATCGCCGCCAATTGCGCGACTGGCCGCAGGGTTCTTTTTTCCCGTTCAGCGAGCATCGGCCACTGGCGCCGAACTGGTTGGCGGCTGCGCTGTGAATCTTTTGAGAGATTGAAATGGATTATCCAAAAAGCGTTCCCGGCATAGGGCTGGTGAATGGAAAGTTCGTCAATGAAGACGTCATTGCGGGATTGCCCGGGTCGTTGATCCCGGCGACCTGGGGCAATAGCGTTACCGATGAGTTGTTGAATGTCGTCAAGTCGGCCGGCCTTGAACCGAACGAAGCCGACGCGAACCAGTTGTTGCAAGCGCTGAAAAAACTCAGCCAGGCCGGTGAAGACAAACATGCCGCCGACATCGGCGCGGCCAATCTCTACATGGCCAATTATGTGCCTGCCGTCACCGCATTGAAGGACGGCTTGGCGCTACGTTTTACCGCCGGCAATGCCAATACCGGGACGAGTACGTTTGCACCGAACGGGTTGATGCCCAAGCCGCTCGTCAGTCTTGCAGCAAGTACATTGCGCCCTGCCGAGATTGTCGGCGGTAGCGTGTGTTCGGTGGTGTACAGCGCGGCTCTGGACAGTTGGGTGTTGGTGTATGCGAGTGGTGGCAATGCTGCCAGTGGTCGACTATTGGGTGTCAGGACGTTTACCGCGTCCGGCAACTATGTACCGGCAGTGGGAATGAAGAACGTATTGGTCACCGTCGTCGGCGGAGGTGGTGGCAGCTCGGGAATCGGTGCGACGAATTCTTCTCAGGTTTCCCTCGCAGGAGGTGGTGCCTCCGGTAGCTACGCACAAGCCTGGTTATCATCTGGCGCGATCGGGCTGAGCCAAATCGTCACAGTTGGGGCGGGGGGCGCTGCGGGCGTTGTCGGCACTGGCGGCGGAAGTGGCGGAACAAGTTCGCTGGGTTCATTGGTTTCGGCCACTGGCGGTGGCGGTTCTCCCTGGAGTACTCCACTCACGCTTCCTGGGTTCGGCTTGTATGTGGGTGGATTTCCCAGCCAAATCTCAATGGGCGGCAATATTGTCAATTCGGCAGGAGCAGCCGGCAGCCCAGGGATGTGCCTGACCGGATCAACCCTTGCCGGGCACGGCGCAAACTCACCTCTTGGCAGTGGTGGGTATGCGAGCAGCGTCGCATTGAGTGTGGCCGCCCCTGGTTCCGGTTATGGCTCAGGCGCGGGCGGGATTGCTAACGCAACCAATCAGCCAGGCAGGCCCGGCGCTTCAGGAGCGCCGGGCGCTGTAATCATCTACGAGTACGCCTGATGAAAACCTACGCACGCATCGCCAACAACACCGTGGTCGAGCTGCTCTCCACCGACGGCAACATGGCCAAGATGTTTCACCCGGATCTGCTGTGGGTCGATATCACTGAAGTCACCCCGGCACCGCAAATCGACTGGAACGCCAACTTCGGCAACCTCGGTTGGGTGTTCGCAGCACCCGAAGAACCCGCGCCGGACAGCCCCCTGAAAACTCTGGCAAAAAAGTGGCTGACAGGCATTGGCCGTCAATCGTGATTCAATCGAGGGACTATCCAGGGAGGATCAAGCATTATGCAAATAACTGAAAACAACCTTATCGACATCATGCCCAACGCCCGCTCCCAAGCGGGCGTTTTTGTTTCTGCGCTCAACGCAGCCATGACTCGCCGTCGTATCGACACGCCCAAACGCATGGCTGCGTTTCTGGCGCAGGTCGGCCACGAGTCCGGGCAATTGCGCTATGTGCGGGAGTTGGGCAACAACCAATACCTGAGCAAGTACGACACCGGCACCTTGGCCTTGCGATTGGGCAATACGCCCGAGGCTGACGGCGACGGGCAAAAATACCGTGGGCGTGGGCTGATTCAGATCACCGGCCGCAGCAACTATCGCCAATGCAGCCTTGGGCTGTTCGGCGATGAGCGTCTGCTGTCGTTGCCTGAACTGCTCGAGCAACCACAATGGGCAGCCGAATCGGCAGCATGGTTCTGGGAACAGAACGGCCTCAACGAGCTGGCCGACCGCGATCAGTTCAACACCATCACGCGGCGTATAAACGGCGGGTTGAACGGCTTGCAGGATCGTCTGGAGATCTGGGCGCGGGCGAGGGCGGTGTTATGCCTTTCTCCTGGCGCGTGATCGGCCTTCTTTTGCTGGCCGCGGGCGCTTTTGCGGCGGCCTGGCAGTTGCAGGACTGGCGCTACGGCCGGCAACTGGCCGAGCAGGCCCGGTTAAACGCTGAGGTGCTGAACCAACAGAATCTGGCCGCCGCCTCGGCCCAACAGGTCGAGCAGGATAAACGTCTGGCGCTGGAGCAACGGCTCTCGGCCAGTGAACAAAGCCACTACCGAGCGCTGAGCGATGCCCAACGTGATCAGGATCGCTTGCGCGATCGTCTTGCTACTGCTGATGTGCGCCTGTCGGTCCTTCTCGACGCCGGCGACGTTGCCCAACGCTGCAACGTGCCCGCCACCGCCGGCCCCGGCGGCGTGGATCATGCAACCGTACGCGCCCGACTTGACCCGGCGCATGCTCAACGAATTATCGCCATCACCGACAGCGGCGACCGCGGACTGATTGCCTTGCAGGCGTGTCAGGCTTATGTCAGAGCGTTGGCGCCCGAACATTTTGAATGACTCTGTGTATTGAAAGCGCAACCGGCTCGTGTACGGTGGAGGCATTCCACACGATCCGGAGAGCGCCGTGAAAGAGATCACCCAACTGGCCGCCGAGCTTGGCCGACGTCTGCAAGTGCTCAATGCCCACGTGACCACCGCCGAGTCTTGTACCGGTGGTGGCATCGCAGAAGCGATCACGCGGATCCCCGGCAGTTCGGCGTGGTTCGAGGCCGGTTATGTGACGTACTCCAACCGGCAGAAAACCCTGCAACTGAATGTGCCGGCCGAGTTGTTCGAGACGGTGGGCGCGGTCAGTGCCGAGGTGGTCGAGGCCATGGTGCGTGGCGCTCAAGACAAAAGCCTGGCGCGATTTGCCGTGGCGGTCAGCGGCGTGGCCGGACCGGACGGTGGTTCACCGAGCAAACCGGTGGGCACGGTGTGGCTGGCCTGGGGCGTTGGCGAGGCGGTTGCCACTGAGGTTCAGCACTTCCCGGGTAACCGCGATGAAGTCCGCCGACAAACGGTGAAGGCCGCGCTAGAGGGGCTCCTGCGACTAGCGGCACGAGAAATCGAAAATCAGGGGTAGGCGATCCGCGAACGCTGTGGAATAATACTGGCTACTTATACAGGTGTTGGCCGTCAGGCCTTATTGATTACGTGAGGACTTTAATGGACGACAACAAGAAGAAAGCCTTGGCTGCGGCCCTGGGTCAGATCGAACGTCAATTCGGCAAGGGTGCCGTGATGCGTATGGGCGATCAGGACCGTCAGGCGATCCCGGCTATCTCCACTGGCTCTCTGGGTCTGGACATCGCACTCGGCATTGGCGGCCTGCCAAAAGGCCGTATCGTTGAAATCTACGGTCCGGAATCTTCCGGTAAAACCACACTGACCTTGTCCGTGATCGCCCAGGCTCAGAAAGCCGGCGCGACCTGCGCATTCGTCGACGCCGAACACGCCCTCGACCCTGAGTACGCCGGCAAGCTGGGCGTCAACGTCGACGACCTGCTGGTGTCCCAGCCGGACACCGGTGAGCAAGCGCTGGAAATCACCGACATGCTGGTGCGCTCCAACGCCGTTGACGTGATCATCGTCGACTCCGTGGCTGCACTGGTACCGAAGGCTGAAATCGAAGGCGAAATGGGTGACATGCACGTGGGCCTGCAAGCCCGTCTGATGTCCCAGGCGCTGCGTAAAATCACCGGTAACATCAAGAACGCCAACTGCCTGGTGATCTTCATCAACCAGATCCGCATGAAGATCGGCGTGATGTTCGGCAGCCCGGAAACCACCACCGGTGGTAACGCGCTGAAGTTCTACGCTTCGGTCCGTCTCGACATCCGCCGTACCGGCGCGGTGAAGGAAGGCGACGAAGTGGTCGGCAGCGAAACCCGCGTCAAGGTAGTGAAGAACAAGGTCGCTTCGCCATTCCGTCAGGCCGAGTTCCAGATTCTTTACGGCAAAGGCATCTACCTCAACGGCGAGATGATCGACCTGGGCGTGCTGCACGGTTTCGTTGAAAAATCCGGCGCTTGGTATGCCTACGAAGGCACCAAGATCGGTCAGGGCAAGGCCAACTCGGCCAAGTTCCTGGCGGACAACCCGGAAATCGCCGCGAAGCTCGAGAAACAACTGCGTGACAAACTGCTGACGCCGACAGTGATCGACTCCAAGGCTTCTGCAGTCAAAGAGACTGAAGACGACCTGGCCGACGCTGACATCTGATTGCAGCGATGACGACCGCCGTACTCGATACCCTCGTCGCGGTGCGACGAACCGCCATGGACCTGCTCGCACGCCGCGAGCACGGTCGAGTCGAGCTGACACGCAAACTGCGTCAGCGCGGCGCCGAGGCGGAGATGATCGAAACAGCCCTCGACCGTTTGACGGAAGAGGGCCTGCTTTCCGAAGCCCGTTACCTTGAAAGCTTTGTTTCCTACCGTGCCCGTTCCGGCTATGGCCCTTTGCGGATTCGCGAGGAACTGAGCCAGCGCGGCTTGCAACGTGCCGATATCGAACTCGCCCTGCGCGAAAGCGGTATCAGTTGGCAGGAGCAACTTCAGGACACATGGCGTCGCAAGTTCTCCGGGCATTTACCGATTGATGCCAAAGAGCGGGCCAAGCAAGGCCGGTTTCTGGCGTATCGAGGGTTCTCGATGGAGATGATCAATCGCTTGTTCAGCGGTCGAGGCATGGACGATTAAAACCGATTCAATAAAAACGGCCCGCTATGAAAATAGCGGGCCGTTTTTTTTTGCCTTCAAATTGCCTTTGACGGTTCGCGCGAGCGCTCAACTGTTTGCGGTCTTGAATCGGCCCAGTTTTCCGGGAGGTTGATGTAATCGATCAACTCCCTCAGGCGCCCATGAGTGCGTGCATTGAAAGCGAAGGCCAGTCGCGCCAGATGACTGAACTGCGCTTCATCGTGTTCCTCGCCGGCGTAGGCGTGTTGATGAAACTGGTCACTCAGGCACAGATCGGCGAATGCTTCCTGCATGTGCGCCAACGCCTGATCGCTGAGGGTGTGATGCATGCGAATCACGAACTGCCGCTTGAGCCAGCGGCTGGAGTGGAAGTTGCTGTAGAACTGGTTGATCTGTTCCACTGCCTCTTCAACGCTGTAGACCAGACGCATCAGCTTCATGTCGGTCGGCAAGATGTAGCGGTTTTCCTCCAGTTGCTGACGAATGAAATCCATCGCGCCTTGCCAGAAGGTGCCGCCCGGTGCATCCAGCAGTACCACCGGCACCAGCGGGCTTTTGCCGGTCTGAATCAGCGTGAGTACTTCCAGCGCCTCATCCAGCGTGCCGAAACCGCCCGGGCACAGCACCAGCGCGTCAGCTTCCTTGACGAAGAACAGCTTGCGGGTGAAGAAAAAGTGGAACGGCAGCAGATTGCCAGTGCCGTCGACGGTCGGGTTGGCATGTTGTTCGAAGGGCAGGGTGATGTTGAAGCCGAGGCTGTGATCACGGCCGGCCCCTTCATGGGCGGCGGCCATGATGCCGCCCCCGGCGCCAGTGATGACCATCATGTCCGAACGCGTCAGGGCGGCGCCGAGTTCACGGGCCATGGCATACAGAGGATGTTCGACTGGTGTGCGCGCCGAGCCGAATACGGTGACTTTGCGTCGGCCCTTGAATTGTTCCAGTACCCGAAATGCTTGCTCCAGTTCGCGCAGGGCCTGCAGGGTGATCTTGGCGTTCCAGCGGTTATGGTCTTCCTGAGCCATGCGCAGCACGGTCAGGATCATGTCGCGGTAAATGGGAATGTTCGGGCTGTTGGAGGAAACACGGCTGAGTTGTGCTTCGACCTGGCTAATGAGGTCGGGGCCGCTTTCCTGAAAATGACGGCTCAAGAGGTCATTCGGTTGGTAAGGCATTCAACGTCTCCTTCTGCACAGAGCGGATGGCCCTGACGAGCGGCGTCAGTGCCGCGCTGCAAAAAACACACGATCGGCAGTTCCTTGCCTGCCGTTGAAAAATGATCGGAATACTCTGAATCTAGACCTTGGCGCGCATTTGCGCTGACTTGATCATTGCGCCGTAAAGTTTTGGCTGGCAACCGTTTATTGATTTTCAGCCAGTGTCATCACCGCTCGTCCGAAGGTGCGCCGGGCGGCAATCGCTCTGATTAACTAACTGACAGGCGCCGTACGACAGCTTTGCGTCATCGACCGTACGCAAGGTGCACGCGATTCAAGGATTTGTGGGTGGCAAGGAGGCGGGACACATGGCCAGAGTGATTCTGGAGATCGATACGCAGCTGTATCGGATGTTGAAGGCATCAGCCGAGACCAATCATGTCAGTCTCGAAGAGGAGTGCTGCCGGCGGTTGGCGGGCGGCGAGCGCCGTTCGCACTATTTACAGGCCTTGCTGGCCGAACTGCGCGCCGAGGATGAACAGCGGCGCGCCAATTCGCGATGATTACTTCTTCTTCGCCGGGCCGGCTTTCGGGCAATCCGATTCCTGGTAGCTGGCGGAGCCGATCGCCTTGTTGGTTTTCACTTCGGTGAAGTCGTAACGCATGATCGCGCCCTTGGCCATCAGCTTGCGAAACGACGGGTTGTTGCACACCGAGGCGCCCAACTGGAAATACACGGCTTTGGGGTCAGCGCGCATTTTGTCGGCGTGGCTCTTTTGCACGCTCAGGTGGTTGATCAACTGCGTGCCTTCAACGGTGAAGCCCTGATCAAGAATGTCTTCGCTGATGGCGCGTGGCGTGCCGACGCTGCTCTGGGCGGCGACGTTGCGCAGCTCGCGGTTCAGATTCTGCTCACTCAGGGAGGCAGCCTGAGCGGTGAAGGACGACGCCAGCAGAATGGCAGCGGTGGGAACGATAAGGCGCAGCATGAAACTCTCCTGATTCGGTGACTGGTGGTTCGACCAGCCCCGGGGCTGTGCGTTCAGTGGCGGCGAATTATAGGGGAGCCGGTCGGGAGGGTACAGGCTTGTGCCCGTCGCTCTGGTAAACTGCCGGCTTTTATTGCCCTGCCGAGTGCTGTGCGTGTCGAGTTTTCCTGCCGTAAGGCGTTGCCCGTGACCCATCATGCCCCCAACGCCGTCGCCCGTTTGCGTGATCAACGCGAAGATGAAGGCATCAAGCCGATCCAGGCCCGTGGCTTTCGCTCCGAACGCTGCCGAGACTGCCGGGTCATCATCAGTCATTGCCTGTGTGCCTGGCGGCCCAGTGTCGAAACGCGGTCGGCCGTGTGCCTGATCATGACCGGCAAGGAAGTGTTCAAGCCGAGCAATACCGGTTGGCTGATTGCCGACGTGGTGCGTGATAACCATGCATTCATCTGGTCGCGCACCGAGCCCGATCCGCAGATGCTGGCGCTGCTCAACGACCCGCAATGGCAGCCGTATCTGGTGTTCCCCGGTGAGTACGTCGAGCCGTCGCGTGTGACCAACACCGTCGCTGTCGATAGCAACAAGCGCCCGCTGTTCATTCTGCTGGATGCAACCTGGACCGAAGCGCGGAAGATTTTTCGCAAGAGTCCGTATTTCGATCGCTTGCCGATCTTGAGCCTGTTGCCCGACAAACTCTCGCGCTATCGCTTGCGCCGCTCGACCCGCAGCGAGCATCTGTGCACCGCCGAAGTCGCGGCGCTGTGCCTGGAGTTGGCCGGTGACTCGGACGCCGCTTCTGCGCTGGACGCCTATTTCGACGTGTTCAGCCAGCATTACCTCGGCGCCAAGCAGCAATTGGACATGAATGAGTCCACCCCCGCCCATGCCGAGTTGCAGCCCTATATACGAAAGCCGCAGCCAGAGTTGGCGCCATAGTGGCCCATACTGTACGCAGCGGCGGCCGTGCTGCTTGACCACCCCGTCTTCGCTGGGCATGCTTGGCGCCGATTAGGGTGCGGCCAAGGTTTGAAACGCCGTGTTTGCTGTTGATTGGCGTTGAACGTGCCCCTGTGGATATCGCTTGAAAGCGGCATCTTGAGTTGCTTTGGCCAGACCGGAATGCACCGCGTCTGCCATCAAAAACAGGATCATTTGAAAAATGGCCACATACGACATCCTGATTGCCGATGATCACCCTCTGTTTCGTAGCGCCCTGCATCAAGCGGTGACGCTGGGCCTCGGCCCGGATGTACGCTTGGTCGAAGTCGCAAGCATCGCCGAACTGGAAACCCGCCTGACCGAAAAAGCCGACTGGGATCTGGTCCTGCTGGACCTGAACATGCCCGGCGCTTTCGGGTTTTCCGGGTTGGTCATGCTGCGCGGGCAATACCCGCAGATTCCGGTGGTGATGGTTTCGGCGCAGGAAGAAGCGTCGGTAATGGTCAAGTCCCGTGAGTTTGGCGCTAGTGGGTTTATCCCCAAGTCCAGCGACCTCAGCGTGATTCAGGAAGCGGTGCGCAAAGTACTCGATGGCGATGTGTTCTGGCCGCCGCAGGCGTTCGAAGCGGTTGCCGTTTCCGACGAAGCCAAAGCCGCCAGCGACGGGCTCGCCAGCCTGACCCCGCAGCAGTTCCGCGTGCTGACCATGGTCTGCGAAGGCCTGCTCAACAAGCAGATTGCCTATGAACTGAGTGTGTCGGAAGCGACTATCAAGGCCCACGTTACGGCGATCTTTCGCAAGTTGAATGTGCGCACTCGCACGCAAGCGGCTCTACTGCTGCAACAACTTGAGTCAATTCCGAGCCAATAAAGGCTGGCGTCTTCACGCTTTTTTGACTTTTGTTGAACTAGCTTTCCCACTCCTTTTTGGTTGGTTTCTACTTTATGTCACCTTTCAAGGGCCAGACCGGCCTGAAACGCATCCTCAACGCCTCCGGTTACTCGCTGGACGGTCTGCGCGCGGCCTTCACCGGTGAAGCAGCGTTCCGCCAACTGGTGCTGCTCAATGTGATCCTGATTCCGCTGACGTTCTTTCTGAATGTCAGCCGTGTTGAGCAGGCGCTGTTGATTGCTGTGTGTTTGCTGGCGCTGATCGTCGAGCTGCTGAATTCGGCGGTAGAAGCGGCCATCGACCGCATCTCGCTTGAACTGCACCCACTGTCGAAGAACGCCAAGGACATGGGCAGCGCCGCGCAATTCGTCGCGCTGAGCATGATCGGTCTGGTGTGGGCGGTGATTCTGCTTTAAGCGATTGTCGGCAAAACGATCTCGTCGCTGCGCTGAACCCCGGCGGTGAAAGCGCGGCACAGTTCGAGAAACTCGCGCATCGCCGAGGTCTGGTATTTCTGTTTGTGCCAGATGAAGTAGAACTGCCGCGCCAGATCCAGATCCGGCGTCTCCACCGGCACCAGACTGCCGCGCCGGAACGCATCGCGCAGTGCCAGTCGCGAGATGCAACCAATCCCCAGCCCCGATTCCACCGCGCGTTTGATCGCTTCGGTGTGTTCCAGCTCCAGACGGATATTCAGCGAGCTGCGATGGTGACGCATGGCCTGATCGAAGGTCAGCCGCGTGCCGGAACCTTGTTCGCGCAAAATCCACGCCTCGTGCGTCAGCTCTTCCATGGTTGCGCTGCCGCGTTGGGCCAGCGGATGTTGCGGCGCACAGAACACCACCAGCTCATCCTCAACCCAGCTCTGCACTTCGATGTCCGGGTGGCTGCAATCGCCTTCAATTAGACCCAGATCAATTTCGTAGTGGGCAACTTGTTGCACGATATTGGCAGTGTTCTGCACGTGTAGCTTCACCTGGCTTTCCGGGTGGCGCTGCATGAAGCTGCCGATCAGCAGGGTCGCCAGGTAATTGCCGATGGTCAGCGTCGCGCCGACCGACAGTGAGCCGAAACCGGATTTGCCGTTGAGCAGGTCTTCGATTTCCTTGGCCTGATCGAGCAGGGCCACCGCTTGTGGCAGCAGCTGTTTGCCGAGGGCGTTGAGGCTCAGCCGTTTGCCGGCACGATCGAACAGCTGGCAGCTGGACTGGCGCTCCAGCTCGGTGATCGAGGTGCTGGCGGCCGACTGCGAGAGGTTGAGCAGACCCGCAGCACGGGATACGCTTTCCTGCTGGGCGACGGCGACGAAGACTTGCAGTTGACGGAGAGTAAATCGCATATCGATATAACCGATAACCCTTATCTTAATAATCCAGTTAACAGATATTGTCGTCGCTATTAGAATGCGATGCAATTGCGCACCGTCGCCTTCAAAAGCCAGCGCAGACCCAATCTCCAGGAGTCAAACGTACATGAGCAACATGAACCACGAGCGTGTCCTCAGTGTTCATCACTGGAACGACACTCTGTTCAGCTTCAAGTGCACCCGCGATCCGGGCCTGCGCTTCGAGAACGGTCAGTTCGTGATGATCGGCCTGCAACAGCCTAACGGCCGCCCGCTTATGCGCGCTTACTCGATCGCCAGCCCGAACTGGGAAGAGCATCTGGAGTTCTTCAGCATCAAGGTGCAGGACGGCCCGCTGACCTCGCAGCTGCAGCATTTGAAGGAAGGCGACGAGATCATCATCTCGAAAAAGCCTACCGGCACGCTGGTTCTCGATGACCTGAACCCGGGCAAGCACTTGTACCTGCTGAGCACCGGCACTGGCCTGGCGCCGTTCATGAGCGTGATTCAGGACCCGGAAACCTACGAGCGCTTTGAAAAAGTGATCCTGGTTCACGGTGTGCGTTACGTCAACGAGGTCGCCTACCGCGAATTCATCACCGAGCACCTGCCGCAGAACGAGTTCTTCGGCGAAGCGCTGCGTGACAAGCTGATCTACTACCCGACCGTGACCCGCGAGCCTTTCGAGAATCAGGGCCGTCTGACCGATCTGATGCGCAGCGGCAAGCTGTTCAGCGACATCGGCCTGCCACCGATCAACCCACAGGACGACCGCGCGATGATCTGCGGCAGCCCGAGCATGCTCGACGAGACCAGCGAAGTGCTCGACAGCTTCGGCCTGAAAATCTCGGCGCGGATGCGCGAGCCGGGTGACTACCTGATCGAGCGTGCGTTCGTCGAGAAGTAAGCTGTTCAGGTGACGCAGAGCGTCTACGGATGCATTCCCACGCAGAGCGTGGGAACGATCAGCCCCCATTGCCTTTGCAGGCAATGGGGGCTTTTTTATGCCCGAAACATTTCCTTCATGCCTGCCACAATCCATGTAGGAGCTGCCGAAG
>NZ_AKJD01000009.1 GCF_000282515.1 Pseudomonas sp. GM80
TCAGGGCTTTGTCGTTTCTGGCATTCAGGAAATTTGCTCCTCTCTCCATGGATCGTTTCCGCACCTTTTCGGTCATTTCCGCAACCCTGCCCTTCTAACACCGTTACGTTGGTGCTAACCAAATCAATCTAAGCACAGCGCGTCGGTAGCATTGACTGGGTCATTAGACAGCTTCCGGCCCAGGCTGTGTAAAAACGTTTTAGAGCAGGTTTGAAGGTCCGAATCGGAGCGAAAACCGCGTTCCTACACAAATTTCAGGACCACTGATCTGCCAATCACTGTCAGATTTTACGTAGCGACGCAGACTTCAAAACTGGACCTGCGTTTTTACACAGTCTGGGTCAAAAACGGACAGTCAAGCATGTGCGGCTTTTGCCCTGCCTCGAATGTGACGCACGCAATCTAGAAGCAACAATCCACCACAAGCCAGATAGGTATATAGGTCAGCCACTTATGGACGCGACGCGGACCGTACGGCTTAGTGATGTACCCGGCCCCGAAAGCTGTCGGTCAATGCATCAACTTGAGCGCCTAGACATTCGACTAACTACTGATAGGCTCATTCAAAGACGGCTGTGCAAACGAGGCATCAGCGACAAAGCTCGCAGGGAGGCGGAAAATGTTCGACTTGGCAGTTATCGGGGCCGGTCCGGCCGGCTGCGCCACTGCAATTTGGGCGGCAGCGCGTGGGCTAAACGTCCTTCTTGTCGAACGATCCGAATTTCCCCGATTCCGTCCGGGCGAATGCCTCCATCCCGGCATTGAGGTGCTTTTTCGGGATCTTGGTGTTCTCAATGAGGTGCTTGAAAGATCCTCGGTGAGGCCGTCGACCCGTACAGTAGTATCCGAAGGACGCCGGTCTGTTGAACGTTTCGGCGCCGATGCCAACGGTCAGTGGCAGGGATTGCATGTTTCGCGCGCTGACCTAGACGCCATCCTCTTGACTCGGGCGCAGCAGCTTGGGGTCACACTACACATCCATCGTTCACGGGTAACTCCGCTTTCCAATAATGGAAAGATCGAAGGCGTCGCGTTTGATGGCCGGATGTTCCGCTGCGCATTCGTCGTCGACGCAAGCGGACAGTGCGCATGGCTGACGCGTGCTTTGGGGAGGAAGCATCTCCCAGCATCGCCGCGCATGACCGTGTTCTACGGTTACTGCCACGGGCATCTTCCTGAAGGGCAACTTTTCGAAGCCAGCGCGGCCGGTTGGCATTGGATGGCGCAAATATCGACGACCGTCGTGAACTGGACATCGCTCCATTTTGGTGTTCACCAGAGGCCGCTACCGCCAGAAACAATGTCTTCGCTATCGTCTTGCGGCCGCAGCGGCGGCGCGGACGTTACATGGCGTATGGCCCCCTCTGTTGCCGGATCGTCATTTTTCATCACCGGAGACGCAGCATTTATCACCGACCCCGCTTCCGGGAATGGCGTGCTTCGCGCCGTCATGTCCGGCATCAAGGCTGCGCACAACGCCCGCGCTGTCCTCACCGGGCAGGCCACGCAGGCCGAGGCCGCCCAGGACTACCGGACGTGGATGAGACACTGGTTTGAGGCAGACACCGCCCAATTGGCGCACCTGTACGAAACATTGCGGAAGGATTGGCACGCACCCAGCTTTGGCGATCACGCAACACTCGGCGTTTGAACTGAAGAGTATCTGAAGCCCATTGGTATCGTTTTCCTACTGAAGCAGGAGGTTATCGTGTCGAAGACGCTCATCCTGAATATCCGGAACAATACATTCCCCATGGCAACTATCCGGCCCGGCACCTACATCGTGTGGAGGAATCTCGACCCTTATCCGCACTCTGCCGAAACCGAAAGCAGCGCGGAATTCTTCTTCAATGCAGGCCCGCTACTGCCTGGCGAGGTTTCGGCGCCGGTAGTCTTCTCCGGTCTAGGTGATTTTCCGTACCGCTGCCGCTATCACGCAGGTATGTCGTCAATGGTGCATGTCCGGGCCGACGCTCCGGCAGCCGGCATTGCCGAGAATGGCGCCCCCGATCACGGAGGGCACGGAGGGCACGGCACCTTTAATCATCTGCATGGATTCGTCACCGGCGGAAGAACAGGGAGCCGCTTCTTCATGTCGCACACGCCGGTTCTAGCCGATCCTCGTCACAGCTACCAAGTCATCCTGCAAGGAAGCCTGACCACGCCGGAGCATATCCAGGCTTATGAAGCCATCCGCAAAAGCAGCTATGGCGACCGGCGAGTGCAGATCTTCCACGGTCACACTTCGCTGCCGGACATACGCGACGGGATAACGAAAGTGCTTCCAGAGGCCTCGTTCACGTTTTACCCCGATCTGGCACATCCGGACGATGGGGTAGACATCCCTGGCCTCGAACAGAACATCCCGGTCAGCATCGATAAGGTTCTTCATTTCCATACCTTCGATGTCGATGACGACAGCGGCGACGGGGCGCTGCGATACCTGGTCTATGGCGATATGGACGATATTTTCATCGACCATTTCATGAACAAGGCGCCTAGCTACCACTCGGTAGCGAAGCTTGCATCAGCCCCGTCGTTCTGGACCGAGGCGCAGCGAGGTGGGGTCGTGCAGCTATCGGTGCCCGCGAAAAGAATTGAGTATTTGCCGGCCAAGTTGCTTCAGCGAATCGCGTTTGTCGACAACAGCTTCCATGTCTTCTGGCTACCGCCGAGCGGGCTTTACACGCCAGCGCCCCTGGATCCCCTTTTCCCGCGAAAAGCCTTCAGTCGGGCCCAGCCGTCTGAGTTCAAGGGTGGCCCATTCCGGCACGAGGTTGTGCTGGCAGACGGTACACCAAGCCAGATAGATGTGGCGCGGTCGCTTCATTTCGATACACGGCTTCTCAACCATGGAGTCTTCCTGCCCGACGACGCCTGATGCCCCGGTCGAGCTGACAATTTTAGGAGGAATCATGACCCTGACCGAGCAATTGAAAACGATAGTTCTCGACGCGCTGTCGCCCCATGGTTGGGGCGAACTATTTGCCCTCCACGGCTTGGATATCACTGTCCCGCCGGACAGCCTAGAAGAGGAAATGAGCAGACCTTTGAAAGTAGACAGGAACGTGCCGGGATTCGAGGAATTTTCTCTGGCCGGGGTTCGCGGGGTGGAGCCAGGAAACCTGGGCTTGAGCCTGCTCTATCACGCCCTAGCCAGCCCCTGCTGCGCCGCGTCGTCCTTGTCGGTATTTCCAACACTCGCCCAGCTTGATGTTGTCGAGAATTACATCTATAGCCTGCGTCGTATGACGCTGGCGGAGCTTCGGGACCCGGTTCTGGCGGTTTTTGCGTATCAGTACCGGGACCAGCGGCGCACAACACATCGCCAGCACGCGGATATCGCCTTCTCCCGCACGGGAGTCGCGCGAGTAGGGACGCATTCCCCAGAGTACGACGGCCCCTCACGCGGCTACGTCGTCAATCCTGGTGCCGGCATCAAAGGCTTCCGGGTGCTTCCGGCCCGCTATGGACTCTTCATAGCGGAACGGCGGGTGCGGGGCCGCGACGGCGCCGTCCTGCGCCCCACGAAGCTCGATGGCGAGCTGACATTCTTGTTTCCAGTTCTCAAGGTTTTTCCGGGCGACGAATGCCTCTTCCGTAAGGATGAGAACGACAACCTGGTGCCTGTTGACGTCGGTGCAGTCGACTTTGTCGATGTGCATGTCAATGAAAAGCTCTCGCGGGTTCACGACGAACAGGGAGGCGAGAACGATGCGTTTGTGCCGCCCCATCCGACCATTCCATTCAACCTCAAGGCGTATCCGTTCATACGGGATTCTCGGACGGACAAGACACTGGTGCAGCTCTCGGCTGTCGGTGCATCCTGCCAAGTCATGCCGGTCAGCGGAAAGGTAGTTGCCACGGCGACCCAGAAGGTCGGCGGCAAGGAAGAATTGGCCCGCTTCATAGTTCCAACGAAGCGCCAGACGCGGGAGCGATGGAACCGGTACTGGTCAACGCTGGAAATCACGGCGCGCGACAATAGCCGGGCCGCTCCTGAGTACCTGAACATCCGCCACGAGCCGAACGCCGACGAACTAGCGGATCTGAATCAATTGGATTCAGCCACATTCGCATCGAAGGTTCTTGAGACCGGCGGCTATGAGGCTGCGCACTTCATCGACAATAGCTGCGACGGGGTGCTTACCGTGAAGCCGGTCGGCGGGATCAGCCTGCCGATCCACTGCGCCTTTTCTCTCGTCACGGCGACCGATTACTTCCCCCAAGTCGATCAGGTCGAAGTCGAGGAATGGATGGAACGGCAACAGAATCTCCCTACAGGGTTGGCGAACATCGGTTTAGTATTTCCTCAAGGCGCTCCGCAGCCGATGAGTGACGGCCGATTCACTTGGTACTTGGCGGGCGTTCAGGATATTTCACTCTCGTATCAGCTTCCCAATTGCAACCTACCGCATCCGCTCGCACCGGAGCGGTCGGCCTTCGGGCTGGACGATCCGAGTAGCTTCACCGCCACCGCCATCGTCGGGAGTCCCGGCATTGCATCGAGCCTGAAACCTATCCCAGCGCCGCGCCGGACACTAAGTTGGTTGCCCGACGCGGCGGCCGATTACTACGCGCCGGGATGGGATGTCTCGCAGCATCAACACGATGGCCGCAACATGATGGTGTCCTATGGGCTGGGAAGTCCGTTTCCCGAAGATGCCAAGCTGTGTGCGGCGCTGAACTCCTTTTGGCCGGCCGTCGCGCCGGATTCGAGCCGTACCTATGGTTTCGGGCCGCCGATGCCAGGCCTTACACCCCGGCATCTCTTCACGTCGGTCCCTTTGACAGATGGCGAACTGGGCTATCACCCGCACCATCCCCGTGTGCTGGCGAGTGAGGTGAAGAGTGAGGCGGGATGGGACGGCGACTACGGCCCGTATCTGTCGCTCGACAACGGGACGAGGTACGTCTGCGCGTCAAATCCGCTGCGTGCGGACCTGACCAAATCCGCGCTTGACGGTAACCTGCAATTTGCCGGTTTGGATACCATAACGACCGACGCCTACATCAGCCGCATTCACGCGCTGAGCTGGTGTCGCGAAAACATTGACGATTGGTGCCGGCGCAAATTCGGAACCGTGTTCAATCATCGCAAGATCGGCTGGTGGCTGGTGTCGTTTGAGGTTGTGCCGAAGTGGGAGGACTGGCAGAGCACGATCCTGCCACGGCTCAGCAATGACTTGACTGGACCAGGTTACATCTTCGTGTTCGCCACAGTCGGAGATCGCAACGAGTTCGACAACCCACCCATCCGGCTCCGGTATCCGCTGCTGAACCGGATGGAGATCCGCCTCTCCGAGCTTGACGGGTTCCATCCCGACAGCACAGCCGAGCCCCGTCCGGTGACCATCCTGCGCAAAAACGACGACCAGGATGAAAGGCTGTAGCTTGGATGGCCCCACGGTTGATGAGTTTCAGCCCCGACGTTGGTGTCACTCAGTATTTCGACGAGTTTCTCACCAGCGTCTGGGTTTCAGTGGATGAACCCGCGGGATTTTGGCGTTGGCTCAGCACAGTCAGAGGCAGATTTACCGGCCCGGCTATCGCTACTTCAAGTTCTCAATTTTGCTGATGGATTTGAGCCAGCGCGGTGAGCTGACGTCCAACCTGTTCGCGCCTGCGCCGAGGCGTGCCGCTGAGCATCTTATGGCCGTAGTCGATCAGATTAACCAAAGGAAAGAGCGGGGCACTGCGTGTATTGGGCGAGTCACGACCGCATCAACTTGGGCGATGCTTCGAGAGATGATGAGCTAGCGATACACTGCGTGTTGGGAAGAAGTAATAGGTGTGCGTGAGGAAGTGTGTCCGCTATCGGCCAAAAAGCGGACGTTCACAACCAATCGCTACTAGCCAAAAGCGGTCACCTACAAAAGATCCGAATCGAAGGTATAGTTCGAATTCCCATTAAGCTGTTTGCACTTCTGCTGCACGCGCAAATGGCTCTGCTGCTTCATCAATGCCGAGGGACTCATCAAAAACAATGGCGGCCAAAATAGATTCAAACTTTTCTACATGCCGAACTCCACCTCCGCGCAAATAGAAAAGCCACAACTCAATCAATTGCTCACAAATATTTTCGCTGATATCAAGAGTCCCCGCCAGAGCGTCGACTGCTTGTTCCATGCTGCACACCTCATTATGAACGTGGGCTGCCAAGCTTGTAAAAGCAGCTCTTGCATTCTTCGACCGTTTGGCTTGAATTAATGCTCGAATTGCAAAACGAGATGCGAGCACTTCAGCCTTATCCAGTTTACACACTCTTATCACCGCTTCGCCCTGGCAACTCAAACGCTTATATGTCCAATTTTCTGTGCGACTAATATGATCACTGTAACGATGTGAATAGGGGTAAAACCAAAGAATAGATCCGAGAACAGGATAGTCGTCGCTCTCATAAGCCAGCGAACGATCAAGCAGTGGATCGTGGCTTTTTTTAAATGCATTACATATTTTACAGGTCACGATTAAATTAAGAGGCTCGAATGTGAACTGGGGATACCCAAATGTATGTTGACGATGCTTATCGTCATTGCTTCGACCCTTATCTATAGTGCAGTCTTTTGTGGTGGACTTCGGTAAAATATGATCTAACTCACGATGACCCACCTCGTCAAGATCAATTACACCCTGACAGTAAGCGCATCGATAACCCTGTAATTCAAGCAGTCTTTTTCGATATGCAACGACTTCGGCTTTGGCAGACCAGGCTTTTCCTTTGTGGCCACGGACTCCTTCAAGTAGCGCATCGTCATCGTCTGAGAAATCGATAATTTCAAACATCCATGTTCTCCTGGGCCAGCCTCGCTTCAAGATCTTTGATGATACTTACGAGCACATTTCTCAATGGGTCCGTGACCGGCAATGTCTGCAAGTCCCGAGATAGTTCGTCTTTAAACAACTTGTATTCGTCTACGGTGACCGGTTCACCACTCCTGAGCAACCCCAACGCAATATCCGCGGTTTTCGTAAAAGCTGGAGCTCGCGAAGACGGTACCTGGAACACTTCTTCATAAACGTCAGAAGCTCGCCAGCCAAACGTATTATTGACGGTTTTCGACCTGACGACCTGCCGCCCTTCCTCGTCAACACCGTGATTCACTAGCGCTTCTACTCTGCCCCATTCAGGGTCTACCCCTGACGCGATCAGAGGGGAGTGTGTGACGATGACGGCCTGAGAACCTTTAAACTCTCGAAGAAGCTTATTTAGTGTTGGTACATAGGTTTGCTGCCAGATCGGATGCAGACTGTTCTCAGGTTCATCGACTAGAATTAGGCTTTCTTGCGTTACATCAGCGCATAAGCCAGCAAAACCCGCGATCCAACTCCACTGTCCCGAGCTTAGATCCTCTCCGTTGAGTTCTAAATCAACTGCAGCACTTTCTGCACCAACGCAAGTATCATTTTGAATCTTATAAAATGTGGTATGACTAATTAAAACAACACCTGCCCGCACGTAGACCTCAAGCTCATCACCTCCGATACGACATCCCTGCGGCGCTGGACTCTCCAGCTGAATTCGACCATCCTTAAAGACAAATACAGGAGGCTCATCAGAATTAAAAATCTTAACCAGCTCAAAAAAACCGTAAAAATCAAGATTCATAATTCGTCCAAGTGCTGCTTCTAGTCTACCTCCAAGATTGTGAACATAACTAGAATCCAAAAAAGGGCGAAGAGAGTATTTATAAATACGCTCCATTGCTCGTTCGGGAGGGCCACTAATGCGGCCCGGCTCCTTTGCATTGAATCTCCGCCCATGCATTGACAACTCTCTTTCCAAACGCAGCAAGATTCTTATTTTAGGCCTGAAACCAACCTCACTAAAAATGGTACTAAACAGGTGGGCTCGCCCAGCCAGTTTGTCAGCGTTTAAAAATAAAGCGGTCATCAATGCTCTTTCGCTGGGGGCCGTTCCCGTCATCCCGTTCGACGCTCTGGGTCCTAGATATAAGAACTCCTTACGAACCCCTTGCCTCGCTTTGGAAACAGATATGCCTAAAGAGTAATTCCGCATCCGTGGAAATCGATCCAGCGGAGTTCCCGATATACAAGTAATAGAATCAGGAAAACAACCGTCACCCCAATTGGTGCCTTTGCTCTCAAAGCTTACTGTTTTCGCCCCGGCTTTATTTGTCTCCCCAGTCGCCGCGTCGAGTATTTGCCTCAATATGAAGCTTTTTCTACTTCCGTTTTGGCCGATCAGAACCGAGATCCAAGTATCGAAAGTAGTATTTTCATCTTCGTACAAATTTACTTGAGCATCTAAATTGCTTGTGGTTATTTCAAACGAACGCAACATTTTTTGTTATCTTCCCTGTCCAGCCACAATGGCTTTAATTCAAAAAATAAAAAACCGCCACAAATCTAAGCCCACCAACATTCCTCCCCCAGTCATGACATCAGCCTCTCACTGGCAGATACATGATGAACATTGATGAATCAGATGACTGGCGAGAAAATATTGATAATTACTGCGTTAAATGCGGCGCTTCTGCATTATTCGTTAGGACCCGACCAGCAATTCTCGGCACAATTAATTCCCACTTTTGAGTACGATGATTCACACGGAAGGTCTCTTCACACCTATCAGAATGACGCACCAACACAGCCGCCACTTCACAGTCCTCAACCTCAAGACCCAGATTGAATGACTTTGCCGTACGGCCTACAACCCGACCATTCGAATCCTGAATCAGATACCTGCCTTCATGAGCCTTAAACGCAAGCGTGTCGCCTGGCTGAAGCGTCGCCAATGCCTTATGTATTGAAGCAGCAGGGTCATGACGCCCTGCGAAGTCGAGATCAATATCTTTCAAAGCAAGCTGTAGGTAGCGCGTCTCCAGCTCTGTGAGGAATTCACCTTGGAAGGTGTCAAACATGACCTCCTCGGTAAGATGACGGCTGAAAGGATTGCCTCCTGGGAATTCACAAACGGTCAGCGTTTGCTCGGCGCGAGTCATGCCAACATAGTAAAGTCGGCGTTCATCAGAAAGCGTTTCGGGCTGAGTGGACCAGCCGCCATCAAGAACCACGACATGGCGGAACTCCAATCCTTTGGCAGAATGGATCGTGCCTAGGTAAAGTCCCTTCCTGGGTTGCTGTCGCAACTCCCGGAAATAATCGTATAGCCAATCTACCAGCGTCTGGGCGCTCAAAGGGCATTGTCCGAACTCTGCCGTGAGCTGATCAAAGGCAGTTACCAATATGTCATACCAACCCTGCGCGAGCTGCCTTTCGCTCATGAATGTCCATGCCTGGGAAGCACTCACCGGTTTAGTAATCCCGCGTAGTGTTTCAACAGCCTGCACGAAGCCACGCTGAGCGGTCAGAGGCAAGTCGCCTTCCTTATCGGCTGCAAGGCAATACGGAACGCCACGTGCTTCACACCAGGCCTGAAGAGGCAGCAGGTACTGGTGGGTGCGAGCCAACACCGCGCAGCCTTGCCAATCCTCGCTGTCCAAACCGAGCAGACGCTCCAGCTCCGCCATCGCAGCCTGAGCCTGCAGGTTCGCTCGGGCGTAGCCTTCGGCCTCAATTCTCAAGCGAACCACGCGCCCTGCCCGCTTGAGATCCAGGGCCTCCCAATCTCCGCCCTTCGGCCGTGCGCGACGGACAGTGTCGATCTGAATCGGGTGATCGTGCTTGAGTCGATCGGGGTTACGGCCAATGACGATGTTAGCCGCATCGATGATGTAGCCGCTGGAGCGGTAGTTGTCTACCAGATAGTTCTTTGTGGCCGAGTAGTCCTCGCGAAAGCGCTCTATGTATCGATTGTTAGTGTCACGCCAGGCGTAGATGTTCTGGTCATCGTCACCTACTGCCAAAATACACAAACGGCCTTCTTCTTCGGATTTACGCCCGGCCAATGCACTTACGAGACGATACTGCAGGTCGTCAATGTCCTGGTACTCATCGACGAGAATGTAGCGGTAGCCTCGCATCAGTTGCTCGCGTAGATCATCCTCGCCTTCTACCTGACGCTTGCCCTCTAGCAACTCAACAGCCTCTTCCATCACCTGGCCCAGGCGTCCTTCCTCGACCGTTTCACCTCGCTCGAAGCGGGTACCTGTCAGGCGCATTGCCATGCGGTGATAAGTCATCACGTTGACCCCAAAGGCATCGGGGCCAACTAATTTAAGCAACCGCTGTTTGATCTCGTTAGCCGCGTGACGGTTGAAAGTCAGAGCCACGATGCAACGCGCCGGCACGCGTCGAACTCGCAAAAGGTAAGCGATGCGGTGCACGATCACGCGAGTCTTGCCTGAACCGGGACCCGCCAGAATCAGACGGTTCACGTCATCGTCGTCGGACACGATAACCCGCTGGGCAGCACTGAGCCTCTCGACGATTCTGCGCCAAGACTCTTCGCTTGTGGCTAGCTTAAGTACCTCTTCGCGATTTGCGAAGTGGCGGTCAATAAACTCCTGTTTGGCTAGCGTGAAATAGTGTTGAACCAGATCAAGGGCTTCCGGCATTGATCCGAGCCCAACCTCGGCATACTCGCGCATAACGTGAACCTGAATACGTTTTTCTCGGTAATGCTCATCAAGGCGCTGGTAGTCATCCTTGAGATACCCGGTACGTTTTTGCGCGTCGACTTCGATCGTCATAGCGCGACGCATGACTGTCATGCCGTGGTTCAACGTAAGCACGTCTTGCTTGTGCAGGTACAATAGTACGTGCTCAATAGCCTTACGGCGCTGAGCGTCCGGGATTCTGGAGCGCAGCTCAAGATCCTGATCAATCAGATTCGTGAGCTCGCCGAACGTAGTATCGACCAACAGATCCTTGTTGCGGGACCCCGCCGGCAATTTGCCAATCAGAAACGGGAGAACCACAGCAGCCAGAGCACGTCTGCGGTCACCCAATCCTTGAATGCCATTCCAGCTGTACCCACCGCGGATGCGCAGTTTGAGGAAATCCTGACTGATCTGACGCAGTTCGAAGCAGCTGCGCATCTGACTCTCACTGTCATGATCCTGGGCCAAACTGCGTAGCAGTCGCAGGACATGTAGCGGTATCAAATCTTTGTTGCCAGTGGCTGTTTTAAGCGTCGAGGTCAATAGCGGCACATTGAGATCCTGCCACTCCCCGTTCTCGGCATCCGGCGCCAGCTCCTGCAGCAGATCGAACAAGGCAGACTCGAGTCTTAAGGTCACTTGCAGGCGTTGGGTTGAAGGGAACACAACGCCGTGTCGAACGTATAAAGTGAGCTTGGAGTCATTGACTAATATCCCCAACTCCTCCATCTGGCGCAGTGTCGCAGCAACCTCTTCGGACGTGAGGCTGGTCAGTGCCATCAGGGCGTCGGTATTTACACGCTCATCAGCACTCGCCTCGTACAGATAACTCAGAATGGCCTTGAATTCTTCCAACCGTCGGGTTGGCAGTTTGGCAGCGGTCAGACGCTTGTCAGCTTCCTCCTTGGTCAGCTTCAGACTTGCCGGAAAGATCTGGGTCTGATTCTCTCCCCTTTTTAAAAATTGTCCGCGCTCAAGCCAGGAAACTGCAGTGACAACCTTAGTTTCAGCATCGCGTTCCCCGGCCTCAAAACTGGTCTCGACCTGCTCATCCATTAATACTTCGCCAGCTGTGATGACGAGCCTGCCTCCCTTGCGTCGATCGCTTTCTCTGCGAAGTTTTCGCAAGATCTGCTGAATATCGCGAAGGGTCAGCTTCGACCCTTCGCACATCCCGAACTGGTTCTCTATATCCTGTGCGTCATACAGAAGAACGCATCGAGCTTGTTGTTGATCGCGCCCAGCGCGGCCAGCTTCCTGCAAATAGTTTTCCAGTGATCCCGGAATATCAGCATGAACCACCAGACGAATATCGGATTTGTCTACACCCATGCCAAAGGCGTTGGTGGCAACGATGATCTTAAGTTCCGCGGCCTTGAAGGCGTCCTGAATGTCCTTTTTCTCGTGAGGCTCCAGCCCTGCGTGAAAATGTTTACAGGCCCAGCCGTTGCCGATCAAAAAATCCGCGAGTTCTTCAGCACCTTTGCGGCTAGACACGAAAATCACCGCCCCGCCCTCGTTCTCGCGTAGCTCCTCTTCAAGCAGCGCCTGAGTATGGTGGCGCTTCTCTGAACGGGCACAAGGCAGGACTTCGAAATGCAGATTGGTACGTTCATGAGTACCGATGAACCGCTTAAACGTGATACCCAATTGCTCTTCAAAGTGCTGTTCGATGTCCTCAAGCACATCAGGTTTGGCTGTAGCCGTAAAGCAGCCGATCGCTGCGAGCTGACCGTCACCAGTGAAGTGTTTGATGAAACGCGAAACGTAGAGGTAATCGGGGCGAAAATCTGCGCCCCATTTGGACAGGCAATGCGCTTCGTCGAAGATCCATGCGCCGACCTGGCGTTGGGTGATTGCACGGCGAAAGGCCTTGTTGCGAAACTGCTCAGGCGAGACAAGCAGAATGCCTACATCTCCCAACTGGATCCTCTCCAGAACCTCGGCCCGTTCAGGCATGGTCAGCAGGCCGTTCAAAGTCGCAGCACATTGGACATTGCGAGCAAGGAGACCATCGACCTGGTCCTTCATCAGTGACTGCAACGGCGAGATGATGATTGTTAGGCTGCCGTTGCGATGAAAACGGTTCAGGGCAGGCAGTTGATAGCATAGGGATTTGCCGCCCCCTGTAGCGAGAATCCCGAGCACGTGCTTACCCTGCATACCCGCCAGCACTACGTCATGCTGTAGGGGGCGCCCGTCCGGCTCAGTCCGAAAATCCTGAATTGGGGCGAAGTAACGCCTGAGCTCGTGGCGAGGATCATGCGTAGTGCTGCAGTAGCCGCAGTGGCGGTCGCCGCAGGGTACGTCGCGTAGCTCGGCGATCAGTCGACCGACCGCGGGAAATTGGTGGCGCACCCAGGGCGCCAGAACTGAGTTGCCGCCCGAGACGCGCAGCCAAGCCAGCGCATACGCTAAGGGCCAATGCAAGGTCACGTCCAAGAGGTCGGTTTCCAGCAATTGGCTCAGACGAGTGCTGCAGACCTTGAGAGCACGAGTGAGGGTCGGGTCAGTCTCGCTTAGCAGCTCGGGAATCAAACTGCGCAATTCTGTGAGGTGTTTTGGCTCTTGGTCAGTGATCGAGGCGAAGAACGATCCCAGGTCGCTCTTAGGCGTTGAGGCGAGGAGCGCTTGGTAGCAGAGCAGTTCGACCTGGTGCTTAGTGTTCAGAGTTGCGAATGCTTGGCGCTGGTCGTTGAACAAAGTCAGCGTTGAGCGGCAGTCGGAGAGTGGTGAGTTGAGACTGTCACGAATGAGCTTGTAGTCTTTGATCAAGCGGTGATAAGGATTCTGCGGAAAAGCCAACGGCGACAGGCGCAGAGTGTCGATCACCGGCAGTTTGTGTAATTCCAGGTGCGGGGCCTGTTCTTGGAGTATCGGCAAGTCATGGTCGGAGATATTATGGCCAAGTACGAAACTGGCGCCATGTCCTAATCGATCTAGGCCGTCAAGGGCGGTGGGTAGATCCTTTTCGACCTTATGCTCGAGCTCCTCTCCCGTGTCAGGACGCATCGCGCCAACCATAAAGATGCGGTCAGGCTGATTGGCTTTGCCGGGGACCACTTCAAGGTCAAAAATCAGGCTTTTGGGTAGCGTCACTGAAACCATACGAACAGCATCCTTGCAAAAAACTACGTGGCTCGTGTCACTTTAACGGCAAATAGCCAGCACAGATAGCTGTTCGCGCTCTTGGTGAGGCACGTTCACAAAGAGCGGCGAAGGGTGTCGAGGCATTAGAGCGTGAACAGATGCGGGTTGAGATCACATCGTCAACGCCCTCCTAAGCTGGCATTTACAGCTGAGTGAGAAGTTTCGAGACTGAATAAGTGCCAGTTTTTCGGCTAAGAGCGAACAAGCCAGATATCCGTAAAGGTTCGCTAAAGCGATTACCTTTACGAATCGTACCAAGAATGGAGTAGCTTCAAGGTTCACCGACGCTCACCGACGCTCACCGACGGTAGTTAAGGCCGTTATCCTTCGAATGGCGATCTATTGATCACTACTGCCTACCCCATCGACGTACTTGATTGCAGTGCTTAGCCCCTTTCTGATCACGCCCCTCTGTCGAGGACTACTTTCGTAGCTAGCTTTTCAAACGCCTGACTGAAATCGCCAACCCTGTTGATCATCTCGAAAAACCACTCAAAAGACTCCTGCACGAAATCCTCATCGGAAACTCTGTCAGGATACATGACGCAAAATAAGGCTCTTACAACAGCGTCCTCGTTATCTTCAATGTCGACATCGCGCCCTTTCGCTTCCAGAAAATCCCAGCATTTAACTCTGGCAGCATTCAACTCCTTTTCATTTTTTCCCCCTTCAAACCAGTATTTGTGCGCAGCTGCAAACGCGCTTTTGACAATTGGGGACACTTCTTCGTCCTGAAGAACCAAACCTACGCCCGCGCACATAAACTTCATTATGTTCCGAGCCGCTTCGGCTTCAGCCTTACCTTTACTCAACTGCTCTGAAAAATGAACGATTTGCTCATGACTAATCATGGTGGACTCCAAGTGTTGTGAGTACGGAGCTACAGGAGCGACACGCCTTTTTAGCGGTTCCATGCCCCTTGCCCGAGGTACCAATATTGACGGCTTCGCTTGTACCGCCCGCGGGATCCATTCCCGCGTCATAGGATCGGCTCAAGCACTCGATTTCTGCACACTTACCATGCCATGGCTCACGTTGATCCTTCGGCACAGCTTTTAGGGCTTTCCTGACCTTGGGATGAACTGGATATCTCGATCCACTCACCCCTACAAACACTTTGCCACCGGTACGTAGTTCCGAAGCGGCGCCTGTGGTCTTACCCTTTTTCAGTGCAGCATCTGCAGCCTTTTTGGCAGTGTCCCGCGCCAACCCCAGCGGATCAACCCAGCTAACAGGATTAGGCGCATATTCATAAAGATTCAGTCCACCCGCATAACTGATCGGGTCTTTGCCGATAAATCGCCCAATCAGCGGGTCGTAGTACCGATAACGATTGTAATGCAGCCCGGTCTCGGGGTCATGATACTGGCCCTGGAAGCGGATTGGATTGGTCAGACCGACCTGCTGCGCAAATCGAGAACGAGTTTCTTGAACTTCACCCCATGCCTTGTACTGGGCACTCCAGGCGATATCTCCTTGCTGATCCGTCAGCTCCTGAGGTGTTCCCAGATGGTCACACTGATACCAGGCCAACACATCCAGAGGTTGCGCAGACGGGCTGTAATTCCACAACGGATCTTCTTCGAGATTGAAATCGCCAGCGTGCTCGACCTGAGTCAAAAGGTTAATGAACTGATGTCGAAGCGCCTGAGCAACGGGAACAAAAGTGTCAGGTTCATAGATGTAGTGAACCGTACGACCGAGGCCTCCGTCGACCTGACCACGACTGCTTTCCCACGCAAGGTTGTCACCGTCCCAACCATACAGCGTAAAGCCACAGCCGAGCTCAAGCTGCTTGCGTGCATACTCGTTTCGGTTCCATTCGGAGCCCGCCTCAGGCCGTTGTTTACAATAGGCGACAGAATTTTTATAGAGACGCCGTCCCAGTGCGTCATAGGCGTAGTCAACGGACAAACGTCCGTCTTCGAAGTGCGCTAGACGATCAAACAGATCCCACCGCATTCGACTGTAACGACCGTCGTGCCAGCGAAGCGTCCGATTGCCGCGATCGTCGTACTCGTAGTGTGTCCCTGCATACTCTCTCAAAAGATTGTCGAGCCGCTTACTGCGAGGAGCGTCTACAGACAGCGGACGCCGATCCTCCTCATTGGCCTTGTCCAGCAAATTACCGGCCGGATCGAATGCGAACGTTTCTGTGCCGAGTCGGCTGGCAGCACTCAACAGTCGGCCCACGGGGTCGTAACGATAAGCGAGCGGACCGCGACGGCTATCATTGATGTCAGTCAACTGGCCGGCCGCGTCGTATTGATAATCGCGTTTTAGCAGAGTGGTCTTATCATCGCTGCGACCCAACATCTGCTGCTGCAGTCGCCCAACCGGATCCCACTGTTGCGTTTGAAGTAAATGGTTGCCTTGATGACGTGCGATTTCCCGGTGCAGATCATCACGCTCAAATCCGAGCAATTCGTGCTCGTCCAGGCGAAGCCCAAGCAAGTGCCCTTTCCCATAGGTTAACCAGCTGACCCTATGCCCGTCCGGACGAATAGTGGCGATACGCTGATTCAACGCGTCGTACTCGTGTCGCCATACCGCGATTGTCGACTTCTCCAGCCCCAGATAGTGTTGGTGCTCGCGCAGCAGATTACCCGCAGCATCATGGAACCACTGCAAGCGACTATCTGCATTGGAGGCTTCGGTAAGGTTGCCATTGCCGTCATAAGCGAAACTTTCGCGCTGCGTTTGATCGCCTAAAGACGCTGAACGCTCGGCCAATCGGCCCATGGCATCGAAGCTCCAGGCAATGCGCCTGCTGCCGGTGACGGTATTGGCTAGTCGCCCAGTAACAGCGTCATAGCCATAACGGGTAATTTGCCCATCGAAACAGGTCTCCTGCAACAAACGCCCTAGAGAGTCATACTGGAACTGAGCACGCTTTTCGTTTTCATTTTCCAGCACCAGTAACCGTCCACAACGATCCCAGTGATAACGCAACGTCTGTTCGCACGCATCGACCCGCTCGCCAATTAAACCGGCCGCGGTATAACTCCAGCTCGTGCACTGACCCAATCCATCCGTATAAGCCAGTAGCCGGCCTTCTGCATCGTGTTGAAAACGCTCTTCGGTTTTGTCGGGATGCTTGGTGAGCACCAAGTGCCCTGCCTTGTACTCATGCTCGGTACTGTTACCTGCCGCGTCCGTGTAACAAATCATCTGCCCACGTTCGTTGTATTCCCAACAGCTGGTTTTCCCTGAGCAGTCGACATACTCCACCAATTGGCCGGCATCGTTGTAATCGAGCTTTTGTTCGTTGCCAAGGGCGTCCTTGACCCCCGTCACCAAACCCGCTGAGTTGTAGGCATATTCGGTTTTGTTTTCCAGCGGATCGATGGCTTCGATCAGGTTGCCACGATCATCGTATGCGCGCTGCCATTGGCCACCCTCGGCATCACTGACTTTGATCAGTTGATCCAGATCGTCATAGGCGTAATGCATTACGCTGCCATCAGCCCGGATATGTTCAAGCACGTTGCCACGCTCATCGTAGCTATACCGCTCTTCGCTGCCACTGGCGTGAACATGACGGATCAGATTCTTGGCCTCATCGCGGAAGAACCATTCCGAACGCTCATCCGGATGTCGAATGCGATAGGTGTAGCCAAGGATGTCGTAGTAGTGCCAGGTTTCGTTTCCGTGGGCATCGGTGACATAGGTCAGTCGAATGTTTTCGTCCCATTCCAGGCGGGTGTCGAAGCTACCGTCATCCGCCCACTCGCGCACAGCGCGAGCCTTTGCATCCTGTCCTTGCCACTGCAGATTCATGCCACGGCCAGTGCGATCCGTGTAACGAGTAATCAAGTGATGCTGATACTCATAAACTCGGCTTGCCCCATTCTCATCCTGAGCCAGCAGAAGATCACCAGTGTCCCCATATTGATAAGCGCACAGTTGACGTTGAGGCGCACCGTCTCGAATTTCCCAGAGTCCGGTCAAGCGGCCCTGCCCATCAATCATCGTCCCCAGGTGGGCCTGAACCTCTGCAATATCATCCTGGTAAGTGATCAGGTCGGACAGCACTGAATCCTTTCCGTGACGATGCTCGTAATGCAGCATCATCCCAGCGCCATTGCGCAGCTCAACGCCCGTCAGAACGTAACGCTGGCCCCGGCGCAGATAAGTTTCCTTGCGCTCGAATCCACGGCATAGCACCAACTGATCCTCGCTGGCCCTTACCAACGTGATGTTTTCAATCGCGTCGTAGTGAGAGAGCCCGATTTTGGGGAGCGGGAAATCATGGCTGCGGCCGTCAGCGTCGTGAAAAGTCACGCCATCACTACGGCAATCAAAACGCGTGGTCAGCGCTGTGATCCAGCGAGCACCGAGTTCACTTTGGTCATACTCAGCCAGACGTGAACTGTATGTTCGCGTCCACTCGATCGGGAATGAACCGGGCAAACTGAAGTCGGTATGGCTGAGTGATTCTGAGCCCAATGCAAAACTGATGCTGTGCTGGGTTGCGGGCATTACCGCGTTTTTACAACTGTTACAGTTACTGGTTGCCGGCGCTTGTTGACTGGTTGCTTCCAAACGCCCTTCACCCGCCTTGCGCTGAGCTTTGGAGGTGGTGCCCGGTTTGACACTTGCACCTTGTCCATGAGCTTGACGCTTGCGCCAGGTAAGCACGGAGCCGGCAAGCATTTGCAACAGCCAACCAATAGAATGCTGGACGCCAGGATCGCCGAGCTTCTTCATTTGGGTTTGTAATTCGACACCCAAAGTGCGCAGCATCGAGGTGTTGGTTAATACCAATGTCTTGGCATTTTCCGGCAGCAGATTCTTCGCTGCGCTGTTGGCCACACCCTTTCCCGCAGCCTTGTAGGCGCTGTAGGTAGCGCCAAGAAAATTACTGATGGACGCCTTGGGATCATGTAGAAACTGACTGCCAGCGGCGCTCATTTTTGCACTTGCAGCCTTCATGTCGCCCTTGGCGTCGAGCTTGCCATTGACAACAGCCTCTAGGCCTTTGGCAATCTCGTTGACAGCGTCATGTCCAAGCTTTCCGGCATCATCAAGAATTGACGCAAGCTTGGGTTGAGCCTGTTTTACAAAGTCGTCGATGGTGCCAACGATGGTCGCGTTCAAATGCCCGATCAGCACTTCGATCAGTGAGTCACCCAATAGCGCCTTTGCGCTATTGCGCAGTTCCTGGCGCACCAGCGATAACGTCGGGCGCAACGTCATCCGCGCCGATGCCATGGTAGGCGGTGCAGGCAATACACCTATCAGGTTGATGCCCAGACTCACCCAGTCCAGTACCTCCCTCTGCTTGCTTTTGGCAAGGGTAACGATGTCGCCGAGCGCATCGACCAACGCCATGATGTTGCCTACCACCGGCAACGCACCAGCGACGTTTTTGACCCGTTCAAGCGTAACCACACCTCCGCTGAGAGACTGCAGCCAAGCATCAAACTTCGCCGCCCCGCGACCGACATCCTTGATGTCGATGGTATTGAGAGGAGCGACCGCAACCTGCGGTTCTCGTTTCTTTGCAACAGCAGTTTCATTTGTCATGACAGCAACTCACCGGCCAGCAGCCCCAGCCTTTATGCACAATTGTTGAACACCTCTCAAAAACAGGTATGAGGCCTGCCTCTTGGAGGTACAGAATCAAAACGTGAATTCGAACTTCAGCTGACTACGGCCCCTTTGGGACCACTTGCAATCAGCGCGGCCCCGCAGGCGGTTTTCATGCCGTCGAGCGCGATAGGTGTGCCATCGACGGAGTAAGTGCTGCTGCCCTCGGCAATCGGGAAAATCCCCTTGCACAACGGGCAACTGACCTTGTGACCGACCCCGGCAATCGGCTTGCCATTGAGGTCGGTTTGAGAGAAGGCTTCGAGCACCTTGCCACCGTGGGTGGTGGAGTCCCCCAAACGAATAGCGTCTTTCATTGCGTCACTCCTTTGACTGAAATCGTTTCCGTTGTCATGACAGCATCTCACCCGCCAACAGGCCCGGGGTTTTCAAGGAAGGTTTTGGCAGACTAGGTGCGGGCAGACTCGGCAAATTGCCCGCCTTGCTCGCCGCCCCCAGAATCCCCGACGCACTCGCCAACTTCGGCAATCCGGCCACCCCACCCTGCACCACACCTTTCACCTGCTGTGCTGTTTGCATCGCACCTTGCGCCGCCTGCATTGCACTCATCCCTGTTTGCGCCATGCCCTTGCCCTTCTCCAACATGTCCCAGCTCTTGCTCGGCAACACCTGTGCGACCATCGCCTGCACCTGACTCGGCACGTCTTCGGCACCCGGCGGATTCAACGGCCATTCCGGCTTACCGATGTAGCTGCCATCACTCCAGGTGTCCGCCGGGTCCTTGCCGAACAGCACGCGCGCCGGTCCTGGTGCAGCGCCGGCGACGCTGGCGAAACCCTTGCCGTCGAGCTTGCCCTTGATGCTTTTGCCCAAGGCATCAATGACTTCGTAATCGCCTTCCTTGATGCCTTGGCGCCCGGCGTACTGGTTGAACAATTCCAGATTGCCCTTGCCCGGTTTCGGCGGTTCCGGGAACACCCCGGCGAGACTTTTCGCACCGGTGTAGGCAAAGTTCGCCGCGTGCGCGGTGTACGGGCCGCTGGTGGCGTGGGTGATGCCGCCGGCGTTGTAGGTGGTGGCGCTGCCGCCGCCCTGAATCACCAGTTCGGTTTTCGCGGTGATGGTGATGCGGTCGGCGTTGGCGGTGATGTTGAGCTTGGCCAGCAGATTGATGCTGTCCTTCAGTGCGCGCACATCGATGTCACCGGAGGCCGCGACCAGACGCCAGCCCATGCTCTGCACGAACAGGCGCATGCCGCGACTGGCGCTGGCCAGCAGGCGTTTACCGATCGACAGGCTGGTGTGGCCGGTGCTGCTCAACGCCAAGTGTTCGCCGGTGGCGATGTGGCTGGAGCGCGGTGTGGTCAGGGCGATGCCGGCCGGGCTGGCGAGGACCAGATGCGGTTCGGTGAACTCGGGGAACTCGTTGGCGGTGAGGTTCGCCGGTCCCGAGCCGAGCACGCCTTGATGCTGGGCGTGCAATGCCTTGGCCACGTCGTCCTGATCACCCGCCTCCTGAGCCTGAAGCTCTTTGGCCTGCACCGCAAAACCGTCTTGCTGATCGCTGGCCGTCGCGAGGCGCTCGGCGGTTTCCGGCAGATCCTTGTGGTGCTTGGATTCGTTCGGGCGCGGCTCGGTGGTGATCAACAGACCGGCGCCGGCACGCACTGCACCGTGGCGGTCAGTTCTTAACTCAAAACCCTCTCCTCGCGGCTGCCCACCGCTCGGGCGTGGATGGGTCAGGTAACCGAGGTTGATCGCACTCGCACCGTGGTCACTGCGCAGCGCGATGCTGATCTCGCTGGTGGTGTCGTCGATGCGTAATTCATTGGCGCGGCTACCCTTGTATTCCTTGCTCTTGACCGTGGCCAGGGTCTTGAAATCCGGCAGTTTGTACGGCGGCAGATTCGCGCCGTGGTACAGGCAACCGGTGATCAGCGGCTGATCGGGATCGCCTTCGAGGAAGGTGATCAACACCTCCATGCCGACCCGCGGGATGTTGATCGAGCCAAAGGTTTCCGCTGCCCAGCTCGACGCCACACGCATCCAGCAACTGGTCATGTCGTCGTGCTTGCCTTCGCGGTCCCAGAAGAACTGCACCTTCACTCGGCCGTACTGGTCGCAGTAGATCTCTTCACCTTCGGGGCCGCAGACCACCGCACTCTGTGTGCCGAGGACTTTTGGTTTCGGGTGATCGAGCGGCGGACGGTAAGGCACGTCCCACGGGATCGCGCTGAAGCGGTTGCGGTAGCCCTGGTGGAAGTCGTCTTTGTTGTCAGTGGTGTCGCTGGTCACCGACTCTTCGAGCACCTGCGGCTGTTTGCCTTCGTGGAAGATTTCGGTGAGCAGCCACAAGTCATTCCAGGTCGGGTTGGCGTGCTCGGTCAGGGCGAGGAAATGCCCGCTGACCAGAATCGGTTGATCGCTGTTGCCTTCGGCCAGACGGTAGTCGCTGCGATGGCGTTCCAGCGCGCGATTGGCCAGATGCTTGCCGCGCTCGCGGTCGACGAAACGGCCGGGGTAATCGTAGTCTTCGAGGTCCGGTTGGGCGCTGCTTTTGGCGTCGCTTTCCAGCTCGATCTTCGGTTTGACGAAGTCGTAATCGCGCCGCGTGGTGCGGCTGGTACGGGTAGCCAGACGCAGGCCGAAACGCTTGATCACCGGTTTGTCGGCGACCAGCCCGGAGTCCTGCTGATAGGCCACTGGCACCAGTTTCGGGAACACCGTCTGGTCATCGCCGAAGGTCAGTTTGTGGCCGCTGGCGGTGTGCTGGAAGTGGTAATGAATCCCCTCCTCCTCGCACAGGCGCTGGATGAAATCCAGGTCCGACTCGTCGTACTGCACGCAGTAAATGCGCTCGGGATAAATCGCGCTGAGCTGGAAGTGGTAATCGCTGGCGAGGATGCCGTGTTCTTCCAAGACCTGGCTGATGATCTGCTGCACGGTCATCTGCTGGAAGATGCGCTGGTTGACCCGGTGCGCGAGGTACGCCAGTTGCGGGCGCAGGGAGATCTTGTAGCGGGTCAGGCGTTTGCCCGCCTCGCCTTGGGCAATGCTATAGACCAGCCCGTGAATGCCGGTGCCGCTCGGCGACAGCTGAAGAAACGCCAGTTTGTGCAGCACGCTTTCGAGGTTGATCGAGGCCTTTTCACTGACCAGTTCCAACTCGAATTCAAAGGGGGTGTTGAGCGCCTCGCGACCGGTGAATGACAGCACCTGGAAATCGCTGTCGATGCCATCGATGGTCAGATTGAAATGAGGCTGGTTGGCCGGTGAGAACATCCCTTGTTCCTCGCGCAATGCTGCGATCCGCGCCCGATCGATAAGGATCGAGTGGCAAAAATTCTTTGAGTCGTGAAGGTGCCTCGACCGGCGAAACCGGCCGAGGCGGTACAACCATCAGCCGTAATTAAACGACCGGAGCACGCCAGTCATCGGAAC
>NZ_AKJD01000010.1 GCF_000282515.1 Pseudomonas sp. GM80
GGCTGGCTCGGCCAGCCGCTGACCCTGTTCAGCCTGTTCGGCCTGCTGCTGGTGACGGCGATCAGCGTCGATTACGCCATCCTCATGCGCGAACAGGTCGGCGGCGCGGCGGTCAGTCTGCTGGGCACCTTGCTGGCAGCGCTGACGACATGGTTGTCGTTTGGTCTGCTGGCGGTTTCGAGCACGCCGGCAGTGAGCAACTTCGGCTTGTCGGTCAGCCTCGGCCTGGCCTTCAGCTTCATGCTCGCGCCGTGGGCCGGACGCCAGCCACACGCCGTCAGCGCCACCGAGTCGGCAACATGATGGTCGTTGCGTTCTGGTTACTGGCCTTGGCGTTGTTTGCCGTGGCCACCCGTGTCGGTCGCCACTTCGGTCTGATCCCGATTGTCAGCCAGTTGCTGCTGGCGAGCTTCGGCCTGCCGCTGTTGATGTATTTCTGGATCGAGCCGGGCTGGCAGCTCAGCGGCGCTGCCCTGATCGCGCCAGACTGGTTGAAAAACCTCTACAGCCTGAGTTTTGCCGTGCTGCTCGGGCATATCCTCAGTGACGTGATTGACCTGCGCCTGGATCGCCAGAGCGTGAAAATCGCGCTGCCGAGTTTCGCCGTGCCGTTTGCCTGCGGTGTCGCCGTCGCGGCCTGGCTGTTGCCGGCGCAACCGTGGCTGAACTCGCTGGCGATCGGCCTCGTGTTCGCGATTACCGCGATCCCGGTGCTGTACCTGTATCTGCGCCATATCGACTACCCGCCCGCCGCAACCCGACGGCTGGTGCAGACAGCGATCCTGATCGACCTCACCTGCTGGACCGTGTTCGGCCTCGCTCAGGGCAGTTTGCACCTGAGTAGTCTGTTGCTGCCGCTGGGGCTCGCGTGCGTGCCGCTGTTGCTGCGTGTGGTCGGGGTGCGCCGGCCGCTGACCTACAGCCTCGGTTTTTTCGCCCTGCTGGTGATGGCCGAGCATTACAAGCTCAATGCGTTGATCTTCGGCGTCGGCTATCTGCTGTGCATGGCCGCGCTGAAAGTGCCGCTGGTGCTGCCGTTGCCGGCGCGCTGGATGAGCCGTTTGCAGACGTGGATCGCGATCCCGCTGATCCTCACTTTCGGCATCGTCCAGATCGATGTGCACGGCGCCCTCGCCAGCCTCGGCGCACTGCAATGGGCGGCGCTGCTGCTGTTGCCGATCGCCAGTAAACTGCTCGGCAACTGGCTCGGCCTCGGTTGGGCCGGCGCCTCGTTCGAGGGCGCCAGCCGCTGGCGCGAAAGCGTGCTGCTGAACATCCGTGGCCTGAGCGAAATCGTCTTTCTGAATTTATTGCTGCAACAACAACTCATCACCCCGGCGCTGTATTTCGCGCTGATGCTGATGGGTCTGATCGCAACGCTGTTGCCGGCCGTGATCGGCCTGCATCGCGCCCCGCTTAACCTTGAACATCATTTGCCCCGGAGCTCGCGTGCCAATCGTTGAAATGGAATCCCGTCAGGTCGTGATCATCGGCGCAGGCCCCTCCGGCGCTATCGCTGCTGCATTGCTCAAGCGCAAGGGCCACGATGTACTGGTGATTGAACGCCAGCACTTTCCGCGCTTTTCCATTGGTGAAAGCCTGCTCAGCCATTGCCTGGATTTCGTCGAGGAGGCCGGCATGCTCGAGGCCGTCAATGCCGCCGGTTTCCAGCGCAAGACCGGTGCTGCGTTCGCCTGGGGCGAGCGCTACAGTGCGTTCGATTTCAGCGACACCTTCAGCGAAGGCAAGCCGAGTACTTTCCAGGTGCAGCGCGCCGATTTCGACAAGCTGCTGGCGGATCAAGCCGCCCTGCAAGGCGCCGAGATTCGTTATGGCGATGCCATCGTCAGCGTCGATTTCGACCGGACAAAACCGCGCCTCGACGTGCGCCGCGAAGACGGTAGCGAATACCGCGTTGAAGCGGATTTCGTGTTGGATGCCAGCGGTTACGGTCGCGTGCTGTCGCGCCTGCTCGATCTGGAAGCACCGTCGAACTTCCCGGTGCGCCAAGCGGTGTTCACCCACGTCGAAGATCACATCGACCACCCGGCGTTCGACCGCGAAAAAATCCTCGTCACCACCCATCCGGAGCATCGTGATGTCTGGTTCTGGACGATCCCGTTCAGCAACGGTCGTTGCTCGGTAGGCGTGGTCGCTGCCGCCGAGCATTTTGCCGGTCGCGATGCCGACCTCGACGCCTGCCTGCGCAGCTTCATTGCCGAAACCCCAAGCCTCGCCGGCGTGCTGAACAACGCCGTGTGGGACACCCCGGCGCGCACCCTCGGCGGCTACGCAGCCAACGTCAAAACCTTGCATGGCCCGGGTTTCGCACTGCTGGGCAACGCCGCGGAATTCCTCGACCCGGTGTTCTCCTCCGGTGTGACCATCGCCATGCGTTCGGCGAGCATGGCGGCGGCGGTACTGCATCGGCAGTTGCAAGGCGAAACGGTCGATTGGCAGAGCGAGTTCGCCGAGCCGCTGAAGCGCGGCGTCGACACGTTCCGCTGCTACGTCGAAGGCTGGTACGCGGGCACCTTTCAGGACGTGATTTTCTACGAGGACAGCCAGGCCGAGATTCGCCGGATGATCTGCTCGATCCTCGCCGGTTACGCCTGGGATGAGCGCAACCCGTTTGTCAGCGAAGCGCGCCGTCGCTTGAAGATGATTTCCGAACTCTGTGCAAAGGACGCCACATGAATTACTTGAGCGACAGCTACGTCGAGGAAACCCGTTTCGGCTTCTGGTTCCTGCGCAGCCATACCTGGCAGCACCATGTGTTACGCGTGGCGATCAATGACTTGCGCGGGCTGTTCAGCGAAGCGCTGCCGGAGCATCCGGTGCTGCTCGACGCCGGTTGCGGCCAGGGCAAGTCGTTCGCTCATCTGCGCCAGACCTTTGCCCCGCAACGCCTGATCGGCGTTGACGCCGATCCACACAGCCTTGTACTGAGCGGCGAAGAAGCGGCGCGTCAGGGCCTGGACGTCGAACTGATCGGCAGCGATTGCGCGACACTCAATGTCGCGGACGCCAGCGTTGACCTGCTGTTCTGTCACCAGACCTTTCATCATCTGGTCGAGCAGGAACAAGCGCTGGCCGAGTTTTATCGCGTACTCAAACCCGGCGGTTATCTGCTGTTCGCCGAGTCCACCGAGGCTTACATTGATACCTGGGTAATTCGCTGGTTGTTCCGCCATCCGATGCACGTGCAGAAGAGTGCCGCGCAGTACCTTGAGATGATTCGCGGGCAGGGTTTCGAGTTTGCCGAGCAGAACGTCTCGTACCCGTATCTGTGGTGGAGCCGGTCGAAGGATTTTGGCTTGCTGGAGCGGTCTGGATTGCGCAAGCCGAAGCCGTTTGGGCAGCGCGAAGAGACGTTGGTCAACGTCGTGGCGCGCAAGCCGCTTGAGGGCGCTATCTGATGCAACACCGTCAACCTGCACACCTGGAACCTTGTGGGAGCTGGCTTGCCAGCGATTGGGGTGTATCAGTCAACCCCAATGCTCGATGTGCCGCCGCCATCGCTGGCAAGCCAGCTCCCACAGGGTCCAGGGTGTGGCGACTTTTTGTGTTTTGCATAGTGCTTTTATTGAGTGCCTGCGCCAGTCACGCGCCATTGCCAGCAGGCAACCCGACATTGCCCCTACCCCTGCAACTGCACATCGAGCGCGAGCAAGCCGGGCAACGCCAGGACTGGCTATTGGTGATCCAGCGCGAAGGCCCCGGCATTCGCTGGTCGATGATGGACCCGCTGGGCATTCCCCTGGCGCGTCAGCAATTGATCGACAGGCAGTGGCAGGCCGATGGTCTGCTGCCGCCAAACCCGGAGGCCCGGGAATTGTTTGCCGCGCTGCTGTTCGCGCTGACGCCGTCGGGCGAGCTGTTGCGCAACTATCCTGCGGCCGTGCAACAGGGTCAGCAACGCTCCCTGCCAGCACGTTGGAACGTGCGTTATGCACAACCGTCGAGCTTCGAATTGAACCTGCCCCAAGGCCCGCACTATCGCGTTTCTCCGCTGAGTGAATCGACGCCATGACTGCTTACCTGAATGCCCTCGGCGTGATCTGCTCGCTGGGTCGCGACAAGTCGCAAGTCGCACGCCATCTGTTTGCCGGCGACTGCTCGGGCATGCGTCGCGAGCCTGGCTGGGTGCCGGAGCGTGAATTGCCTGTGGCGGCGGTGCGGGGTGAGCTGGCGCCGATTCCTCCGCAACTCGCAGAGCAAAGCAGTCGCAACAATCAGCTGTTGCTCGAAGCCGCGTTGCAGATTCGCGATGACATCGACCAGGCGATCCACATGTATGGCCGCGAACGTATCGGCGTGGTGCTTGGCACCAGCACCTCGGGGATCGACGAAGCCAGCCGTGGCCTGGCGCATTTCATTCGCGAACAGCAATTCCCGGCCGAGTACGACTATCGACAACAGGAACTCGGCGCCCCGGCCAACTTCCTCGCCGACTGGCTGCAACTGAGCGGGCCGACCTACGTGATTTCCACCGCGTGCACCTCCAGCGCTCGCGCACTGATGAGCGCCCAGCGCCTGCTCGATCTGGGCCTGTGCGACGCGGTGCTGTGCGGCGGCGTCGACAGCTTGTGCAAACTGACGCTCAACGGTTTCTCGTCGCTGGAGGCGGTATCGGACGAGCGCTGCAATCCGTTCTCGGCCAATCGCAACGGCATCAACATCGGCGAGGCGGCCGTGCTGTTTCTGATGAGCAAACAGCAAGGCGACGGCCCGGCCATCGCCCTGCTCGGCGCGGGCGCCAGCTCCGATGCGCATCACATTTCCGCTCCGGAGCCGAGCGGTCGCGGCGCCCTGCAAGCGATGCAAAAAGCCCTGGGCCGCGCCCGACTGCAGGCCGATCAGATCGACTATCTGAACCTGCACGGCACGGCCACCCAACACAACGACGCCATGGAAAGCCTGGCGGTGGCCGCGCTGTTCCCCGACGGCGTCGCCTGCTCCTCGACCAAACCGCTGACCGGTCATACCCTCGGTGCGGCCGGCGCGCTGGAAGCGGCGTTCTGCTGGCTGAGCCTGAGCGCCGACAACATCGATCACGCCTTGCCGCCGCACGTCTGGGACGGCCAGGCAGACCCCGCTCTGCCACCGCTGAAATGGGTGACCGCGAGCCAACGCCTGTCGTCCATTGCACCCCGCTACCTGATGAGCAACTCGTTTGCCTTCGGCGGCAACAACGTCAGCCTGATTATCGGAGACGCCCCATGACCGATTGGCCGCTCGCCGAACTGCTGCCCCACGCCGGCGACATAATCCTGATCGATACGATCCTCAGTTTCGACGATGAGCAGATTTTCACCCGGCTCACCGTCAAGCCTGACGGCCTGTTCAACCTGCCCGACGGCAGTCTGCCGGCCTGGGTCGGCGTCGAGCTGATGGCGCAAAGCGTCGCCGCCTTCGCCGGTTGCCACGCCCGCCAGAAAGGCAATGCGGTGGAGTTGGGTTTCCTGCTCGGCACACGCAAGTTCGAGTGCAACGTCGCCGCGTTTCCCGTGGGCAGCGAGCTGACCATTCATGGCATCCGCTCACTGGAAGACGACAACGGCATGGGCGTTTTCGAATGCCATATCAACGCCCCCGGCATCGCAGCGACTGCCCGGTTGAATGTGTTCCGTCCGCCTGAAGCGGCTGATTATCTTGTGCAAAAAAAGGAGTCGAACGATGACTGAATCCGTACTGGTCACCGGCTCCAGCCGTGGCATCGGCCGCGCCATTGCCCTGCGCCTGGCGCAAGCCGGCCACGACATTGTCCTGCATTGCCGCAGCGGCGTGACTGAGGCGCAAGCGGTGCAGGCTGAAATCCAAGCGCTGGGGCGCCAGGCGCGCATCCTGCAATTCGACGTTGCCGACCGTGCAACCTGCAAAAGCATTCTGGAAGCCGACGTCGAAACCCATGGCGCCTATTACGGCGTGGTGTTGAACGCCGGGCTGACCCGCGACGGCGCATTCCCCGCGCTGAGCGATGACGACTGGGACGTGGTGCTGCGCACCAACCTCGACGGTTTCTACAACGTCCTGCACCCGGTGATGATGCCGATGATCCGTCGTCGCGCCGCCGGTCGCATTGTCTGCATCACTTCCGTCTCGGGGTTGATCGGCAACCGTGGCCAGGTCAACTACAGCGCCTCGAAGGCCGGCGTGATCGGCGCGGCAAAGGCGTTGGCGATCGAGCTGGGCAAGCGCAAAATCACCGTTAACTGCGTCGCGCCCGGTCTGATCGACACCGCAATGCTCGACGAAAACGTGCCGGTGGAAGAACTGATGAAAATGATCCCCGCGCAACGCATGGGCACACCTGAAGAGGTGGCCAGTGCGGTGAATTTCCTGATGTCGGCGGAAGCCTCGTACATCACCCGCCAGGTCCTGGCGGTCAACGGAGGCTTGTGCTGATGAAGCGCGTCGTCGTCACCGGCATGGCCGGCATCACTTCGCTGGGCAGTGACTGGCAGACCATCGCCGGCAATTTCGCCGCCAACCGCAGCGGCATCCGCCGGATGGACGAGTGGGATCGCTTCAGCGAACTCAATACGCGCCTGGCCGGGCCGATCGATGATTTTGTCGTGCCCGCGCACTGGACGCGCAAACAACTGCGCAGCATGGGCCGGGTGTCACGGCTGGCGGTCGGCGCGGCGGAAAAAGCCCTCGCCGATGCCGGTTTGCTCGGCGATGAATCGATCAAGGACGGGCGCATGGGCGTGGCCTGCGGCTCGTCCACCGGCAGCACCGACGAGATCAAGGCCTTCGGCAACATGCTGCTCAACTCGGTGGCCGAGGGGCTTAACGCCAACTCGTACGTACGGATGATGCCGCACACCACCGCTGCGAATATCAGCATCTTCTTCGGCCTCACCGGGCGCCTGATTCCGACGTCCAGCGCCTGCACCAGCGGCAGCCAGGGCATCGGTTATGCCTACGAGGCGATCAAGTTCGGGCGCCTGCCGTTGATGCTCGCCGGCGGTGCCGAAGAGCTCTGCCCGACCGAAGCCATGGTCTTCGACGCGCTGTACGCCACCAGCCTGAAAAACGATGCGCCGCAGACCAGCCCGCGCCCGTACGACAAGGGCCGCGATGGTCTGGTGATCGGTGAAGGTGGCGGCATGCTGGTCCTCGAAGAGCTCGAACACGCCCTCGCCCGCGGTGCGCACATCCACGCCGAGATCGTCGGTTTCGGCAGCAACGCCGACGGCCAGCACACCACCCGCCCGGAGCAAGTGACCATGCGCCGCGCGATGGAGCTGGCGCTGGAAGACGCCGGGCTGACGGCGGACGCGATCGGCTACGTCAACGGTCACGGCACCGCTACAGAACAGGGCGACATTGCCGAAACACTGGCGACCAGCAGCCTGTTCGGCGAGCGCATGCCGATCAGCTCGCAGAAAAGCTTCCTCGGCCACACCCTTGGTGCCTGCGGAGCGCTGGAATCGTGGTTCAGCATCGAAATGCTCAACAGCGACCAGTACGTGCACACGTTCAACCTCGACGAGGTCGACCCGCACTGCGGCAAACTCGATTACCTGCGCGGCGAATTTCGCCAGATGCACCACGACTACGTGATGAACAACAATTTTGCTTTTGGTGGCGTCAACACCTCGTTGATTTTCCGCCGCTGGCCGCAACCGAATTAATCCGGGTCAAGGAGACCTCCATGCACTTCAAGAAACTCGCTGTCGCCACCCTGCTGCTCTGCGCCCTGCCGACCGTCAGCCAGGCCCGTGACACGGCGGTTTACCTGCCGTTCGACAAAGCCGTCGCCGAAGCCACGCGTTCCGGAAAAATCGATGGCAGCGTCAAGTTCTACCTGGCCGGCAACACCCCGGCCGGGAAAGTCAGCGTCATCAGCCCCGGCGCCGTGACCAACAAGAAGACCAACGCCTTCAACAAGTCCGACGCCGAAGCCTGCCAATGGGTTGCACAGTCGGCCATCATCAGCCTGCACCAGGCCGCAAAAAGCGCCGGCGCCAATGCCGTGACCAACATCGTCAGCTTCTACAAGAGCAACGAGCGCAAGGACGCGCAGACCTACGAATGCCACGCCGGCGCGATCATGGCCGGTGTTGCGTTGAAGGGTGATCTGGCCAAGGTTCAGTAACCGCCAGAAACGACAAAGGGCGCCCATTCGGCGCCCTTTTCATTTGCGCTGATCAAGCAGCATCTACACTCGCTGAAGCCGGCCATCAACGGCCTGGCAGAACTGCGAGCCTGATCGCTCGACCACTCGCGCTTCTCTTTCACCGTCAAGGAGATGACCATGCAAGTGAAAGCTCTGATCGCCGCCACGCTTTTCGCTCTGTTACCGGGCGCCAGCCATGCCACCAACCTCATGTACATGCCGTTCGAAACCGTCGTGTCGGACGCGCTGCGGGCCGGGCGGCTGGATGGCAGTGTGAAGTTTTATCTGGCCGGCAATGGGCCGCAGGGGACTCAGCAGTTGCTGCGCCGGGAGGTGATCAGTGATCTGGGTACCAATGGTTTCAACAAGAGTGATCATGATTCCTGCGAGTGGGTGTTGCAGTCGAACCTGATCAAGTTGCAGGCGGACGCCAAACGGGTCGGGGCGAATGCAGTGGTCAATCTCGTCAGTTATTACGACCAGCATGTGCGCAAGGATCTCAATACGTACGAATGCCGGGCGGGGATTTTTGTCACGCGGGTGGCGTTGAAGGGGGATTTGGTGCGGTTGCCATAACGGCGAGATCAAAAGATCGCAGCCTGCGGCAGCTCCTACAGGGCTGCGATCTTTTAGGCGGACTCGACCTTGCGCGTGAGCAGGTCAACAAACGCCTTGGCCATCGGCGACTTCTGATCCTTGCGCTGCACCAGCCACACCGCCGTCATCGCTTCTGGATCGAGCAATGGCCGATAGACCACGCCATCGATGCGCATCCGCTGATACGACGCCGGCATCACCGACACGCCCAACCCCGCTGCCACCAGGCCGATAATGGTCATCGCCTCGCCGGCCTCTTGCGCGAAATGCGGACTGAACCCGGCGTCGCGGGCCAGGCTGAGCAATTGCGCATACAAACCGCTGCCGTAACTGCGCGGAAAGAACACAAACGGCTCATGCGCCAGCGCCGCCAGAAACAATCCCTCTTCCGAGCCCTGCGCCAGCGGATGCTTGGAACCGAGCACCGCGACCAGCGGCTCACGCATCAACTCGACCACGCTCAACGAATCCGGCAATCCCAGCGGGCGCATGATCCCCACCTCGATCGACTGATCAACCAAGGCATCGGCGACCATCGTGCTGCTCATCTCGCGCAGGTTCAGGTGCACCGCTGGAAAGCGTTGGCGAAAGGCAAAAATTGCCTGCGGAATGGTCGAGTTGAACGGTGCCGAGGAGGTAAAGCCGATCTTCAACTCACCCAGTTCACCGAGTTGCGCACGCCGGGCCACATCCGCCGCTTTATCAACCTGCGCCAGCACCAATCGCGCCTCTTCGAGAAACAATCGGCCAGCCTCGCTCAACTCGACCCGACGATTGGTCCGCTCGAACAATCGCGCGCCGACTTCTTGCTCCAGCGCCTGAATCTGCTGGCTCAGCGGCGGCTGGGAGATGCCCAGCACCTGAGCGGCGCGGCCGAAGTGCAGTTCTTCGGCGACGGCGATGAAGTAGCGCAGATGACGCAATTCCATGGAAACCCCATTAGGTCGTAAAAGCTCTCAAACAGGTCGAACAATATATTGGATAGAAACATTAGCCAGCTATATGATTTTTTCATTGCCTGCCCGGCCGTGCCCTCCGAGGTCTGAAGTGAAAACTGCTGTTGCGCCCCTAGCCCATGAAGTACCGCCTGCTGCGGTGGACGATGTCGTCGCCGAACTGCAAGAGATCTACATCGAAAAAGGCACGCCGATGTTCATGCGCTCGGTGCTGGCGCTGTTCAGCGGCGGCTTCGCGACGTTCGCGCTGTTGTATTGCGTGCAGCCGATGATGCCGTTGCTGTCCCACGAATATGGGATCAACGCCGCGCAGAGCAGCCTGATCCTCTCGGTGGCCACCGGCATGCTCGCCATCGGCCTGCTGATCACCGGGCCGATTTCCGATCGGGTCGGGCGCAAACCGGTGATGGTTGCCGCTTTGTTCGCGGCGGCGCTGTGCACCATGGCCAGCGCGATGATGCCGAGCTGGCACGGCGTGCTGATCATGCGCGCGCTGATCGGGCTGTCGTTGAGCGGGCTGGCAGCGGTGGCAATGACTTATCTGAGTGAGGAGATTCACCCGCAACACATCGGCCTGGCTATGGGTTTGTACATCGGCGGCAACGCGATTGGCGGGATGAGCGGGCGCTTGATCACCGGCGTGCTGATCGACTTTGTCAGCTGGCACACGGCGATGCTGGTGATTGGCGGTCTGGCGATGATTGCCGCGGCAGTGTTCTGGAAGATCCTGCCGGAATCACGCAACTTCCGCTCGCGTTCGCTGCATCCGCGCAGCTTGCTCGACGGCTTCACCATGCACTTTCGCGATGCCGGTCTGCCGCTGCTGTTTCTAGAAGCGTTCGTGCTGATGGGCGCGTTTGTCACGCTGTTCAACTACATCGGCTATCGCTTGCTGGCCACGCCGTACAACCTCGATCAGGTGTTTGTGGGCTTGCTGTCGGTTGTGTATCTGTCCGGGATCTACAGCTCGGCGAAAATTGGTTCGCTGGCGGACAAGCTGGGGCGCCGCAAAGTGTTGTGGGCGACCATAGCGCTGATGTTCGCCGGCCTTGCCCTGACGATGTTTACGCCGCTGTTGCTGGTGATTGTCGGCATGTTGATTTTCACCTTTGGCTTCTTCGGCGCGCATTCGGTGGCGAGCAGCTGGATCGGTCGGCGCGCGACCAAGGCCAAAGGGCAGGCGTCGTCGTTATACCTGTTCAGCTATTACGCCGGGTCGAGTATTGCCGGCACGGCGGGCGGGGTGTTCTGGCATCTGGGCGGGTGGAACGGGATTGGTTTGTTTATCGGTTCGTTGTTGCTGATCGCGCTGCTGGTGGCGTTGAAGCTGGCGAAGTTGCCGCCTCTCCCAGGGGGCGCAAAGGTTTAGCGACAACTGCGCCCTAGCGGTAATCACGGGCCAAGGTACACTGACGGCATTCGTCTGCTTTGGTAAAGGGAAGCCAGAATGCGCCTGGACCGTCTCCACATACAAAATTTTCGTTGCTACGAAGATGCTACGTTCGACTTCCAGCCTGGGTTCAATCTGGTGGTGGGGGTTAATGGGAGCGGGAAGACTTCGTTGTTGCAGGCGGTGGCTGCAAGCTTTGTAGACGTGCCGGCTTGCATGGGTTTCTACAACAATTCTCTCAGCGAAAGCGATGCTCGGTTTGTCATCGATAACTATGCTGGACGAGTTCGATTCGAGCGCAAGTACCCAGTAACGCTGAAGGCAAATGGTGATATTTTTGGCCCTCGAACATGGTTATTAACCAGACTCCTCGCAGACGAAATCACTTACGGCGACTCTTCACTTGTGGAAGCGGTAAGGGAATACGTGGATGGTTTAAATCAAGGCAAGAACGCTGATTTACCGCTTCTTGCCTTTTATCGAGGTAACAGAAGATGGTCGGTAACTAACGTCTCTGCCGAGTACTCAGCTACTCAGAAAACTTCCAGGCTCGACGGATATAAAAACTGGCACGATTGTGCGGCTGACATTCAAGATTTTGAAAGCTGGATCATCGGTAAAACCTTAGAGCAGTTGCAATCAATCCATCGGTCCTCGGGGATTATGTCGATTTTCGATGATGAGTTGACATGGATTAATGCAGCGATCAAATGCGCTCTACCTGACTCAACCGGACTTTATTACGATCTGCCCCTGCGTAGCATTTTGGTAAACTTCGGAAGTGGTTTAGTCATACCATTCAACGAGTTGAGCGACGGTCAGCGGGGCCTGATTGCCCTCATTGCCGACATCGCCCGCCGCATGTGCATTCTCAACCCCCACATGGGTAAGGACGTTCTGAAAAATACTTCTGGCGTGGTGATCATCGACGAACTGGATATCCACCTGCATCCCGCCTGGCAACGCAGCATTGTGCCCGCACTGAGACAGGCATTCCCCAAAGTCCAGTTCATTGCCGCGAGCCATTCCCCGCAAATCATTGGTAGCCTGAAACCTCAAGAGGTCATTGTTCTGAACAATGGCGATCCCTCCCATCCGCGGGTGACCTATGGTCTGGACTCGAGCAGTGTGCTCGAAGAAGTCATGGGTGTTAACCAGCGTGAACCCGAGATTGAGAGTCTGCTTTCGGAGCTCTTTTCAACCTTGGAAGACAACGATCTGAAAAAGGCAAAATCGCAACTCGCCGCGTTAAAGAAAAAAGCACCTGACCTTCCAGAATTCGCAGGGGCTGAAGCCTTGATCAGGCGCAAGGAGATCCTCGGCAAATGAAGCGAGTGCTCAAAGGAACTGAACCTGCTTCATTTACGGATTGGAAAAGCTCGGCGAACGATGACTGGGCTCCGACATATCCAACCCTGCAGAACCCGCAAAAGAGATATCTGCACGCAGCCCTTTTACAGGAGCAAGGTTTTCTTTGTTGCTACTGCGGTAGAGAGATAGAAGCGGCCACCAGCCACATCGAACACTTCAGGCCTCAGGAAGACTTCGAAGATTTAGCACTGAACTATCAGAATCTCTTCGCTTCCTGTCTGCGCGAAACCAAGCCCGGCAATCCGCTGCATTGTGGACATCGCAAAGGAAACTGGTTCGAAGAGACGTTACATATTTCTCCTCTGAATGAGCAATGCGAATTGCGCTTCAGATACCTTCAGAATGGCGAAATACAACCAGCAGATTCTGCTGACCTGCCCGCAGCCAAGATGATTGAAGTACTGGCACTCGACATTGCCTATCTCACCAATCGGCGTCGAGACACGATCCGTAGGCTGTTCGATGATGAGTTCATTACTAGTGCCAGCAATGAAGACCTTGCCCGTCTCGTCAGTGTGATTCGAGCTGCCAGAGTTTCAGATCAAAAGCCCTTCGACCACATCATTGCGCGCTTCGCCGAACAACTTCTCGATCACTAAAGTTATCGCAAACAAAAACGCCCGGCATTTAGCCGGGCGTTTTTTACTGTGTGGCGATCACTCGTGATACTGCGCCGACAGCTCATGTACTGCGCGCAAAAACGCACCGGCATGTTCCGGATCAACCTCAGGCGTGATGCCATGGCCAAGGTTGAACACGTGACCGCTGCCCTTGCCGTAGCTGGCCAGAATACGCCCGACTTCGGTGCGGATCGCTTCCGGTTTGGCGTAGAGCACGGTCGGGTCCATGTTGCCTTGCAGGGCAACCTTGTCGCCAACGCGGGCGCGGGCGTTGCCGATGTCGCAGGTCCAGTCCAGGCCCAATGCGTCGGCACCAGCCTCGGCGATGCTTTCCAGCCACAGGCCGCCGTTTTTGGTGAAGAGGATTACCGGCACTTTGCGACCGTCGTGTTCGCGGATCAGGCCGCTGACGATTTTCTTCATGTAGGCCAGCGAAAACTCCTGATACGCCGCCGCCGACAGGTTGCCGCCCCAGGTGTCGAAGATCTGCACCGCTTGCGCGCCGGCCATGATCTGGCCGTTGAGGTACGAGGTCACCGACTGCGCCAGTTTATCCAGCAGCAGGTGCATGGCTTGCGGGTTGTCGTAGAGCATCGCTTTGGTCTTGCGGAAGTCTTTCGACGAGCCGCCTTCGACCATGTAGGTCGCCAGGGTCCACGGGCTGCCGGAGAAACCGATCAACGGTACACGCCCGTTGAGCTCGCGACGGATGGTGCTGACCGCATCCATCACGTAGCCGAGGTCTTTGTGCGGATCAGGGATTGGCAACGCTTCGATGTCAGCGAGGGTGCTGACGACTTTCTTGAAGCGCGGACCTTCACCGGTCTCGAAGTACAGGCCCTGGCCCATGGCATCGGGGATGGTGAGGATGTCGGAAAACAGGATCGCCGCGTCCAGTTGTGGATAGCGGTCGAGCGGTTGCATCGTGACTTCGCAGGCGAATTCCGGATTCATGCACAGGCTCATGAAATCACCGGCCTGGGCGCGGCTGGCGCGGTATTCCGGCAGGTAGCGGCCGGCCTGGCGCATCATCCACACCGGGGTGACGTCAACGGGTTGCTTGAGCAGGGCGCGGAGGAAACGGTCGTTCTTCAGGGCAGTCATGTCGGCATCCGGAAAAAAAGTGCGGGCATTTTCTCAGAGCGCGACGCAAAAGGCACGGATGCAGGTCAGCCTTTTGTCTATCGGGTCAATTTATCGTTATAAATACAGATCTTCGCAACACCACAAACAACTGTGGGAGCTGGCTTGCCAGCGATAGCATCACCTCGGTTTGCCTGACAAACCGAGGTGTCTGCATCGCTGGCAAGCCAGCTCCCACAGGTATTGCATTGCAGTCAGCTAGACGGGTTTAGACGCCCAGGTAATCAAGGATCCCTTCGGCAGCATTGCGGCCTTCGAAGATCGCCGTCACCACCAGGTCGGAACCGCGCACCATGTCGCCACCGGCGAAGATTTTCGGGTTGCTGGTCTGGTGCTTGTACTGACCCTGCTCAGGCGCAACGACGCGGCCCTGGCTGTCGGTCTGGATCTCGAACTGTTCGAACCACGGCGCCGGGCTCGGGCGGAAACCGAAGGCGATAACCACAGCGTCGGCCGGGATGATCTCTTCGGAACCCGGGATCGGCTCAGGGCTGCGCCGGCCACGGGCGTCCGGCTCGCCAAGACGGGTCTCGACCACTTTGACGCCTTCGACCTTGTCTTCACCGACGATGGCGATCGGCTGGCGGTTGTAGAGGAATTTCACGCCTTCTTCCTTGGCGTTCTTCACCTCTTTGCGCGAGCCGGGCATGTTCGCTTCGTCACGACGATAAGCGCAGGTCACCGATTTGGCGCCCTGACGGATCGACGTGCGGTTGCAGTCCATCGCGGTGTCGCCGCCGCCGAGTACCACAACCTTCTTGCCTTTCATGTCGACGAAATCTTCCGGCGACTTTTCGAAGCCCAGGTTGCGATTGACGTTGGCAATCAGGAAGTCCAGCGCGTCATAAACGCCCGGCAGATCCTCACCGGCAAAACCGCCCTTCATGTAGGTGTAGGTGCCCATGCCCATGAACACCGCATCGTATTCGCCGAGCAGTTGTTCCATGGTCACGTCTTTGCCGACTTCGGTGTTCAAACGGAACTCGATGCCCATGCCAGTAAAGACTTCGCGACGATTGCTCAGCACGGTCTTTTCCAGCTTGAACTCGGGGATGCCGAAGGTCAGCAAACCACCAATTTCCGGATTCTTGTCGAACACCACCGGGGTCACGCCGCCGCGTACCAACACGTCGGCACAACCCAGACCCGCCGGGCCTGCGCCGATGATCGCGACACGTTTGCCGGTCGGTTTGACCTTGGACATGTCCGGGCGCCAGCCCATGGCGAACGCGGTGTCGGTGATGTACTTCTCGACCGAACCGATGGTCACCGCGCCGAAGCCGTCGTTAAGGGTGCAGGCACCCTCGCACAGACGATCCTGGGGGCAAACCCTGCCGCAGACTTCCGGCAAGGTGTTGGTCTGGTGCGACAGCTCGGCGGCCTGAAGGATGTTGCCCTCGGCCACCAGCTTCAACCAGTTGGGAATGAAGTTGTGCACCGGGCACTTCCATTCGCAATACGGGTTGCCGCAACCCAGGCAGCGGTGGGCCTGATCGGCCGACTGCTGGGGTTTGAACGGTTCGTAGATTTCGACGAACTCTTTCTTGCGTTGACGCAACAGTTTCTTCTTCGGATCTTTGCGCCCGACATCGATGAACTGGAAGTCGTTATTCAGACGTTCAGCCATTGTTAAAACCTCATCAAACTCTTCAGGCGCATATCACTGCGGGTTGGCACGAGTGCTGGAAAGCAACGATTTCAGGTTGGCAGCCTTGGGCTTGACCAGCCAGAAACGGCGCAGATAGTCATCGAGGTTTTCGGCGAGTTCACGACCCCACTCGCTGTCGGTTTCCGCGACGTACTCGTTCAGCACGTTTTGCAGGTGGCTGCGATAGGCTTCCATCGCCTCGCCGCTGATCCGCTGGATTTCCACCAGTTCGTGGTTGACCCGGTCAACGAAGGTGTTGTCCTGATCGAGCACGTAGGCGAAACCACCGGTCATGCCAGAGCCGAAGTTGTAACCGGTCTTGCCCAGAACGCAGACAAAACCACCGGTCATGTACTCACAGCAGTGATCGCCAGTGCCTTCCACAACCGTGTGGGCACCGGAGTTACGCACGGCAAAACGCTCGCCTGCGGTGCCGGCGGCGAACAGCTTGCCGCCGGTGGCGCCGTACAGGCAGGTATTGCCGATGATGGCGCTTTCCTGAGTCTTATAAACGCTGCCCTTCGGCGGCACGATGGTCAGCTTGCCACCGGTCATGCCTTTGCCGACGTAGTCGTTGGCGTCGCCTTCCAGGTACAGGTTCAGACCGCCGGCGTTCCACACGCCGAAGCTCTGACCGGCAGTGCCTTTGAAGCGGAAGGTGATCGGCGCTTTCGCCATGCCCTGGTTGCCGTGCTTGCGCGCGATTTCGCCGGAGATCCGCGCGCCGATCGAACGGTCGCAGTTGCAGATGTCCAGATCGAACTCGGCGCCGCTCATGTCGTTGATCGCCGACGAGGCCATCTCGAGCATTTTCTCGGCCAGCAGGCCTTTGTCGAACGGCGGGTTGCGCTCAACGCCGCAGAACTGCGGCTTGTCCGCCGGGATGTGATCGCTGCCCAACAGCGGCGTCAGGTCCAGGTGATGCTGCTTGGCGGTCTGGCCTTCGAGGATTTCCAGCAGATCGGTACGACCGATTAGCTCTTCGAGGGAGCGCACGCCGAGCTTGGCCAGCCACTCACGGGTTTCTTCGGCGACGTAGGTGAAGAAGTTCACCACCATGTCGACGGTACCGATGTAGTGATCCTTGCGCAGCTTCTCGTTCTGAGTGGCGACGCCGGTGGCGCAGTTGTTCAAGTGGCAGATGCGCAGGTATTTGCAGCCCAGCGCGATCATCGGCGCAGTACCGAAGCCGAAGCTTTCAGCGCCGAGAATGGCTGCCTTGATCACGTCGAGGCCGGTTTTCAGGCCGCCGTCGGTCTGCACCCGAACTTTGCCGCGCAGGTCGTTGCCACGCAGGGTCTGGTGGGTTTCGGCGAGGCCGAGTTCCCACGGTGCGCCAGCGTATTTGATCGAGGTCAGCGGCGAAGCACCGGTGCCTCCGTCGTAGCCGGAGATAGTGATCAAGTCCGCATAAGCCTTGGCCACACCGGCGGCGATGGTGCCGACGCCTGCTTCAGCCACCAGCTTCACCGAAACCAGTGCTTTCGGGTTGACCTGTTTCAGGTCGAAAATCAGCTGCGACAAGTCTTCGATCGAATAAATGTCGTGGTGCGGCGGTGGCGAAATCAGGGTTACGCCCGGCACTGCGTAACGCAGCTTGGCGATCAGACCGTTCACTTTACCGCCCGGCAGTTGCCCGCCCTCGCCCGGCTTGGCGCCTTGCGCGACCTTGATCTGCAGCACTTCGGCGTTGACCAGATACTCCGGGGTTACACCGAAACGGCCAGTCGCAACCTGCTTGATTTTCGAGCTCTTGATGGTGCCGTAACGTGCTGGATCCTCACCACCTTCGCCGGAGTTGGAACGCGCACCGAGGCGGTTCATGGCTTCGGCCAGGGCTTCGTGAGCTTCCGGCGACAAGGCGCCCAGCGAGATACCGGCGGAGTCGAAGCGCTTGAGCACCGATTCCAGCGGCTCGATTTCACTGATGTCCAGCGGCGTGTCGAGGGTCTTGACCTTGAACAGGTCGCGGATCATCGACACCGGACGGTTGTCCACCAGCGAGGTGTATTCCTTGAACTTGGCGTAGTCGCCCTGCTGCACGGCGGCTTGCAGGGTGTTGACCACGTCCGGGTTGTACGCGTGATATTCGCCACCGTGGACGAACTTCAGCAGACCGCCCTGCTGGATCGGCTTGCGCGGACTCCAGGCTTCGCTGGCGAGTGCTTTCTGCTCGGCTTCGATGTCGACGAAACGCGCACCCTTGATGCGACTCGGCACGCCACGAAAGCTCAGGTCGCAGACTTCTTCGGACAGGCCGATGGCTTCGAACAGCTGCGCACCACGGTACGAAGCGATGGTCGAAATGCCCATCTTCGAGAGGATCTTCAGCAGACCTTTGGTGATGCCTTTGCGGTAGTTCTTGAACACCTCATAGAGGTCGCCCAGCACTTCACCGGTACGGATCAGGTCGCCCAGCACTTCGTAGGCCAGGAACGGATAAACCGCCGAGGCGCCGAAACCGATCAGCACCGCAAAGTGATGCGGGTCACGGGCGGTCGCGGTTTCAACAAGGATGTTGGAATCGCAACGCAGGCCTTTTTCGGTCAGGCGGTGGTGCACGGCACCGGTCGCCAGCGAGGCGTGGATCGGCAGCTTGCCCGGGGCGATATGGCGGTCGCTCAGGACGATCTGGGTGCGACCGGCGCGCACGGCTTCTTCAGCCTGATCGGCCACATTGCGGATCGCCGCTTCGAGGCCAACGCTTTCGTCGTAGTTGAGGTCGATGATCTGCCGCTCGAAACCCGGGCGGTCAAGGTTCATCAGCGAGCGCCACTTGGCCGGCGAAATCACTGGCGAGCTGAGGATCACACGCGAGGCGTGTTCCGGCGACTCCTGGAAAATGTTGCGCTCGGCACCGAGGCAGATTTCCAGCGACATCACGATCGCTTCACGCAGCGGGTCGATCGGCGGGTTGGTGACCTGCGCGAACTGCTGGCGGAAATAGTCGTACGGCGTGCGCACGCGCTGCGACAGCACGGCCATCGGCGTGTCGTCGCCCATCGAGCCAACGGCTTCGTAGCCTTGTTCGCCGAGCGGACGCAGTACCTGATCGCGCTCCTCGAACGTGACCTGATACATCTTCATGTATTGCTTGAGCTGATCGACGTCGTAAAAAGCCGAACCGTGATCGTTGTCTTCCATGGTCGCCTGAATGCGCAGGGCATTCTTGCGCAGCCATTGCTTGTACGGATGACGGGACTTCAGACGGTTGTCGATCGCGTCGGTGTCGAGGATCTGCCCGGTTTCGGTGTCCACGGCGAGGATCTGACCCGGGCCGACACGGCCCTTGGCGATCACGTCTTCAGGCTGGTAATTCCAGACGCCGATTTCCGAAGCGACAGTGATGAAACCATTGGTGGTAGTGACCCAGCGTGCCGGGCGCAGACCGTTACGGTCGAGCAGGCATACCGCGTAGCGACCGTCGGTCATGACCACGCCGGCCGGGCCGTCCCACGGCTCCATGTGCATCGAGTTGTACTCGTAGAACGCACGCAGATCCGGGTCCATGGTTTCGACGTTCTGCCACGCTGGCGGAATGATCATCCGCACGCCACGGAACAGGTCGATGCCACCGGTGACCATCAGCTCGAGCATGTTGTCCATGCTGGAAGAGTCGGAACCGACACGGTTGACCAGCGGGCCGAGCTCTTCCAGATCCATCAGATCGTTGGTGAACTTGGTCCGACGGGCCTGTGCCCAGTTGCGGTTACCGGTGATGGTGTTGATCTCGCCGTTGTGGGCGAGGAAGCGGAATGGCTGCGCCAGCGGCCATTTCGGCAGAGTGTTGGTGGAGAAGCGCTGGTGGAACACGCAGATCGCGGTTTGCAGGCGCTCGTCACTCAGGTCTGGATAGAACGCGGCCAGATCGGCCGGCATCATCAGGCCTTTATAGATGATGGTCTTGTGCGAAAAGCTGCAGATGTAGTGGTCGGAGTCGACGGCGTTGGCCACCGACGAACGACGACGCGCACTGAACAGCTTCACGGCCATGTCCTGATCGCTCAGGCCTTCGCCGCCGATGTACACCTGCTCGATCTGCGGCAGGCGCTCAAGAGCGAGGCGGCCGAGGACGCTGGTGTCGATCGGCACTTTGCGCCAGCCGATCAACTGCAGGCCTTCAGCGAGGATCTCGCGGTTCATGTTCTCGCGAGCGGCTTCGGCCTTGACCGGGTCCTGGTTGAAGAAAACCATGCCCACCGCATATTGCTTGGGCAGCTCGACGCTGAAGGTTTCCTGGGCAATCGCGCGCAGGAACGCATCAGGCTTCTGAATCAGCAGACCGCAACCGTCACCGGTCTTGCCGTCGGCATTAATCCCACCGCGGTGGGTCATGCAGGTCAGGGCCTCGATGGCCGTTGTCAAAAGGGTATGACTGGGTTCGCCCTGCATATGGGCTATCAGGCCGAAACCGCAGTTATCCTTGAATTCATCTGGTTGGTACAGACCTGCTTTCATAGACACTTTCTCACCAGGCTGCCTCTTTTCGAGGCAAATTTCTTTTCAATTCAACCACTTGCATTCCGCGCCGAACGTACGCCGGCTTAGCGGGGGCAAAAGGGTGGTCATTGTACACAGCGACACAGAGGCTCACAAATTTGACGACGAAATGTCGCAAATTCATGTCGCATTTGTGAAAGGTTTAAAGCGATCTGCTGTGCTAGTCAAAACTTTTTTAATTCTGACTGCAACGACTCAAAGACTACTATGACGCAGACACCACAAGGCACGCGGCCTGTGAAGGCGGCGCGCACTCGTAGAAATTTTGAGGTGCTTGGAGAGGCGGCCTGGGTAAGGCCGCCGAATCTTCAGCGAGTTGTTGCCAGTTCCTGTTGGACGCTGGCGACAGTGCGAGGCCAAGGTTTACCAGCCTGAACCTTCGCTGGCAAGGCCTTGATGGCAGAAACGGCTGCATCACGATTGGCGAAGTTGCCGTAGGTGATCACGTAGAGCGGCTTGCCGTTGAGGACTTTCTTGAAATAACGGTACTCGCCGCCCTGCTCCTTGACGAAGTTTTGCGCGGCCGCTTCGGAACTGGTGCCGAGGATCTGCACCACGTAGTTACCGGTTGGCTGACCGGCGTACCAGCTGCCACCGGCGGCTTTGGCGACGGTAACTGGCTTCTCGGCAGGCTTGGCTGCGGCGACTGGCTTGGCTGGCGCAGGAGCCGGTTTTGCCGCTGGCGCGGCTGGAGCAGGCTTGGCAGTGGCAACCTGAGTTGGCGCTGGAGTTGGTTTGGCCGCCGGAACTGGAACCGGTGTCGGTGCAGGACCGGCAGGGACGCCCACTGGAGGCGCCGACGTGGTCACGGTAGGCGGTGTCGCGCTGGAGCCTTCCAGAGGCACACCGTCGTCGCCTTCAGTGATACCGCCAGCCGCTTCAGCCAGCGGGCCGCGCATGACCGGTTGCGAGTTACCGACCAGCGGCAACGGCATCGGTTGCGTATTGCCGGCGAACTCGACGTTCGGCGCGGCGCCATTGGCACCTTGGCCCAATGGCAACTGTGCCTGTTCATTGGCCGGCGCGCCGGTGGTTGGCGCCTTGTTGCGACCCGGCATCAACCAGGCGGCGGCGACCGCGACCACAACGACGGCGGAAATCGCCAATACGTGTTTCTTCGGCATGTTGAACCCCATACTTGGACGCTTGACCGCAGAGCGGCTGGCAATCATGACTTCGATCAGAGCATCGCGAGCGACCTGGTTGATGTTGCCCGGCCAACCCTCGGCACTTTCGTGAATATCAGAGATCTGATCCGCGGTGAAAAGTTCGACACCCCGGCCTGCACCTTCGAGCCGTTGGTCGAGATATTCGCGGGTTTCTTCTTCGGTGTACGGCTGCAATTCGATGACGTGGAAGCGCTCCTCTTCGAGGTGCAAAGCCTCGAGCTGAGCGATCAGCGACGACTCACCGAACAGGAATACGTGCGGTCGACCTTCCGGTGCACCGGCACCCAGCGCCATCAACGCTTCGAGAGCGGATTCGTCGAGCTGCTCGGCGTCATCCACCAGCAGATAGACTTCCTGGCCGGTCAGCGCGAGCTGCACTACCTGATCCAGAATCGCACCGACCTCGGCCTGGGCCACGTTCAACGCCTGAGCCACTTGGCGCAGGACGCCAGCAGCATCGCCGGCACCACGGGCGGAAACCACCACGCTCTGCACCGATTGCTTGTTGGTGCTGGCGACCAGCGCCTGACGCAACAGAGTCTTGCCACTGCCTTGCGGGCCGGTAACCACCAGCAGCAACTGGCTGTAACGCGCCAGATGATGCAGTTGACCCAGCACCGGTTTGCGCTGGGCCGGGAAGAATTTGAAGCCCGGCACGCGTGGCGCGAAGGGGTCGTGACTTAACTGGAAATGGCCGAGGAACGCCTCGTCGGCATGCAAACTAGTCATCGGAATCTTATTAACCTTTAAGCTGAGCCAGGGCGCGGTAATCCGCTCCCAGCGTGGCCTGTAGAACCTCTTTCGGATAATCGGCGGTCACTACCGCTTCGCCCATCCGGCGCAGCAGCACCAGGCGCAGACGACCGTCGATCACTTTTTTGTCGATTGCCATGTGTTCGAGAAAATCGGCTTCGCTCATCTCTTCCGGCGGCACCACCGGCAGACCGGCGCGCTGGAACAGACGGATGCCGCGATCGCGCTCCTCATCACTGATCCAGCCCAGGCGCGCGGACATTTCCAGCGCCATCACGGTACCGGCCGCGACCGCCTCGCCATGCAGCCAGACACCATAGCCCATGTGGGTCTCGATGGCGTGGCCGAAGGTGTGGCCAAGATTCAGCGTGGCGCGTACCCCGGTTTCCTTCTCATCGGCGCCAACCACCGCAGCCTTGGCCGCGCAGGAACGCTCGATGGCATAAGTCAGGGCTTTCTGATCCAGCGCACGCAGGGCGTCGACGTTGTCTTCGAGCCAGGTCAGGAACGGCTCATCGCAGATCAGGCCGTATTTGATGACTTCTGCCAGACCGGCGGAGAGTTCGCGCTCAGGCAGGGTTTTCAGGGACGCGGTATCGATCAGCACGACGTTCGGCTGATAGAACGCGCCGACCATGTTCTTGCCCAGCGGATGATTGATGCCGGTCTTGCCACCCACCGACGAATCGACCTGGGACAGCAATGTCGTTGGAATCTGGATGAAATCGACGCCGCGCTGGTAACAGGCGGCGGCGAAACCGGCCATGTCGCCGATCACACCGCCGCCGAGGGCGATCACGGTGGTGCGGCGGTCATGACGGGCGGTCAGCAGACCGTCGAAGATCAGTTGCAGGGTTTCCCAGTTCTTGAAGGCTTCGCCGTCCGGCAACACCACCGAGATCACCGAGAACTGCGCAAGACTGCGGGTCAGACGCTCAAGATAGAGCGGCGCAACGGTCTCGTTGGAGATGATTGCCACCTGCCGCCCGTGGATATGCGGCGCCAGCAGTTCAGGCTGATCCAACAAACCTTCGCCAATATGAATCGGGTAGCTGCGCTCGCCTAGATCGACCTTGAGTGTCTGCATGTGTCCCCACAGTGAAGATGGAAGCAGGCGTCCTGCCCTGAATTATTGGTTATCTGCGGCCTATAGCGGGTATGACGCCGCTCGCACGCCATCCGCCACAACCTCGACGGGCTGTGACAGGACGCCGAGGATAGCGCATTTCGAGCGATGCTTTAACGGGGCGGCAGTTGCGCCAGACGATCGAGAATGTCGAGCACCACCATGCGTGGCGGCCGTTCGTCGGTTTCCACCACCAGATCGGCGATTTCCCGATAAAGCGGATCACGGATCGCCAGCAAATCACGCAGGGTTTTTTCAGGATTGGCGGTGCGCAGCAACGGCCGGTTGCGGTCGCGCGAGGTGCGGCCGACCTGCTGTTCGACGGAGGCGTGCAGATACACCACGCGCCCACCCTCATACAGGGCCTTGCGATTGGCATCGCGCATGACGGCACCACCGCCGGTCGCCAACACCACGCCATCGAACGCGCACAGCTCGGCAATCATCGCCTGCTCACGGTCACGAAAGCCGGGCTCGCCTTCCTTGTCGAAGATCCACGGGATATTGGCGCCCGTGCGCAGTTCAATTTCCTTGTCGGAATCTTTGAACGGCAGGCGCAGCTCTTTGGCCAGCAACCGGCCGATGGTGCTTTTGCCAGCGCCCATCGGTCCTACAAGAATCAAATTTCGCACAGAATCAACGACTCACAGCAATCGCCTGGTTATTCATGATACGTGGTGTGAGAAATACCAGCAGCTCGGATTTTTTCTCCGAAACCACATCACGCCGGAAAAGGCGGCCAAGATACGGCACATCGCCAAGAAATGGCACCTTATCTACGACCTTGCTTTGAGTATTTGAGAAAACGCCGCCAATCACGATGGTTTCGCCGTCATTGACCAGCACCTTGGCGTTGACCTCGTTTTTCTTGATCGGCGGTACATCCTGCACTTTGTTCAAGTAGTCCGGTTCATCCTTGGTGACCTTGACCTCCATGATAATGCGGTTGTCAGGGGTGATCTGCGGGGTGACTTCCAGCGACAGCGAGGCCTCCTTGAACGACACCGACGTGGCGCCGCTGGAACTGGCTTCCTGATAAGGAATCTCGGTGCCCTTGAGGATTTTCGCGGTTTCCTTGTCGGAAGTGACCACTTTCGGCTGCGAGACAATTTCGCCGTTACCGGTTTTTTCCATCGCCGTCAGCTCAAGGTCGAGCAATACGTTGTCGGTGATGAAGGCGATACCGATTCCCGAGGTATTACCGACCGTGCCCATGTCGACGAACGGTGAGTTGGTACTGGTGCTGCCCGGCGTGCCGATGGTTGTCGATGAACCGTTGCTGACCCCGGAGGTGTTCCAGTTGCCCTTGTTCTGGATGGAACCGCCCCAGCGCACGCCCAGGCTCTTGTCGTAATCGACGTTGGCCTCGACGATGCGCGCCTCGATCATCACTTGCCGCACCGGAATATCCAGTTGCGCCACGATCCGCCGCAGCTCATCGAGTCGGTCCTGGGTCTGATAGGCAATGATGTTGTTGGTCCGCTCATCGACGGTGATCGAGCCACGCTCATCGATTTTCGCTTCGGCACTGGTGACCGACTGGAACAGCTTGGCGATGTCCGCAGCCTTGGCGTAATTCACTTGCAACAGTTCGCGGCGCAACGGCGCCAGTTCGGCGATCTGTTTCTGCGATTCCAGTTCCTGGCGTTCGCGGGCGGCGATTTCATCGGCCGGCGCTACCAGCAGCACATTGCCGATCTTGCGTTTATCCAGGCCCTTGGTTTTCAGCACCAGATCCAGCGCCTGATCCCACGGTACGTTTTGCAGGCGCAAGGTGATGCCGCCCTGCACCGTGTCGCTGGCGACCAGATTGAGATTGGTGAAGTCGGCGATCAGTTGCAGCACCGAGCGCACGTCGATGTCCTGGAAGTTCAGCGACAGCTTTTCGCCGACATAGCTGTTGCGATCGGCATTGCGCTTTTGCAGATCGTCGACGGTCATCGGCCGCACGCTGACGGTCAGCTTGTTATCCGTCTGGAAGGTCGAGTACTCGTACGTGCCACTGGGCTCGACGGTAATTACCGTGCGATCACCGCTCACGCCGGCATTGACGAATTGCACCGGGGTGGCGAAATCCTTGACGTCGAGACGCACACGCAATTTTTCCGGCAACTGCGTGCGGGCGAAGCTGAGGATGATTTTGCCGTCATGTTCCTGGATGTCCGGGGCGATGGTCGGGTCAGCCAGATCGATGACGACATTGCCTTCGCCCGCCGTGCCGCGCTGGAAATCCACGCCGCGAATGGCTCGTGCTTTCGCTACGGACGCCTTGACCGGCGCTGCTGGCGCCGGGCGCGGTGCAACGGTGGCCGGGCGCGGTGCTGCAACCGGCGCGCCTTGCCCCACCACCACGAACAAATTATTGCCTTCGACCCGCGTGGTGTAAGGCGCAAGCTGTGTGAGGCTGACGATCAGCCGCGTGCGGTCCTTGGCTTCAACCACCGTCGCGGTGCGCGCGTTGCCGCTGCCCAGATCAAGATTCTTGCTCGCCAACTGGCTGGCGACACCCGGCAAATCGAGGGCGATCCGCGCCGGCGATTCGGTGGTGTAGCCCTTGGGCGGTGGTGGCGGGCCGTCGAACGACAGCTTCAACTCGACGCGATCCCCCGGCAACGCCGCCACGTCGAGCGTCTTCAGATTGGCCGCGAGTACCATCGGCGACATCAGCGCTATCCATAGCGAAAAACCGAGGGTGGAGAAAATCCTGTTCATTGTTCGACTTCCACTATGAGTGCTCTTTCAAAGGAATGGTGCGCGGACGCTCCAGCCAGGCGCCTTCGCCGTCGGGGACGATTTCGACGACTTCGACCTGAGTGGCGCTGATGGCGACGATGCGGCCGTCATTGCGTCCCAGGTAATCGCCGACTTTCAGCCGATGCACCCCGCCCGCCCCACGCAATAGCGCAAAGGAGCCGGAAACATTGGAGATCGTGCCGACCATCTCGAACTGCTCGATGTTGAAACCTTCGAGGTATTGCTTGACCCGGTTGGGGTCGGGTTTGACGTTGCGCGAGCCATGCCGCTGCCCGGCCAGATCGACGCGCACCTGCCGCGAAAACGGGCTGCGCAGGTTGGCGGCGCTGTAAGTGAATGTGGGGTAAGACCGGAATGTCGGCGTAGGTTCAATCTTGCCGGCCGGGCGCAGGCGCACTTCATTCATGTAGGCGTCGAGGTCGCTGAAGTCATCGCCACCGCCACAGCCATGCAGCACCAGCAAAACCATCGACAAGGCCAGATAACGCATCGGGGTCATTTCGCCAGCCCCTTGTCGTTGTAGCGGTACGTCTTGGCGAGGATGCTCATGCGCAGCTTCGGCCCGCCCTCGGGGTTGGCCGGCGCCAGCTCGAAATCATGCAGGGTGACGATGCGCGGCAGCCCGGCCACACCACTGACGAAGGTGGCGAGGTCGTGATAGGCGCCGGTGACGGTGATCTGAATCGGTAGCTCGATGTAAAACTGCTGGGTGACTTCCGGCAGCAATTTGATTTCTTCGAATTCCAGCCCGCTGCCCAGACCGGTGCGGGTGATGTCTTCGAGCAGGCCCGGCACTTCGGTGTCACTGGGCAATTGCCGCAACAACACGCCGAACGAATTTTCCATCTCTTTCATTTGCTGGGTGTATAGCTCCAGATTGGCCGACAGATGCGCCTTGCTGGCGAACTGTTCCTTGAGCGTGGCCTCCTCTTCTCGCTTGGCCTCGAGCTGGTTCTCCATGTCGCTGATGAAAAAGTTATAGCCAAGCGCCAACACCAGCACCATCAACAGCGCGCCGGCCATGGCCTTAACTGCGGCCGGCCAGGAACCGATATTGCTGGTATCCAGATCGTTGAAGTCGATGTTGCGCAGACTCTCCAGCCATTCGGACGGCTTCATGGCGCGTCCTCCACAGTCTTCGGCTGGGTCTGACGAACGGTCAATTGAAACACGTTGGCCTGCTCGACCTGGTCGGCCGAGGTCGCTTTCACTTCGTTCAGGCTCGGCGCGTCAAACCAGTCGGAAGCATCAAGATTGCGCATCAACTCGGAAACGCGATTGTTCGATTCGGCAGCACCGCTGATCGACAGGGTTTTGCCGGCCATTTTCACGTCGGTGAAATACACCCCGTCCGGCAACGTGCGCGCCAGTTGATCAAAAATCCGCCCGCTGATCTGCCGGTTGCCCTGCAGGTCCTGGATGATGCGCATGCGTTCGACCAGTTGCTGGCGGCGCGCCTTGAGCTCGCTGATCTGTTTGATCCGTTCGTCGACCACGGCGATCTGCTTGCTGATGTAGTCGTTGCGCGCCATTTGTCGCTCAATGGCGGCACTGATGATCTGATCGGCAATCAACACCGCTCCCACCGAGCCGACCACCACCCCGATCAACGTCAGCAGGAAGCGTTTGCGCCGCTCCTCTCGGCGCTCTTCGCGCCAGGGTAAAAGGTTGATCCGCGCCATCAGTCGAAACTCCTGAGCGCGAGCCCGCAGGCAATCATCAGGGCCGGCGCGTCGCTCGCCAGGGCCCCGGCGTTGACCTTGCTGCTCAGGGCCATGTCGGAAAACGGGTTGGCGACCTGGGTCGGCGTATTCAGGCGCTGCTCGATCAGCCGGTCCAGCCCGGGCACCGACGCCGTGCCACCGGCCAGCAGAATGTGATCGACCGCGTTGTACTGGCCGGAAGCGAAGAAGAATTGCAGCGAGCGCGACACCTGCTGCACCAAAGCCTCGCGAAACGGCTGCAAGACTTCTCTGATGTAATCGTCGGGCAAACCGCCCTGCTTCTTCGCCAGCCCGGCCTGTTCAACTGTCAGGCCGTAACGACGCTGGATTTCTTCGGTCAGCTGGCGGCCGCCGAACAACTGTTCGCGGGTATAGATGATCTTGCCGTTGTGCAGGACGCTGAGGGTGGTCATGGTCGCGCCGATGTCGACCACGGCGACGGTCAGGCGCTCCTGCGAAGCAGCCAGTTGCGTCGCCAGCAGGCCGAATGATCGCTCCAGCGCGTAGGCCTCGACGTCGACCACCCGCGCCGTCAGCCCGGCCAGCGCGAGTGCCGCTTCACGGACTTCGACGTTTTCCTTGCGACAGGCGGCCAGCAACACGTTGACCCGTTCGGGGTTGCGCGGTGACACGCCCTGGACTTCGAAATCGATGGCGACTTCGTCCAGTGGATAGGGAATGTATTGGTCGGCTTCGATCTTCAGCTGGTTCTCCAGCTCGTCCTCGGACAGCCCGGCGTCCATTTCGATGATCTTGGTGATCACCGCAGAACCGGCCACCGCCACCGCCACGCTTTTAAGCCCGGTGCGTGCCTTGACCAGCACGCGACTCAGGGCCTGGCCCACGCCTTCAAGCTCGGCGATGTTTTTCTCGACCACGGCATTCGCCGGCAATGGCTCCACCGCGTACGCCTCGACCCGGTAGCGATCACCCTGACGGCTCAGTTCCAGCAGCTTCACCGACGTGGAGCTGATGTCGATCCCCAGTAACGTATTGGTCTTTTTATTGAAGAGTCCCAGCACTACCAATTCCCTATGACTTTCCGTGAGTTACGGACTCTGTAATACGCATTGCGTTCCTTCACCCCGTCTTGACAGAAGCGCCAATGACGCCTCCGACGGAAAAGTGCTTATAATGCCCAGCGTTTTTTTCCGCTTTTTACTGCCTGCGCGGGCCGTTCTGTGTGTAACCGGAACCCCGTCGCCAAATTCATTCTTTGCCTGGATGTCCAAACGCCTTGATTCGTCTGCTGAAATTTTTCGGTTGGTCCATCGTCGCCGTTTTCTGCGGACTGCTTTTAGGTCTCAGCGGCGCCTATCTTTACCTTAGTCCGGGTTTGCCGTCTGTGGAGGCCCTGAGAAGCATTCAGTTGCAGATTCCGTTGCGGGTCTACAGCAGCGACAACAAGTTGATCGCAGAATTTGGCGAAATGCGCCGTACGCCGATCCGTTTCGCCGACATTCCCCCCAATTTCATTAATGCGTTACTAAGTGCTGAAGACGACAACTTCGCCAACCACTATGGCGTCGATCCGAGCAGCCTGATGCGCGCCGCGACCCAATTGGTCAAGAGCGGGCACATTCAGTCCGGCGGCAGCACCATCACCATGCAAGTGGCGAAGAACTTCTTCCTGACCAGCGAACGCAGCTTCTCGCGCAAAACCACCGAAATTCTGTTGGCCCTGCAGATTGAACGGCAGCTGACCAAGGACGAGATTCTTGAGCTGTACGTCAACAAGATCTACCTGGGTAACCGTGCCTACGGCATCGAGGCGGCGGCGCAGGTGTATTACGGCAAGTCGATCCGTGACGTCAGCCTGGCGCAGATGGCGATGATCGCCGGCCTGCCGAAAGCCCCGTCGCGCTTCAACCCGCTGGCCAACCCGGCGCGCAGTAAAGAACGCCGCGACTGGATCCTCGGGCGCATGTACAAGCTCGGCAAGATCACCGAGGCGGATTACACCGCCGCGATCAACGAGCCGCTGAACGCCAGCTATCACGTGCCAACCCCGGAAGTGAACGCACCGTACATCGCCGAAATGGCCCGTGCCGAAATGGTCGGCCGTTATGGCAGCGACGCTTACACCGAAGGTTTCCGCGTCACCACCACGGTGCCGAGCAACCTGCAGGAAATGGCCAACACCGCGCTGCACGAAGGCTTGATGACCTACGACCAGCGTCACGGCTACCGTGGCCCCGAGTCGCGCCTGCCGGGCAAGACCCGCGAAGCCTGGGCCAGCGAGCTGACCAAGCAACGCACCATCAGCAGCCTGGAGCCGGCCATCGTTACGCAGGTCGACAAGAACGGCCTGCAAGTGCTGACCCGCACCGGCGAAGAGCATGTGGCATGGGACACCATGAAATGGGCGCGCCCATTCCTTAACACCAACAGCATGGGCGCCGCTCCGCGCCAGCCGTCGGATGTCGCGCAGGTGGGCGACCTGGTTCGCGTGCAGCGTCAGAAGGACAATTCGCTGAAATTCAGCCAGATCCCGCAGGCGCAGGGCGCACTGGTGTCGCTGGATCCGCAGAACGGCGCGATCCGTTCGCTGGTCGGCGGTTTCGCCTTCGAGCAGAGCAACTACAACCGCGCCATGCAGGCCAAGCGTCAGCCGGGTTCGAGCTTCAAGCCGTTCGTCTACAGCGCCGCACTGGATAACGGCTACACCGCTGCCACCCTGGTCAACGACGCGCCGATCGTGTTTGTCGACGAGTACCTGGACAAGGTCTGGCGTCCGAAGAACGACACCAACACTTTCCTCGGCCCGATTCGTTTGCGCGAAGGTTTGTACAAGTCGCGCAACCTGGTGTCGATCCGCCTGTTGCAAGCGATGGGCGTGAGCAAGACCATCGACTACATCACTCGCTTCGGCTTCAACAAACAGGATCTGCCGCCAAACCTGTCGCTGGCACTCGGCACCGCGACGCTGACGCCGATGGAGATTGCTACCGGCTGGAGCACCTTCGCCAACGGCGGCTACAAGATCACCCCGTACATCATCGACAAGGTTGAAAGCCGTAACGGCGACACGCTGTTCGTCGCCAACCCGCCGACCGTACCGCAGGGTACTGCAGCGACCGACGGCATTGCCGCGCCGCACACCGACTCGATTTCGGTCAACGCCATTCCAGGCGAAGCGCCGGGCACGGCGGCGGCACCGCAAACGCCCGCCGTGGCTGAACGGGTTGTCGATGGCCGCACCACCTACATCCTCAACAGCATGTTGCAGGACGTGATCAAGCTCGGCACCGGTCGCCGGGCATTGGCCATGGGCCGTAGCGACATCGCCGGTAAAACCGGTACCACCAACGAATCGAAGGATGCGTGGTTCTCCGGTTACAACGCCGATTACGTGACCACGGTCTGGACCGGGTTCGACCAGCCGGAAAGCCTAGGTCGACGCGAGTTCGGTGGCACCGTGGCGCTGCCGATCTGGATGAACTACATGTCGGCGGCGCTGAAGGACAAGCCACCGCACGTGCAGCCTGAGCCGGAAGGCTTGCTGAGCCTGCGCGTGGACCCGGTCAGTGGCCGTGCGGCGACGCCGAGCACGCCGGGCGCGTACTTCGAGCTGTTCAAGGCTGAAGACACGCCGCCGTCGGTGAATGAGCTGGGCAATGGCACGGCGCCGGGCAGCCCGTTGCCGGCGGATGAGCAGGCACCGATCGATTTGTTCTGATCCAGCGGTATTAAAAAGCCCCGCCTTCGTGAGAAGTGCGGGGCTTTTTATTGCCTGGTGTCCAAGATCAAAAGATCGCAG
>NZ_AKJD01000011.1 GCF_000282515.1 Pseudomonas sp. GM80
CAGGCTGCTGCCGCTGCCGGTGACGTACAGCACCGCAGCTTCGCCGCGCTCAAGGGCGACCGGTTTTACGTCGCCGACTTTCTTGTCACCTTCGTACAGCGCCAGGCTGACTTTCACCGGGTTGATTTCCCGTTCGCCACGGCCCTTGGCGGCCACGTTCGGCACCACGTCGGTCTTGCCGTCGGCGGTCTTCAGGGTCAGCGGCTTGTCGCTGAGGTTCTGCACGCGCACCAGGGATTTCTGCTTGTTCTTGAACGGTGGCTCTTCGATCAGTTGCGGCGCGCCGGAAGCGTTGTTGACCAGGGTGTAGTAGTGGTCACCGGCGAGTTTCACCGGCAGGGTCTGGCTGCCGACCTTGGCACTGTAATCACCGCCCGGCATGAAGCTGAAGTCGCTGCTGGCCAGTGGCGCAACGTCGCTCAGGTTGGTGCTGCCGACGGTGGCGCTGACTTCAGCGTTGCTGGCGTTATAGACGCGCACGAAGGACGAGCCTTTCGGTGCAGTCGGGCCATAAAGTGCGGCGTCACCACCGGCGAAAGCTTGAACCGACAGCACGCTCAAACCTGCAACCAGTGCAATGCGTTTTGCGAGACGACGAGGAGTAGTAGTGAAAGTCATGGTGTACCTCTCTTTCAGTTTTGCGCCCGATCGGGCGTCTCGGATTTAGTGTTGATTGCTACGTTTTGTTGGCGCGCGCCGGCTTGTTTAAGCTCTGCGACCCACTGCGGGTCGGCGTCGCCGATTTCGTTGTTCACAGGCAGATATCGTTCAGGAAACTCCCAGATCAGCACCTGTGGCGGGCTGTTCTTGAAGTCATCGCTTTTTAGGTAGCTGAGCATCGGCAGGATCGGGCCGTGGCCGTCTTCGGCGTAGCTCACCACGTCGCTGTGCAGCGCTTGTTTCAGGGCACCGACGAAGTTCCAGTTAGGGTTGGCGCTGTAGCTGGTGCCGACCAGTGCCACCGGCACTTCATTGCTGGCGAACAGCGCGTCGTCACCGGCAGGCTGATCGCCAGCCGCGACGGTGTTGCGCTTTTGCAGCGGCTCTTGCGCCGGCATCAGGTTTTCAAACAGCGGATCGAGCGGCAGGAACAGACGCAGATCGCCCTTGTGCGTGACCTTCTCCGCCGGGGTGGTGACGAAGCGTTGCGGCTCGCCGCTCAGCGGGAACTTGTCGGCGATAGTTTTCGCCAGGGTGTTCGCGGCAATCTCGGCGCCTTCCGGCGTCCAGTGCGTGTCGGTGCGCAGGAACACTTGCTGACCGCTCTGCTTGGCCTGCTGGAACGGCTTGAGCAGGTCAGGGGCGAGGATCTTGTCGGCGGCTACACGAGCATGGAAATCCTGATAGAGATTTTCGTGAATGCTCGCCGGTTTCACTTCACCCAGATGCTCTGGGTACAGACGAACCTTGGCCGGCACGATCGCCATCACCAGTTTCACGCCTTTCGCTTTCAGGGTCTGGCGCACGCCTTCGACCAGCGCGTAGTTGCCTTGCAGGTTCAGCTCTTCGTTGACGATCGGGTTGAATTCCTCATCGCTGTACAACCACTGATCGCGACCGAGCACCACGCCCGGACGACCTTCGTTGAACAGTTTGAAATCCAGCGCGGCCCAGAGGTTGGTGCCCAGACGCTTGATCGGAAATTCATCGTCGTAGTGCGTTTCCACAGCCTTGGTCCAGCGGCCGTTGAGCACCGTTGCCTCGGCATTGGTGCTGAAGCCGAAGAAGCTGCGAACCGACCACAGACCCAAGACCAACAGGGTCACCAGGAACAGGGCGATGTAGAAGATGCGTAATGAGCGGGTCATGTCAGATCCCTCAGAACTGGAAGTAAAGGAACGGCGAGAAGCTTTGCGCCGAGAGTTTGAGAATCGAGGCGATGAACAGCAGCAGGATCAGACCGCGCATCACGTAGCGCGACCAGTCCGCGCTCCAGTAGGCCGGTTGCACCTGGGCTTCGACGCCGACGGTGTAGCCAGGTTCGTGGATGCTCGCCGGGTTTTCGCCAGGCGCGGCTTTGATCATTCCCGGAGTCGCAGTGGCAGGGCCGTTGGCCTCGACGTTGACTTCAGGTTTGGTTTTGGCTGGCGGTTGATTGGTGTACAGATCGCGCAGGCCGAAGAACGCCAGCGTCACGTACGCCACAACCAGAGTTGCCACTTGCAGACCGGTGAGGCTGGCCTGATTGAGTTCCGACAACGACCATTCACCGAAGCTGAACATCGCGCCGTACATGCGACCGGCAACGTGCAGGTTCTCGGCGCGGAAGATCACCCAGCCCATCACCACGAGCAGGAAGGTCAGCGCCCAGCGGATCGGATTGAGGCTGCGTGGCGAGGTGTTCAGGCCCAGCGCTTTTTCAATCGCCAGCCACATGCCGTGCCAGGCGCCCCAGACGATGTAAGTGATGTTCGCGCCGTGCCACAGACCACCGAGGAGCATGGTCAGGAACAGGTTGCGATAGGTCATCAGCGTGCCTTTACGGTTCCCGCCGAGGGTGATGTACAGATAGTCACGCAGCCAGGTCGACAGGCTGATGTGCCAGCGGCGCCAGAACTCGGTGATCGACTGGCTGATGTACGGCTGTTTGAAGTTTTCCATGAAGCGGAAACCCATCATCAAGCCCAGACCAATGGCCATGTCGCTGTAACCGGAGAAGTCGAAATACAGCTGCGCGGTGTACGCCAGCGCGCCAAGCCAGGCATCGCCGGTGGTCGGGTTTTGCAGGGCGAAACAATGGTCAGCGACCACCGCGAGGGTGTCGGCGATGAAGACCTTCTTGATGAAACCCTGCATGAACCGCGTGCAGCCCTCGGAGAACTTGTCGAGGGTGTGCGTGCGGTTGTTGAACTGGTCGGCGAGGTCGCGGAAACGCAGGACCGGGCCGGCAATCAAGTGCGGGAAGATCGCCACGAAGGCGGCGAAGTCGATCAGGTTGCGCGTGGCCGGGGTGTCGCCGCGATACACGTCGATGATGTAGCTGATCGACTCGAAGATGTAGAACGAGATACCGATCGGCAGCAGTACGTGGGTGAGGATGAACGGCGACAGACCGACCGACGTCATCATCGCGTTGATGCTGTCGACGCCGAAGTTGGCGTACTTGAAGTAGCCGAGGATGCACAAATCGACTGCGACACCGAGCAACAGCCAGCGCTGCGCCGGTTTGGTCCGTACGCCGGCGGCACCGACTTTGAGGCCGATCCAGTAGTTCCACAACGTGACGGCGGCGAACAGCGCGAGGAAGTCCACACGCCACCAGGCGTAGAACACGTAGCTGGCAATCAGCAGCAGCAGGTTGCGATAGCGTTGCCCGCTCAAGTAGTACAAGCCGAGAAAGATCGGCAAGAACAGAAACAGGAACACGTTGGATGAAAATACCATCCCGATCTCTCCATGTTTGAACCAACAGTCAAGGGCCAAAGCCCCCCCAAACCCCCCACGAAAAACCGGCGGGCCAACTCAAATTCGATGCCCCCTGTAGGAGCTGCCGAAGGCTGCGATCTTTTGATCTTGATCTTCAAAGGCCAGATCAAAAGATCGCAGCCTTCGGCAGCTCCTACAGGGTTGTGGTGTTACGAGCCCTTGTTGCCCTTTTCATGGGACGGGTCGTAGACCTTGGTCAGGTCGCCGCCGAGGCGGAAGGTCTTGAACGGCTGCATGCCGCGCTTCTTCTCGATGACATCCGGCGCACAGGTGTAGAGCGTGCAGAACGGTTCGAGCCAGGCGAATTTCATGTCCTCTTTCAGATCGGTCATGTCCTGCTCTTTGCCGTTCTTCTTCTCGAATTCATCCGGGTCTTTCACCCCCGACAACACCCGATCACCCAGACGCTTCAGCGCACCGTTGTTTTCCTGACGCAAATCGACCCCGTTGACCTGAGCGAAGCTGGCGATCATCGCCAGCGGCGGCAGCGCGTAGTTGTGGTAGGCGAGGGCGCGTTGCTGGCGCTTGAGTTCGTTCGGCAGGTAACCGTCGGCATCGACCTGATTGGCGCCGACCTTGTATTCCTTCACCGCCCAGTCAAACAGGTCGCGGCGGTTGGTCGCGACCGAGGTCGCCATCACCGACCATGCGGCCCAGTAGGAATGGTTGTTGGTTTTTTCCAGCGGCAGGTTGTCCCAATCGCTGACCACCTGATCGGCCATTTTGCTGAACCACGCTTCGATCACCTGCGCTTCCTGCTGATGCTGCGCCAGCGGATGCGAGTCGGAGAATTTCAGGCGAATGTACGAAGAGGCCATGCTGCCCAACGCCCATTTGCGCATCGACTTGCCGGTGTGGTTGAAGTCTTTCGACATCAACGCATCGGCCTTGGCCCACGCGGTCAGCCAGTTCAGCGTGCAGTCGAGCTGTTCCGGACGACCGTCGCGCATGAACTGCATCACCCGTTTGGCGGTGCCGCGTTCCAGCGTGGTGATGTCTTTGGTGGTGTCGCGGAAAGCTTTTTCCGACTGCACGTTCAGCGTCGAACGCGCCTTGTCCGAGCCTTCGTACTTGCTGCGAAATTGCAGCGGCCCGGTGTACGGCGCCGGCATGGCATCGCAGCCTTCGCTGTTATCGCCAGTCTTGAATTTATCCACAGGCGCGAAATAGCCCTGGGGTGGACGCAGTGGCGCGGCGGCCTGAGTCGCCCCGGCGAACATCGCCAGGCTCAGCAGCGTCGGCGCTAAAAGAGTTTTCAGTTTCGGAGTTCGCATAGCAGACCTCATTGCCCGACCTGAGCGGTTTGTTGCCCAGCGCCCGGGAATACGTTGCGTTTGCAGATTTTCGCTTCGACTTTCTGTGGCGCGGTACCCGCTTCCGGGCCCTGGACTTCGACCGCCAGCAGGTTTTGCGAGGCCCAGTCTTCGTCCGTGCGCAACTCAAAGGCGAAACGACCGTCGGTGTCGGAGGTTTCCGGTTTCTCGATCTTGATGTCCTCGTGGCGACCGTTCATGTACCAGAGGGTGGCTTGCAGGGTTTTCACCGAAGGGTCGGCGAAGCGGATGTCGACCTGATGGCTGCTGTTTTGCAGGTTCAGGTTCTTGCTGTTGACCAGCAGTTCTTGTTTGCCGCCAGGCTTGAGCGTGGTGCTCGCGGTCATCTGTGCATCTTTGCCTTCGCAGCCGTTGTCGAGAAGAGACATCATCTGGCGATAGATGGTTTCCTGGTCGAGGCGGTACAGCGGCGAGAATTCCCAGATGAGAATTTTCGGCGGGGTCTTCTGGAATTCGTCGCTGCCCAGGTACTGCAACATCGAACCTTCCAGACCGCCGCCAGGGAAGGCGACGTTGAGAATGTCGGCGCCGATGGCTTCTTCGAGGAAACCGGCGAAGTTGTAGTTCTTGCCGCTGTGCGAAGTACCGACGAGGGTGATTTGCGGATTGCCGGAATCACCGAACAGGTCGCCATCACCGGCCTCGCCTTTCGGCTCGGTGGTGAACTGATCCATGTACTGGATCGCGTAACTGGTGCCGCAGAGTTGCCCGGCCATGTTGTGCAGAGTGCCGGTCTTGCCCATGCGCCCGGAGCGTTTGGTTTCGAATTCACGCTTGGGCACGTCGGCGAAGGCCGGGATCTGCTTGACCTTCTCGGCGACGATTTTCGCCGTGCGCTGTGCACCGTATGGCGTCCAGTGTTGGTCGCCGCGGAAGTAGAAATCGTGGGCGGGCAGGGTGTCCGGCAGCGATTCGTTGGTCAGCGGCGACAGGTCCGGTACGACGTAACCCATCTTGGCGAAACGGCCGAGCATGGTCTTGTAGTTGCCCAGCGCTTTCTCGTAATCGAATGCGGCTTTTTCCTGCGGGTTGAGCTTGTTGCGGTTCACCAGGCCACGGGTTGGCTGGTAAACAATCACCAGCTCGACGCCTTTGGCCTTGAACGCATCGTGCAGCTGTTGCAGGCGTTTGTAGCCGGCCGGGGTGGTGTTGAACTCGGTGCGCAAATCTTCCTGAGTTCGGAACAGCCAGTCGCCTTGTGCCTGCACCAGCGTGGTGAAGTTCTGCTGATAACGCGTGGTGTAGTTCTTCGCGTCATGCGCCGCCGGGCACAGGTTGCAGCACGGTTCGGCGCTGAACTTTGGCGGCGTGGCGGCAGCGCCTTCATCGGCACGGGCGCCGTTGCTGGCCGCGAGAATGCCCACGGTCAGGGCCGACAGGCTGAGTAATTTGATCAAGTGTGGGTGCATAAAATTATCCTCAGTCCTGCATTTCGGTCTGGCGTTCGACAGGGTCGATCAGCACGGCTTTCTGCTGGCGCACCAGCAGGTCGAGAATTTCATCCTGGCGCTCGCCGAGGATGCCGTTGAAGCTGATGCCGCTGGATTTGGTCGGCGCCAGCATCGACACGCGATACAGCTCGACACTCAAAGGCGAATCGATCGACAGCGGGCCGCTGCCATTGGCCGCCAGCTCACCGCCAACCACGATCAGCGACACCTGCGCATCGAACGGATCGAGCTTGATGTCACGGTCGGTGTCACTCAGATCCTTGATGTGGCCGTAAACGCCGGTCAGGCCGTTGGCCATGGCGACGTTCTCGTAAAGGCGGATGTTCACGCTGTTACGAATGCGAATGCCGTGGCGTTTGTTGCTGATGACCTTGTTGCCCCACAGCAGATTGTCGGCGGACTCGTAGAGCGTGATGCCGTCGGTGTGGTTCTTGTAGATCTCGTTGTAAGCAATGATGTTGTTGACGCTGTTCCGGTCGATCACCAGGCCCGAGAGGTGGTTGTCGAAGCTCTTGTTGTTGAAGATGAAGCTGTCGTTGACCTCACGGGAAATAATGATCCCGTGCTTCTTCTTCGTGCCGTGCACAGTGTTCTCGGCAATGATCAGGCCGTGGGAACGGTCGTGCGGGTCGATGCCGTAAACGATGTTGTCTTTGTAGGTGTTGCCCTTGACCACGAAGTCGCGGGTCTCGTAGCAGTAGAAGCCGTACCACATGTCGGAGAACTCGGAGCCGACGATCCAGCCAGTAGGTTCAGGACGCTTGAGCACCTTGGCCATGTTCGGCGTGTACTGGGAAATACTCACGCCGTACGACTTACTGTTGGCGTAGCCGAAACTGGCCATTTTGCTGTTGACGATGTAGGTCTCGGTGCCGCCCCAGGCGAGCAGGAACGGACGGAATTCCTTCGGCGAACGGAAGGTCGCCGGGCCGTTTTCCTTCTCGCGCCAGCCAGTGATTTTGGTGTCACGCACGAAGAGCTGACCGTCGTTGACCAGGAACGAACCGGCCTCTTGCGACAGGCGCAATTCCTGGGTCTGGCCATCGATTTCGAGGATGCCTTTACGGCCAACCACGATCGGCAGCTTCGACAGGTACACGCCCGGCGAGGTTTCGCTGAAATACTGCTTGGGCAGTTTCTGCGCCAGATCCTTGAGGTTGATGTAGCCGTCGTCGACGAAGATCGCCTGCGGGATGCCGTGCTGACGCACCACCCATTCGGCCATCTTGTTGTCGCCGCCGATGAAGTCCTTCAGCGCGTCTTCCTGCATCATCCGGCGCACGCTGATCTTGCCCGGTTTGCTGCGGACGATCTTCGCCGCAGCGGCTTCGGCGGTGAAGCCGGAAATGTCCGGCAGTTTCGGCGCGGCCAGATTCAGCGCGTCGGTTGGCGCGCTGCTGACGGTGTAGGTCTTGGCCTGTTGCAGTTCTTTGGCCACGGTGGCCGGCTTGGCCGGTTGCGGCGCCGTCGGCTCTGCATTGGCGAAGGCGCCGGCGCTGGCCAGCAGCATCGCGCCGGCCAGCAGGCTGAGTGAGCCTATCCTGGTGCTGATCATGTCGGGCACTCCCTTGGCGGTTTGCATCAGAAGCGCCAGATCACGTCGATGAACGCGCGGTGCATGTACGAATCAACCTGCTTGCCGTAGGCATCGCCCGGTTTGAACACACCGCCACGGAAGCGCACGAGGGCCGAAGGCTCGTCGATCGACTGGCTCAACGCCGCCGGCAACAGGCCTTGCTTGAAGTACTTGGTGACGACCAGATCCATCTCCTGACCGAGATCCTTGTTGCCGTCTTCAAGCGGCAGCGAGGTGCTGGAAAGGATCGCGCCGGTGGCGTCGTCGGTGTTGTTTTCCACGGCGTTGATGCCGTTGCTGCCCACCGGCTTGTTGCCGTCGACACGCCAGAACTTGTGGTAGATCAGGCTGGCGTCGTACTCGTCGTTGACCATCCACGAACCGAACAGCGTGGCGGTCTGCATGTTGTTCATTTCGCCACGGAAGGCTTCGCCGAAACGGTGAACCCGCGAGCGCGTACCGGTGTAGTTGGAGCGGTTGCTCTCCAGACCATTCTGTTCGTAATCGGCGCTGGCGCGGGCATAGGCACCGCCGACTTGCCATTGCGGATCAAGGCGCAGGCGTACACCGATGTCGGTGGCCCAGCCGTTGACGTCATCGCTGCGCTTGGCTTGCGCCGGACGCGAACCATCGGCGTTCAGCGCGTTGACCGTGTCGCGGTCGCCGCTCATGCCGGTGATGCTGCCCCAGTAGTTGACGGTGTTGGTGTTGCGCCAGTTGTAGGCGTCGCTGTCGGCGGTCAGGCCGAGCCAGCTGATGTCGCCGTTCTCGGTTTTATCCAGCGAGTCGCGCGGCACACCCGGTTCGGCGTAATCGAGTTTGCCGTCATCGTGGGTGTGGTGACCGCGAATGCCGACCCACTGGCCCGGCGTCCACTGGTAAGCGGCATCGGCGTAGGCGTGCAGGCGATCTTTGTCTTTCGGCGCCAGCTCTTTCAAGTCGGTGCGGTATTCGCTGAAGCGTTCGGCGACACCAGCGTTGGCACGCAACAGGGTGGTGTCGAAGGTCCAGTTCAGCGCTTCGATGTTGGTGTCGCGCCATTGGCCGTCGTCATTGCGCAGGCGCTGGCGACCGAACTTGAGCATCTCGCCCGGGTATGGCGTGAGGCCGCTGTAGCCGACCCAGAACTCGCGCATCGCCAGGTAGTTTTTCTTGGTTTTGCGATCGCCGTTGTCGGTGGCTTGTTCACCGTCGGATTGTTGCAGGGTGTCGGTTTCGATGATGTCGGTCGAGGTCACGGCCTGGCCCATGGCGTAGGCGCTCCACGCGCCGCTTTCGCCGTAGATCCACGGACGCAGGTCGAGGCCGACGCCGTTGACGTCGCCGCCGCTGGCGGTACCGAGGTCACGGTCGTCTTCGGACTGGCCGGTGACTTTCACTTCGAGGCCGAAGTTCTTGGTTTCAGTCATCGCGGCCAGTGTCGGGCAAGACCAGATCAGCGCGAAAGTGAGGCCAATGCCGGCCTTCACGAATGGATTCAACTTCATAATTTTTCCTCGCCGTCTTCTTCTTGCAGGGCGTGCAGTTGCAGCGTGTTCTGGTTCAGAGCGCCACGGCTGGCTTGCTCCTGTTGCAGCAGACGTTGGGCTTCGGCCAGACGCTCGGGCGGCAATTGCGCGGCGAGGGTGGTCGCCAGCTCATCGGCTTGCGGGGTGTTTTGCGCCTTGGCCAGTTGGCTGAAGACGTAGGCGTTGAGCGGGTCGGGCTGGGTGCCCTTGCCTTGGGAGAACAGTTGCGCGATGGCGAAATCGGCGCTGTTCTGGCCGTTGCGCGCAGCGGTCAGCAAGTGGTCGAGCGCCTTCTGCGGATAGACCTTGCCGAGGTAGCCACGACGATAGATCTGGCCGAGGTAGTAGTCGGCGGCGACTTCGCGGCCGACGGCTTTCTGGAAATGTTCTTCAGCGACTTTGGCGTCGGCCGGGACCATTTTCCCCTCGTAGTAGAGCTTGCCCAGCAACAGTTCTGCGCGCGGCTGGTCAGCGGCGCGGCCGTTGTCGAGGTACTTCATCATCTGGTCGACGTCGCCCAGTTCCGGGTAGTCGTAAAGCAATTGCGCGAGGGTCACCCACGACGCCGGGTAGCCCGGAGCGATCGGCTCAAGCAGCGACTGCGCGGTTTTTTCGTCGGGCTTGCCCAGGGTCGAATCGGCCAACACACGGGCCACCGAATCGACGCGCTGCGCGGTGACGGTGCCACGGCTGTAACCGGCCTGCATCTGTTTGATCAACTCGGCTTGTTGCTCAGGCTGCGCGCGTTTCTGGTACACGGTGGCCAGTTCGACGTAGCAGATGTCGGTGGTGTTGAGCGCGGCCTTGCAGATCTTTTCCACGTCATCCAGGTGCTGGTCGTAGGTGCCTTGGGTGCGATACAGCAGCACTTGGGCCAGACCCGCTTCCGGGAAACCGGATTTGCGCCACTGATCGATCTGCTGCTGAGCGTTGATGTTGGGGAAGCTGTGCGGGTATTGCAGGTACAGCATCGCCAGCGGGATCAACGTGTTGCCTTCGCCGTTGGCGGCGGCTTTTTTCAGCAGGCTTTCGGCTTCCTGATGCTCGGCTTCGGTGGAACCCGGTTTCGCCACCAGCAGGCGACCAAGACGCGCCTGAGCACGCGGCGAAACACTGGCAGCGGCGCGGTAAGTCGCTTCGGCCTGTTTCATTTGCTCAGGGTCGCGGCTGTCGACCTGGATATCGGCGAGGCCGACTTGCGCTTCGCTGTAACCCAGATCGGCCAGTTGCTGATAGTTCTGCGCCGCAGTGGCAGTGTCGCCACGCTTGAGCGCTTCGTTGGCCAGACGCTGATCGGGCAGGCCGGCGCAACCGGCCAGAGACACTGCCAGCGCCAGCGAGCACACCACATGAACTCTGTGGGAGCTGGCTTGCCAGCGATTCAGGCGACTCGGTATTCCAGTTAAACCACTGTGATCCAATCGCTGGCAAGCCAGCTCCCACAGGGATCGCGGTGTTTTCAGGATGGGTGGAGTAGTCACAGGCATGTCCTCGACTTAAAGACCGGCAGCCATGGCTTTGTCGATCAGCCAGTTCAGGTTCGGGCCACGGTCGCTGTTCACTTCCACCGGGCGACCGGCGAGGCTGCTGTCGAGCGGCTCGTCTGGCTTGATCTGCACGCGGATGTCGGAGGACAGGTCTTCGCTTTTCAGGCTGGTGCTGCTGACGATCTTGCCGGTGCGGGTCTTGTCTTCGCCGGCGATCTGGAAGCTCACCGGAGTACCCGGACGCACGTCGCCGAACTGGCGATAGGAGAAGCGCGCATCAACGTTGGCCAAGGTGTTGCGCGGCACCAGTTGGAAAATCACGTCGCCCTTGCTCGCGTATTGACCGTCAGCCACCAGTTGCTGGGCCACGGTGCAATCGCACGGCGAGGTCAGGGTGCCGGTCATTTGCTTGCCGAACAGTTCTTCAACCTTGGCCGGGGACAGTTGATCTTCTTCCAGATGGCCCTTGAGCACGTCGAGCATGCTGGTGCTGAAGGTCGCCAGTGGCGCGCCTTTCGCTGCCACGCCGTCGGACTTGACCAGGCTCTGCACGGTGCCGTCGCGCGGCATGGTGATGTTCATCCCCGGCACGCTGACGAGGCCAGCCTGCGCGTGGCTGACGAAGTACATGCCGTACACCGATTTGAAAATGAAGCCCGCCGCGACCAGACCGACCGCGAAGATACCGGCGCTGAAGGTCACGGCTTTCAAACGACCGAACGGGGTCATGCCGGAGCCGCCGTCCTTGACCTTGCGCGCCTTGGTGAAGTTGTCGCGCTGCAGGGTCGCCAGCACTTCGCCGATGCTGACGATGTCGCCGGCCAGGTGCGAAGTGATCAAGTGGCGCAGGGTGGAAATGTCCTGTTGTTCCAGGTTCTGGAACTGGCAGCCGACGCGGCCGGTCGCGCGGTCGTAGGAACGCACTTGCAGTTCAACGTCCATCGCCAGGCCGAGGTTGTCGATGACGAATTGCAGACGCGCCTTGTACACCTCGCCGATGGTCAGCGGCATTTGCCCGGCGTTGAACGCCAGACCACCGGCGGACAGGTCGAGCACCCGCGCTTCTACCGGTGTCCGGTCGGGACCGAAGAAGCGCAGCTTGGCCGGGATTTTCACACGGGCGTGTTGGCGCTGGGCTTCGGATTCATGCACTACGTTGGCGTTGACGGCGGTATTCATAGGGGCGATTTCCTTGTTAATTCAATAGGGGCGGGTCAGACCATCATCAGCAGCACGGCGACGAAAATGCTGCCGGCGGAGAAGGTCATGGTCCGAGACGACCAGGTGTTGAACCAACGTTGAAAGCTGGCGAGATCACGGGTCAGGGATGTGGGTTGGCGCGTCCAGGATTGTTGGTCGAGGCGGAAGAACACGTAGATCTTCACCAGCGCGCCGACGATCTGGTTGTAGTAAAGAATCGCTGGGTAAGCCGGGCCGATCCGGTGACCGGAGCACGACAGCAGCAGGGTCAGGATCAGGCGGGTGATGCCGATCCACAGCAGGTAAACGAGGATGAACGCGGTGCCGTATTTGAAGCTGGCGATGATCGCCACGGTCAGGCCGAGCAGCGACGTCCACATCGATACGCGTTGATCGAACAGCACCACCGAGGTGAAGGCGCCGAGGCGTTTTACACCCAGGCCCAAAGCTCGCGAGTTCTGGCGCAGGTTGTTGCCGTACCAGCGGAACATCAGTTTGCGGCTGGCCTTGATGAAGCTCTTTTCCGGCGGGTGTTCAACGGTGTTGATCGCTGCGTCAGGCACGTAGAAGGTGTCGTAACCCAGACGCATCAGGCTGAACCAGCTGGACTTGTCGTCGCCGGTCAAAAACTTGAAACGGCCCAGGCGCCAGTGTTGCAGCGAGTCGCTTTCAACGTCGGCGATGAATTCCGGATTGGTGACCACAGACGCTTTGAATACCGACATACGCCCGGTCATGGTCAGTACGCGCTTGGACAGGGCCATCGAGCACATGTTGATGTGGCGCTGGGCGAAACGCAGCTTGTGCCATTCGCTCATGATGTAGCCGCCGCGCACTTCGCAGAATTCGTTGGTGGTCAGGCCGCCGACGTTGCCGAACAGTTGGAACCACGGCACGGTCTTGCGCACGGTGCCTTCGCCGAGCACGGTGTCGCCATCGATCACGGCGACGACTGCACGGTCGTCAGGCAGGTGACGGGAGATCGCGCGGAAACCATAGGCCAGGCCATCACGTTTGCCGGTGCCGGGAATGCGCACGAAGTCGAGCTTGACGCGCTCTGGCGGATTCATCCGTGCCCACAGCGCCTTGACCAGCAGCTCATCGGACATTTCCACGATCGAGCAGACCACGGTGGTCGGCAGTTCGCAGTCGATGGCTTCGCGGATCACCGAGCTGTAGACCTGCGCGGTGGTCAGCGCGTCGATACGGAAACTGGTGACCATCAAGAACACATGTGACGGGTCCGCCGCTTTACCCAGCTTGCGCACTTTGCGGCGCAGGTGCGGGTAAACGATGTAGAGAAAAATCATGCCGCGCACAAAGTGCGTTGCACCCATCGAATAGCGCCAGATACCCACGGCGCCAATCAGGAAAATGAAGTCCTTCGACTCGGAGTCGAATGTGGACGTGGGCAGCATCAAGGCCATGCCCATCAACAAACTTAGGTAAAACAGCCAACCGGCGGCCTGAAGTAGGCCGTGTTTTAGCCTGTGCATAATCTGCATCCGTCTCTATCTCGGGGCGGGCCCGATGGGGTTAAGGCAGGCTTACAAAAACTTGCAAGGACATGTAGGAGCTGCCGAAGGCTGCGATCTTTTGATCTTTCGCCTGGGATTTTGGTGTTCCCGAAAAGATCGCAGCCTCGTTTC
>NZ_AKJD01000012.1 GCF_000282515.1 Pseudomonas sp. GM80
GCTGGATTGGATTTTTTGGTGCTGCTGAAGGCGTTTTCGCGAGCAAGCTTTGCTCCTACGGAAGCAGGGGCGTTGGGGGTTTGGGGAATGGGGGGAGTCGGCTTAAAATGCGGCGCCCTGCACTTCTGCGGGTTTGCTATGAAAGCAGTGTTCGAACCTGCGCCAGGCAATCGGCACCTTTACATTGAACAAGGACAATGGCTCATGGGTTTGAGAACGGCAGCGCTGGTTTTGTTGCTTGCAACGTCAATGACCGCCTGCGGAGGGAGTCAGGACAAGGCCAGGGAATTGGTCGAAGTGAGTCAGCTCAAGGAGGTTTACGACGACCTCGTGCAAACGACGATGCAAAGCTACTCGCCGCGCTTCTTGGAAGTGATGGACGAAGACATCCGCACAGTCTTGGAAGACAAAGCCCCGTTCAAGGAGATGCAGGAGCTGTTTATCGACTCCTATGCGGCCAATTTGCAGGCGGATGAATTGGATGCGGCGATTCGTGCCCACTTCCATCCCGAACAAGCCAAGAGCATTTTTGCTGACACACCCGAAGGTCGCGGCTTCATGAGCAAAATGGGCGACGCTTATTCCAACGCGCAGGACACCTTCGAAAACAGGTTGAAGGAACGAGATCCGGAGATCGTTGAAGTGCTGGATGAGATGAATACGAGATTTAATCGCTAAGCGCTCAGGCCCGATGCAGTGCCTGTGACGACAGGCCCGGGTTGTCCGTTTTGGCGAAGTGCACACTTCGTGAAGGGCGGCCTGGGTTCAGCCGACGCCGCTTGGCTGATGGTTTGAAGCTGTCCGCCAACCTGCTCTAGCAAAATGGATCCGCCCTGCTTCCTTCGCTGTAGAACTTTGCGTTCAGTTGAATTTCCCGAGGTAGGTAAACGTTGCTGTGCTTTCTGGTGAGCGCACTGGCGACTCAAGCTGAGTTGACGCCGAGCGTCTATCCCCCCACATAGCATTCATCCCCACCAGAATGAGGTGGGTAAATGCTGTCGCTGTAGCTGCCACACTTTCTCTCTCGGACGGGCTCTGGATCTGCGCGATGAGATCTTCCGGATTATTGGCAAGCTCCACGAAATCCGAGTCCATGTGGAACCCTAGCTCCTCTGATAACCGCCACGTCGGATTGCGCTCTTCCCATGCTGAGTACACGCTGTCGGATGCCGTTTCGAGAGGCTGCGGCTCCCACTGTTCGAAAACAAATTGCTGTGCCTCGGCCTCACTGGCGAATGTCGCCCCGAAGAGATGGAAGGGCCAGTAATCCTCTTGCATGGCAAGGTCTCAACGCTTGAAAAGTGGTCGGGATAATAGACCAAAAGTGTTGAGAACGCCGGTTGTAGCGAATACGCAGCTCCCAGTGACTGACGGGTTTCCAACAAGACCGGGAGGTGTCCGTGTGTCGATATGAGACACGATGGTGACGTGATCAGGCATCTGAATCAGCAGAAAAGCCGGGTAAGGTGACGCGTCTTTTCATAAAAATAGCCGTATCGAGATGATCGGTTTGATAAGAACTGCAGCGTTTGAAGGGGGCTGTTTCCAAGCCATTCAGCAGGCAACAGCAATGCTTGGTTGCCCCTTTCAACCCGCTTAAATGTCGATCAGCAGAGAATAAAAAACCGATGATTAGCCCGAACTCCAAGGATTCGAGTAGCCAATTGGCGCAGGGCTTCAAGCCTCGTCACGTCACCATGCTGTCAATCGCCGGCATCATCGGTGCCGGTTTGTTCGTAGGCTCAGGACACGCCATCGCTGCGGCCGGCCCCGCCGTGCTGCTGGCGTATCTTTTCTCAGGGTTGCTCGTCGTTCTGGTCATGCGCATGCTCGGCGAAATGGCGGTGGCCAATCCCGACACCGGCTCGTTTTCCACCTATGCCGATCAGGCCATCGGGCGCTGGGCCGGTTTTACCATCGGCTGGCTTTACTGGTGGTTCTGGGTGCTGGTGATTCCGATTGAAGCGCTGGCGGCCGGCCATGTGCTGCACCAATGGTTTCCGCAGATCGATGCCTGGCTGTTCGCCTTGGTGTCGATCATTGCGTTGGTGGTGACCAACCTGTTCAGCGTGTCGAAATATGGTGAGTTCGAGTTCTGGTTTGCGATGGCCAAGGTCGTGGCGATCATTGGTTTTATCGGCGTCGGTTTTGCTGTGTTGATGGGCTGGGTGCCCGACCGGGAGGTCAGCGGGTTGAGCGGTTTGATGGCTGAACACGGTGGCTTTGCCCCTAATGGGCTGTCGGCGGTCGTCGGTGCTTTCATCACCATCATGTTCAGTTTCATCGGTACGGAAGCTGTGACCATCGCCGCCGCCGAATCGAATGACCCGGCGCGCAACATTGCCAAGGCGACGCGCTCGGTGATCTGGCGCATCGGCGTGTTTTACCTGCTGTCGATTTTCGTGGTGATTTCCGTGGTGCCCTGGAACGACCCGTTGCTGGCCTCGGTCGGTTCGTATCAGCGGGCGCTGGAAATCATGAACATTCCCCACGCCAAGTTCATGGTCGATGTGGTCGTGCTGATTGCCGTGGCCAGTTGCATGAACTCCTCGATCTACATTGCCTCGCGCATGTTGTACTCGCTGGGCCGTCGTGGCGATGCGCCGAAGGCGCTGAAAGCGACCTCTTCGGAAGGCGTGCCACGCGCAGCCGTTATCGCCAGCACCGTGCTCGGCGCGGCGATTACCGTGTGGAGTTACATCATGCCCGCCGGGCTGTTTGAATTCCTGCTCGCCAGTTCCGGGGCGATTGCGTTGCTGGTGTACCTGGCGATTGCGGTGTCGCAGTTGCGTATGCGCAAGCTGTTGCGTCAGCGCAACGTCGAGCTGACCTTTCGCATGTGGCTGTTTCCCTGGCTGACCTGGCTGGTGATTGTGTTCATCTGCGCGGCGCTGGCGGTGATGATGCTCACGCCGCAACACCGCACCGAAGTCACTACAACCATCGGCCTGGCGCTGGTGATTTCCTTCCTCGGGCTGGTGACGTCGCGTGACCCAACGCAGGCTGCGCGGGTGACGTCTGTTGGGTAAAACCGACGTCTGAGCTGTAGGAAATCACATCCAAATCTATCCCCGCTGTTGCTCGGCATAATTCGGCAGCTCGATGGCATCCGCTGTCGGCAAAAGAACGCCCACGTGGGGCTGAGCGCCGTGCTCAGACCGTTGAGCATGGGCCGCTCCTGCGGGGGAATCAGGGGGTTTTTCTGCAGAGAGCGGGCCGACCGGAATGCTTAAGGGATTGTGCCGGAGAAGATCGGTTCGACCGGGCCGCTCAGGGTGACGCTGTCGGTGCCGTTCCAGTGGACGGTGACGGGGCCGCCGTCGCATTCGACGATGACGGTTGGGTCGAGCAGGCCTCGGCGGATGCCGTTTACTGCGGCGCCGCAAGCACAGGAGCCGGAGCCGAGCGGGATTGCGCCGTTGCGTTCCCAGATGCGCAGGCGGATGTGGCTGCGGTCGAGGATCTGGACGAAGTGCACGTTGGTTTTGTGCGGGAACAGCGGATGCGTTTCGAGGGTTGGGCCGACGGCGGCGAGGTCGAGGATGCTGAGGTCTTCGACGAAATAGGTGCAATGCGGGTTGCCCATGCTGCACGCGGCGGGGTCGCCGGGCAGCGGCAGCAAAAGCGTGTCGTGTGCCTCGGCCAGCGGAATGTCGGCCCAGTCGAGCAGCGGTTGGCCCATGTCGACCGAGATCAGTCCACTGGGCGTGCGTTCACAGTGGAGCACACCGCGTTGGGTGCGCAGGGTGATCGATTTTCGGCTGGCTTCGCGCATCAGTCGGTCGGCGGCGCCCCGGGTGGCGCTGCCGCACACATCGAGCGCCGAGCCGTCGGCGTTCCAGAACTGCAACTGTGCATCGGCATCCGCGCAATCGAGCACTACGGCGAGTTGGTTGAAACCGATGCCTCGGTGGCGATCACCCAACTGTCGGGCCAGTTGGCTGGTGATCGGATTGGTGGTGTTTCGCGCATCGACCACGACGAAGTCATCGCCGTTGGCGTGCATTTTATGGAAGCTGAGCGGCATCGATGGCGCCTCGACTGCGGGTCATGTGAATGAGCGCCGAGCGCCCGCCGTGCGGTGCCGGTCGCTCTTCAATGGCGAACGGCACGAAGCCGAGTTTGGGGTAGAGCAACAGGCCGGCGGTGTTTTCGTTGAAGCAGGACAACTGCACTTCGCGGGCCTGGTACTTTTCGAAGGCCAGTGCCGTCATCGTTTCGATGATGTATCGGGCCACGCCTTGGCCTCGCGCATAGGGTGCGACGATGACGTTGCCGATGCAACAGATAGCGTTGTGTTCAGCACGGTAGAAGTTGGCGAAACCGACGAACTCGCCGTTGGCCAGGAACACCGTGGAGTCGAGGCGCTGGCTGATCGCGGTGTGCATCTGCTCCGCCGTCAGCGGGTATTGCGCCTTCGGGAACATGAAGTACAACTCTTGAACACCCTGCGGAAAACCGCAGACGGTTTGGACATCGTCGGCCGTCACTGGCCGGTGGCTGAAGTTCATGGCTACCCTGCCCTCACTGTTTGCTGTTGGCCAGATGGTACGCGACCAGCGCGTTGGCGTGGCCATGGCCCATGCCGTGCTCAGTCTTGAGCCAGGCAACCCGTTCCATGTGTTTTTTGTCGTGGAGGCTGGCGAGCAGGTTCAGCCAATGTTCGATGGGTTGGCCGTACTTTTTTTCGATGGCGGGAAAGTAGGATGCCGGGCCTTTGACTTTGCTGTCTTCGCTCATGCTGCAAGCTCCCTGTGGTCGCGACGGAGAGTCGGCTGACGCTCCTTGTCGGCATGCCATAGAGTGGACGCGCGTCGTGGTCCCGGCAAGTGGCTTCAGTGCTTCAGTTCAAACCGACTTTGACGGATCGCTCGGACGACCATGAATCATGGCCTGCCGGCAATATCGGGTTCACTCCGGGTGTCGTTGTCGCGCTGGATCAACCCAAGGGCATTCACCCTGAACAGCACAAAGCCCCGGCGCAACGATCTCTACCTTGATCTTGTCCGGATCTTCACAGTAAAGGCCGTAGTGTTGCGGGCCACAGCAACGGTCGCCAGAAGCGCAGCGATGCTTCCAGGGATGAAACATTGATCTCGACGTGATGAAGCATGCCGCTGATTGGCATGCTACTGCGGGTATGGCTATTGCTCATCGGCAGCATTTCCATGAGCTCCGTCGAGCGTTTTCAACAACGTATGCCGACTCCATGGCCCGCAGTACTGCGGCACATGCGCTATCACTTGATATCCACACCGCGAGTACCACTCGGCGACGTCGTCATCGAGGGTTTCGATCAAGGCGTCCACGCATCCCCGTTCAACGGCTAGCGCCTCAAGTCTGTGCAACGCTTCAGCCCCCAGCCCCATGCCGCGCCGTTGCGCATCGACCCACAGGTAATTGACAATCAAGCGTCTGAACTCGGTTCTGCCGGTTGCACCGCCGACGAGTTGCCCATTCTCCATGACCAGACAGGCGATGGGCTGAGCCCGCCCGCCGCGTGCCTCAGATAAAGCGCGGCCATGCTCTATGACGCCGTCACAGATCGCCTGCAAGTTATCCTTGTGGATGTCGCCGCCCGTAACCCACTCCCTCATTGCATCTCTCCATTCTTGAAAGGCCTTGCAGCTGTTTCAAGCAAAAGCAGCGCCAACCCGCGATGCGCAGCCTAGAGGCTCAGTCAAGAATGGCCGTTCGTTCGGGATCACGACAGGCTGATGCTCATGGGCAAGATGAACTTCGAAGAGCGCCTTGCGGCGTATCTGCTTGCGCACTTGAACACTGCAACGTCTCGGGAACGGCCACCCAAAGCAGAATCAACGCAGCGGCGGCGACCACGGCCAGTGTCAAAAACGCCGCACTGTAGCCAGCGGCCTGCACCACGAATCCCGCGAGGCCGTTACTCAATGCAGCGCCCAGACCGAACGCAGTCGAGAGTGCGCCCAGGCTGACGTTGAAATGCCCGGTGCCCAACGTGAGGTCTTTCACCACCACTGGGAACAGCGCGCCGAAAATCCCCGCGCCCACACCGTCGAGCAACTGCACCGCGACCAGCCAATAAGGGTCGTCGGACCACACATACAGTACGCCACGCAACGGCAAAATCAGGAAGCCTGCGAGCAGCAACGGCTTGCGCCCCCAGACATCGGCCTTGGCCCCGCACAGCAAGGCGACGGGCACCATGACCAATTGCGCCGCGACGATGCAGGCGGAGGTCAGCGGCGTGGCCATCTGCAGATTGGCCTGCGCCAGTTTCTGGCTCACCAGCGGCAGCATCGCCGCGTTCGCCAAGTGGAACAACGCGCAGCACACGGCAAACATCAGCAGCGGTTTGTTCTTGAGCAGTACCGACAAACCAGAGGGTTGTGTGCCATGCCCGGCACCGCTGGGGTTCAGGCCTCGGGCCAGATCATGGTCGATGGCCTCTGGCGAAACAAAGGACACGGCGATGACGCTGGCAATCGCCATGGCCGCCATCAGATAAAACACCGCTACCGGGCCGAACAGGTAAGCAAACAGCCCGGCCAACAGCGCCGCACAGGCATTGCCGGCATGGTTGAACGTTTCGTTGCGCCCGGTGCGTCGCGTGAACGCGCGCGGCCCGGTAATGCCTAAGGTGATCGCCGAAATCGCCGGCGCAAAAATCGATGCGGCGACAGCGCTGAGGGCTTGAGTCAGCGCCACCAGAGTGAACGAGGTGACGAAAGGCAACACTAGACAACTGCCCGTCACCAGCAACGCCGCAATGACAATGATCGCTCGTTTGCGACGCGTACTATCGACCAATGCGCCTGCTGGCGTTTGCGTGATGAGCGCGGCGATGCCGGCAATGGTCATGACCAGGCCGATGCTGGCCGGGTCCCATTGATGAACCGCCAGCAGGTAAATCGCCAGATAGGGCCCGAGCCCGTCGCGCACATCGGCGAGGAAGAAATTCAGGCTGTCCAGTGACAGGTTGTTGCGACGATCGAGATGAGTGGCCACGGGCAGCGTCTTCGATATTCGAGGTCGTGCGAATTGAATCGACCTCCGCTGATTGAGTGACCTGTGGCTCGACCAGTTAGTTGCATGGGCCAACTGTTCTCGCCTGCGATTAAAACCAGAGCTGAAACCCCCTCCGTGTAGGTCTTCGCCCGGCACCTCGTCCAGCAGGCCGAAGCGACGCATGGCGATTTTCTGCAAAACCATGATCGAATCTGAGCGCATGCAGTTCATTCGGTGAACTGCCAGCCCGGATCTATGCTCAAAGCGTCCAGAGCCCCGTCCCTACCCTTTCGGTCACCCCAACCCATGCTCAAAAACCTTTGGTACGTCATCCTTCCCTCATCGCAGTTGAGCCAAGAGATCGCGCCGATACGCCTGCTCGGCCAGTCGTTTGTCGCCTTTCGCGACAGCCACGGCAAGGCACGTCTGCTGTCCGATATTTGCGTCCACCGTGGGGGTTCGCTATCGGCCGGGGCCAAGGTCGGCGACAGCGTGCAGTGCCCCTACCACGGCTGGCGCTTCGACGGTGACGGCCGGTGCGTGCAGATTCCCGCTCAGCCCACTCTGCGGATCCCGGAGAAGGCGCGGGTTGATGCGTACCCGACAGAGGAACGCTACGGCTGGATCTGGGCCTTTCTAGGCGATTTGCCAGAGGCTGAACGCCCGCCGCTTCCTGCCCTGGATTGGCTCGATGATGCCAACGTTCGCGTAGTCAGTGGGCACTTTGACTGGGAAGCCAGTTGGGATCGGGTCATCGAGAACGGACTGGATTTTGCACACGCGCCTTTCGTGCATGGTTCGACCTTCGGCGACCCGGCTCATCCGGAAATCGAAGCGTTCGACGTCGACAGCGATGCGTGGCAGGGTCAGGCTCGAATGTTGATGAAGCGACCCAAACGCACCGGGCTGTTCAGGCGCAAATCAGCCACCGAGCAGGTCAGCGTGACAACCGTGCCCGGGTTTCATTTGTCAGGCCCGTGTACCACGCTGCAATTGCAATTACCCAATGGCTGGCGGATCTACATTGTTGCTGCCCATGTGCCAGTGGACGCCAACCGCACGCGCACGTGGTGGATGATGGGCCGCACGTTTCTACGCTCGCGCTTGCTCGACGGACGCTTCGTCGCCAGCAATCTGAAGATTTTCCGACAGGATCACGCAGTACTGCGCAACGTGCGCCCGGAGCGCGTACCGGACTCCTGGCAGCAAGAAGTTTCGTTGAAGTCCGATGCGCTGCAGATCGCCTTGCGCAAACGCCTTCGCGAACTGGAGCGCCTGGGCTGGCAGATCGATGAAGCACGGCTCGCCCGCGACTTTACCGGGCGCAAGGCCTGCGCCATTCCGTGCCCCGAACGACGCAACAGCCGTGCCTGGGCGATCGAACCGATTCCGCTGATCGACGTAACCGCCAGCAGTTGAATCAGGGCTTTTTCTCGCATTCAGATCGAGCGCTGATTGACCCTTGCCATCAACTGCTCAGCAGTTTCCTTGCGTTCGGAGTAGCGGTCGACCAGATGCGTCTGCTGATCGCGCAGCAACACGGTAAACTTCACCAGTTCCTCCATCACGTCAACCACGCGGTCGTAGAACGGCGACGGTTTCATCCGCCCCGCCTCGTCGAATTCCATGTAGGCCTTGGGCACCGAAGATTGGTTGGGGATGGTGAACATGCGCATCCAGCGGCCCAACACGCGCAACTGGTTGACCACGTTGAACGACTGCGAGCCGCCGCAGACCTGCATCACCGCCAGAGTTTTGCCCTGGGTCGGACGCACAGCGCCGAGCTCCAGCGGGACCCAGTCGATCTGCGCCTTGAACACAGCAGACATCGCGCCGTGACGTTCGGGTGAACACCACACTTGCCCTTCCGACCACAGCACCAGATCGCGCAGTTCCTGCACTTTGGGATGGTCGACCGGGGCGTCGTCGGGCAGCGGCAAACCGGACGGGTTGAAGACGCGCGTTTCGGCGCCGAAGTGTTCCAGCAACCGAGCGGCCTCCTCCACCAGTAAACGGCTGAAGGAGCGCTCACGGGTCGAACCGTACAGCAACAGAATGCGCGGTTTGTGTTCGCCGGGCTTCGCCGGTTTGGCGTTATTGAACAAGCTGGCATCGAGGTTTGGCAGGTGGGCTGACATGAGTGTTCCTTAAAGCGCGCCGATGCGGTCGAGCGCGGTTTTCAATTCATCGCGGCTGAGGGTTTCAAAGGGCAGATCGAGGAAGGCCTGGCAGCGCTGGCCGATACGCATCAATGTCGCGTGGAAAGCGCCATTCACCGTGGCCTCGTCACCTGATACTTCGGAAGGATCTTCCAATCCCCAATGGGCCTTGAGCGCCGGGCCGAAATACACCGGACAGGTCTCGCCGGCGGCTTTGTCGCACACGGTGATGACGATGTCTGGCGGGTTGCCTTCGAAAGCGTCGTTGCCTTTGCTGTGCAAGCCATTGATGGCAATGCCGGCGTGTTGCAGGGTCAACAGACTGCGCGGCAGCACCTGGCCTTTGGGAAAACTGCCGGCACTCACCGCTTCAAATCCGCGCGGTGCCAAGTGATTGAACATGGCTTCCGAGAGGATGCTGCGGCAGCTGTTGGCCGTGCACATGAACAGGATTCGCATGAGGTGCTCCAGTGAAGTGTCAGCAGCAGGCGGCTTCGCGAACCGGGCGGCCATCCATGTTTTGCAGGCGAGACGCGTTGTCCTTGAGCCAGTCAGTGTTGGCCCCGGACGTCACCTGGAGAATTTCGCGAACCCAATCGGGCAACTGCGGATTAAGGCGGTAGTAGACCCATTGCCCCTGACGGCGATCGAGCAGCAGGCCGTTGCTGCGCAGTTGCGCGAGGTGACGGCTGATCTTTGGCTGACTGTCGTCAAGCGCACACATCAGCTCGCAGACACAGAGTTCACCTTGATCGGCAATCAGCAGGATGGCGCGCACGCGGGTTTCGTCGGCGAGGCTCTTGAAGACTTCGGTGGGGGTGAGCATGGAACGGCACCAATACATACGGAAACTCGAATATACGGATATCCATATATAAATCAACCCGGATCAAAAGATCGCAGCCTTCGGCAGCTCCTACACAGCCCCCTGTAGGAGCTGCCGAAGGCTGCGATCCTTTGACCTTAAAGGTTAAGCAACAACCCCTGCTCCGCCTCACACAACCCCACCACATAATCCCAGACCACCCGCAGCCGCACCGATTTATGCAACTCGCGCCGCGTGCTGATCCAGTAACTGCGCTCGATACTTTCATCCGGCAACAACGGCACCAGATCCGGATCGGACTCGGCCATGTAGCACGGCAACACCGCAATGCCCAAACCCGACCGCGCGGCTTCCTGTTGGGCGATGACGCTGGTGCTGTGAAACACCACCCGCGGGCTGCGACAGAAGCTGTTGAGGAACATCAGTTCCTGGCTGAACAGCAAATCGTCGACATAGCCGATCCACGCATGCCGGCCCAAATCTTCACGGCTTTGCAGCGGCGGCGCTTTGTCGAGGTAGCGTTGACTGGCATAGAGCGCGAGGCGGTAATCGGTGAGTTTGCGCGTCACCAGCATGTCCGCCGCCGGGCGCTCCAGATGAATGCTGATTTCCGCCTCACGGTTGAGGATGCTGACAAAGCGCGGCACCGCCACCAGTTCCACTTCCAGACCCGGATAACGCTCAAACAGACCAATCATGCGACTGGCCAGAAACTTGATCCCCAGCCCTTCGGTAACCCCCACGCGAATCTTGCCCAGCGGCGCGGTCGATTGGGTGATTTCTTCCTGCGCCAGCAACGCCACGTTCTCCATCGCTTCCGCATGTTTGAGCAGCGCCTCCCCCGCCGGAGTCATTTCATAGCCTTGCGCATGCTGGACGAACAGCGCAGTGCCGAGGCTCTTTTCGATGGCCTCGATGTGTCGGGCGACGGTGGCGTGGGTGGTGTTGAGACGGCGGGCAGCGGTGAGCAGGCGCCCACTGCGTTGCAGTTCGAGAAAAAACCGCAGGTCGTTCCAGTCGAACATGCTATGTCCTTGTCGGCTAAGGTCTATGCAGGCTGTTTAAAAACGCACAGCGGCTGCGCAAAAACTAGCATTCTTTTGACGAAAGCTAACAACTAGAGTGTCCGACAATAAAAACAAAAAGCGAGGTCAGGGAATGCAGACTTCCCTCGATGAATACGACTACATCGTGGTCGGCGCCGGCCCTGCCGGGTGCCTGCTGGCCAATCGACTGTCGGCGGATCCGCAGCAGCGCGTGCTGTTGCTCGAAGCCGGCGGGCGCGACAACTATGCGTGGATTCACATTCCTGTCGGTTACCTGTTCTGCATCGGTAACCCGCGCACCGACTGGTGCTTCAAGACCGAAGAACAAGCGGGCCTCAACGGCCGTGCGCTGAGTTATCCGCGCGGCAAAGTGCTCGGCGGGTGTTCTTCCATCAACGGCATGATCTACATGCGCGGCCAGGCCAACGACTATGATGGCTGGGCGGCCGAGGGCAATCCGGGCTGGGCCTGGAATGACGTGCTGCCGCTGTTCAAACAGAGCGAAAACCACTTTGCCGGCGCGGCTGAATTCCACGGCGCCAAGGGTGAATGGCGCGTCGAACAACAGCGGCTTTCGTGGCCGATTCTGGATGCGTTTCGCAGCGCCGCCGAGCAAAGCGGCATCGCCAGCATCGAAGACTTCAATCAGGGCGACAACGAGGGTTGCGGCTACTTTCAGGTCAATCAGAAGGCCGGCGTGCGCTGGAACGCGGCGAAGGCTTTTCTCAAACCTGTGCGTGAGCGGATGAACCTGACGGTGCTGACCGGGGTTGAAGTGGATCGGGTTGTGCTGGAGGACGGGCGCGCATCGAAAGTCGTTGCCCGTCACGAAGGCCAGCTCAAACAGTTCAAGGCGCGCAAAGAGATCATCTTGTGCGCCGGATCGGTCGGCTCGCCGAGCATTTTACAGCGCTCCGGGATTGGTCCGCGGCCGTTGCTGGAACGCCTCGGTATCGGCGTGATCCACGAATTGCCGGGCGTCGGCGGCAACCTGCAGGATCACCTGCAACTGCGCCTGATCTACAAACTGGAAAACGCGCGCACGCTGAACCAGATCGCCGGCAGCGTCTGGGGCAAGATGGGCATGGGCCTGCGTTATCTGTATGACCGCAGCGGGCCGCTGTCGATGGCGCCGAGTCAGTTGGGCGCGTTTGCGCGTTCGGGGCCGGAGCAGACTTCGGCGAATCTGGAATATCACGTGCAGCCGTTGTCGCTGGAACGCTTTGGCGAACCGTTGCACAGCTTTCCGGCGTTCACTGCGTCGGTGTGTGATCTGCGTCCGCAGAGCCGTGGCCGCATCGAAATCCGTTCGGCCGACCCACAGCATGCGCCGCTGATTCAACCCAACTACCTCAGCCATCCGGAAGATTTGCGCGTGGCAGCGGATGCGATTCGCCTGACCCGGCGCATCGTCAGCGCCCCTGCCCTGCAAGCGTTCAAACCGGTCGAGTACCTGCCCGGCGCCAGCCTGCAAAGCGAAGCAGAGTTGCAGCAAGCGGCAGCGACAATCGGCACGACGATTTTCCACCCGGTCGGCACCTGCCGCATGGGCAATGACGGTGACGCAGTGGTCGATGCACAGTTGCGTGTGCACGGCGTCCCCGGTTTGCGCATCGCCGATGCCTCGATCATGCCGCGCATCACCTCGGGCAACACCTGTTCGCCTACGCTGATGATTGCCGAAAAAGCGGCCCAACTGATCCTCAACCCCACCACCAGGAGCAGCACCCCAAAACCCGAACTGGCCCAAACCCTGTAGGAGCTGCCGAAGGCTGCGATCTTTTGACTTTGAATTTTTGAAATCAAAACCAAGATCAAAAGATCGCAGCCTGCGGCAGCTCCTACAGGGGATATGCGTTTGATTCATGGACATCGAGCATCAGTGGAACAACAAAAACAATCACTGTGAGGGATACCGATATGTCAGAACACGCTCAGCCGCTGGACGCTGCGAGCAGCGCCAGTACCAGCAATGCCACGCAGAAAGTCATCTTCGCTTCATCACTGGGGACGGTGTTCGAGTGGTATGACTTTTTCCTCTATGGCGCCCTCGCGGCGGTGATCAGCAAGCAGTTTTTCGCCGGGGTCAACGACACCACGGCGTTCATCTTTGCGCTGATGGCCTTCGCCGCAGGCTTTATCGTGCGGCCGTTCGGGGCGCTGGTGTTTGGTCGGTTGGGGGACATGATCGGGCGCAAATACACCTTCCTCGCGACGATCATTTTGATGGGCATCGCGACGTTCTGCGTCGGCCTGCTGCCGACCTACGCCAGCATCGGCATCGCCGCACCGATCATCCTCGTGGTGCTGCGCATGCTTCAGGGCCTGGCGCTCGGCGGTGAATACGGCGGCGCGGCGACCTACGTGGCGGAGCACGCGCCAATCGGCAAGCGCGGCTTTCACACCAGCTGGATTCAGTCCACCGCGACCCTCGGCCTGCTGCTCTCGCTGCTGGTGGTGCTCGGTTGCCGCTACTTCACCGGTGACCAGTTTGAAGTGTGGGGCTGGCGCATTCCGTTCCTGCTGTCGATCGTGCTGCTGGGCATTTCCACCTGGATTCGCCTGAGCCTGCACGAGTCGCCGGCGTACCTGAAAATGAAGGAAGAAGGCAAAACCTCGAAGGCGCCAATCCGCGAATCGTTCGGCAAATGGGAAAACCTCAAGGTCGTGCTGATCGCCCTGTTCAGCATCAACGCCGGGCAAGCGGTGACTTTCTACGCGGCGCAGTTCTACGTGCTGTTCTTCCTCACCCAGTTCCTGAAAATGGACCCGGCGGTGGCCAACACCTTGCTGATCATCAGCGTGGTGATCGGTGCGCCGTTCTTCATCATTTTCGGCTGGCTGTCGGACAAGGTCGGGCGCAAACCGGTGCTGATGCTCGGCCTATTGCTAGCGACAGCGCTGTACTTCCCGATTTTCAAATCGCTGGCGCACTATGCGAACCCGGCAATCGATCAGGCCAGCCGTCAGGCGCCGATCACCGTGTTGGCGGATCCGGCCACCTGTACCTTTCAGTTCGACCCGGTGGGCAAGGCCAAATTCGACAGTCCGTGCGACAAGGTCAAGACCTTCCTGGTCAAGCAAGGCCTGCCTTACTCCAGCGCCGCTGCGCCTGCTGGCAGCGCCGTGCAAGTGAGTGTCGGCGACGTCAAACTCGACGGCTACGACGAAGCCGCCCTGCGCGGTGCGATTACCCTCGCCGGCTACCCGCAACAGGCGGATACGCAGCAGATCAACAAGCCGATGATTGTCGCGCTGATCGTCGCGCTGATCATTATTTCGGCCATGTGCTACGGGCCTCTGGCAGCGCTGATGGTGGAGCTGTTTCCGACGCGGATTCGCTACACCTCGATGTCGCTGCCGTACCACATCGGCAACGGCTGGTTTGGCGGTTTCCTGCCGACGGTGTCGTTTGCCTTGGTGGTGTACACCGGGGACATCTTCTATGGGCTGTGGTACCCGGTGCTGATTACCGGGGTGAGCCTGGTCGTCGGAATGATCTGCCTGCGCGAAACCAAAAACATCGACCTCGACAAAAACTGAGCCTACCCGAAAAAAACTGCCTGATTACCCCCCCGTGGCGAGGGGATTTATCCCCGATGGGCTGCGCAGCAGCCCCCAACCCTGCAACCTTGGCGAGTCAGACACACCAAGGTTGCAGCCATCAGGGCCGCTGCGCAGCCCAACGGGGATAAATCCCCTCGCCACAGATCCCTCATCCCGCCCGCCCCGCCAAATCTCGTCTACGATCATTCACACACTTGAAACCCCGCGACGCAGAAAAGCGTTCGTGGCGTGGGGCAACTGAACCTCTCGGACTGAGGATTCTCCCATGCCTGCGTCGCAGTTCTCCCTCGCTCAAACCACCATCACCCTGGATGCTCGCCCGGACCGTCTGGACCTGCGCGACCGGGTATTCACCCCCCGCGTGCAGTCGCTTCCAGCGTCGTTCCCCTCCGATCAGGACATCACCGGTAAATGGGCGGATTACCTGGGCCGGGGCATGGTGCAGTTTCAAGGCAGTGAAGGCGCCTGCACCGGTTTCGGGCTCTCGGCGGTGGTGAACTATCTGTTGTGGCGCCGGGATGCCGAATCGGTGCAAACCAGCCCGCGCCAGCTCTACCATCTGGCCAAGCTGTACGACGAATGGCCCGGCGAGGATTACACAGGTTCCAGTTGCCGGGGCGCGTTAAAGGGCTGGCACAAGCACGGCGTCTGCGAGAGAAGCCTGTGGCCCTACACCGTCGCCGCCGACGGCTCGGTGCCGGACTTTGAGGAGCCCGCGGCGCAATGGGCCGAAGACGCTATCACTCGCCCCTTGGGCGTTTACTACCGTGTTGAAAAAGACGACATCACCGCAATGATGGCGGCGCTCTGTGAAACCGGCGCGCTGTACGTTTCAGCCAATGTCCATCAGGGCTGGAATCTAAAGACCAAAGGCAAACCCGGTGCCCGAGCATTCCAGAGCACCGCGCAATTGCCGGTGATCAAGTTGCATCAAAAGGCCGAAGGGGGGCATGCGTTCGCCCTGCTCGGTTATACCCACGAAGGCTTTATCGTGCAGAACTCCTGGTCCACCGACTGGGGCTACTCAGGATTCGCGATCCTGACCTACGAAGACTGGCTGGCCAATGGCACCGACGCCTGGACCGTGGGGCTCGGCGTGCCGATCAAACATGGCACCGTTTCGCGCAATACTCGGCCGTCGAAAGGAGCAGATGGGGCGCCGTCTGCGTTTCGCGATGCGTTGCTGACGTCCAGCGCCAAACGCGAAGGCTTTTCGCTGTTTTCCGCCGACTCGCCCACCCCCGATCGCAAGGGCCCATTGCCGCTGAAACCGGATGACGCCTACGGATTGACCGTGGTTTTTGAAAACGACGGCAGCATCGGTCCTCGTCTCGTCGCGGTAAAAGATGTGCGCGCAAGTGTGGCGCGCATCGTGTTTGAGGCCCCTCAGGCCTGGTACCACAACCTTCCAGCCGGGAAAAAGCCCAAAGTACTGCGGATCGCGGTGTTCTCCCACGGAGGGCTTAATTCCGAAAAAGCGTCGATCAAGCGCATTTGTGCAATGGCGCCGTACTTTCTTGAAAACGGTGTGTATCCGTTATTCATCACTTGGCGCACGGGGGTCGTGGAAACTTTCATCGACATCGTCAAAGATAAATATGCCGTTCAATCACTGGACGCCGGCAGCTTCCTCGACACGTTAAAAGGGCTCAAGGACAAAGCCACCGAGGCGTGGGACCGTGGGGTGGAGGTGATTACCCAGCAGCCCGGTGGCGCGCAGTGGCGACAAATGAAACAGAACGCACTGGCAGCCTCGATTCCGGGGTACACACCGCGCGGTCTGCTGGAGATCACCGACAACCTGGAAAAACTGGTGGGCGCCATGGGCACCGCCAATGTAGAACTGCACCTGATCGGCCACTCGGCAGGTTCGCTGATGAATGGTCACCTGATTCAACTGCTCTGGAATAGAGGCCTGCCGATTGCCACTTCAACACTGCTGGCGCCGGCGTGTACCCTCGATTTCACCAACCAGACCTACCGCCAGGTCATAGAAAAGGGCGGACTGAAACGCGACGACTTTCATCTGCACATCATGTCCGACAACCGCGAACAGAGTGACAACGTCGCCGGTGTCTACCGAAAATCGTTGCTTTACCTGGTCTCCCGCGCCTACGAAGAGCTGCATAAAATGCCGCTACTGGGCATGGCCAAAAGCCTGGACGGCATTTATCAGGACTTCAGCAACCCCAAGCTCAGCGAATGGAGCGTGGCCGCGCAGAACATGACCGTCGAGTGGAACAACTTCTACTGGGACAAAAAAATCCCCAGCGGTTTCGCCTCGACCGGCAAAAGCCTGACGCACCCGCGCGCAGCCACACTGCACATCTACAACGATGCGCAAATGACCTATGGGCCGGGCGTCAGCCGTGATACTTCACATGGCGGATTCGACAATGACTTGAAAGCGATGACGCTGACTCTCAAGACGATTCTCAGGTTGGGCCCCAACGCCGATCTGGATCAGCGCCTCATCGATTTGAATTACTGAGTCACGGAGATTGCTCATGCCACTTTCAGTCGTCGCTCCGGCGGGCGCGCAAACATTGCTGTGCAGCGTAGAGATCCAGGCCGACGCCCCTTGGTGCCCGACTGCAGTCATGCTCACGGCCGGGCAACGCTACTTTTTTCGTGCCAGTGGCCATTGGCGCGACTGGAACGAACTCCATGACGTCAATGGCGCAGCGGTACCAAAACTTGCGCCGTTCAAACGCCTCATCCGCTGCAAGGCCGCCGATGCCGAGTGGTTCACACTGATCGGTGCAATCGACAAAGACCGCCAGAGCTACTTCGCCATTGGCGACGGCTCGCGCTGGCCGGCAGGTTGGGTGGCGCCGGCCAGCGGGCAGCTCAGGTGTTTTGCCAATGATGTGCGGCTGCTGTATTGCAACAATCATGGGGCTATCACGCTGCAGGTCTGGAGCTGACTCCGTTTCGCGTGCTATGGCCTATGACTCAGCTTTTATGACCTCGAATTTCACTTGGTCCGGGTAAAACGCCACGTAGTTCTGTATGTCTTTGACCGACACTTTCGGATTTTCGTAAGTCCACACCGCGTTCGCCCCTTCGTGCCCCGGCACTTGCAGGCTGAAGTAGTTGGCGTCGCCCTTGTATGGGCAGTAACTGGTGTGGTCGGTGCGGGCGAAGTACTTCTCGTCGATGTCTTCGCGGGGGACGTAATAGACCGGCGGGTAGTTGGCTTCGTTGAGGATCAGCGCATGGGAGGAGGCAGCGACCTGAATGCCGTGAAACTTCACCAGCAGGCAGCCGGAGAGTTGTTCGAGGTTGATGACGGGGCTGGGGCCGGAGCTTTTCATGGGGTTCTCCTGGAGACGGCGAAGAGACCGGTTCAGGTATAACTCATGGTTGCCAATCGCGCCGGATTCGCAGCCGAACGGCTATCAAGCAATACGCTGCACAACATTAGCTGTGTGGTGAGGGGATTGATTCCCTCACCACAGCTACAACCGATGCCCGGTGCGTCAGATCAGGCGACGATATCGCTCGCCAACGCCTGCCCCACGACACCCACGGCAAAATCAATCGCACCCTGCCCCGTAAGGTCAACCAGCAACGTGGTCTGATCGCTTTGTCCGTAGTACGTCAGGATCGCATCGCCGGCATGCCCGGTGAAGTGGCTGACAAAATTCAACGACGCCGCGCCCGACGCGAACCCGGCAATGCCCGACAGGTCGATCTTGTCCAGACCACTTTTGAAATCCATGATCCAGTCAGGCTGGTTATTGGTCGAATCGCTGGCCGCGCCGAACACGAACGTATCGGCACCCTCGCCGCCCCACAATGTGTCACCGCCACCGCCGCCGTAGAGAATGTCGTTGCCGGCACCGCCGAACAGGACATTGACCGCCGCGTTGCCGATCAGCAAGTCATTACCCGCGCCGCCAATGGCGTTTTCCACGGTCACGCCATGCGCGATCGAAACGTTGCCGACCATGCCGCCGACATCGGAAAACGAACCTTCGTTGAGGTTGATCTTCTGATTCTGGTTGAAGCCGGAGAAGTTCAGCGTGTCATTGCCACCGCCGTCCCACACCGAAAACACCACTTTCGACGATGCCGAAGTCGCGCTGTAGAAATCACGCTCGGCGTTGGAGCTGAAGCCGTAGGTGGTGTCACCGGCGCGGGTTTCATAATTGGCGCCATACAGCTTTTGCACCGCCACAATGTCGTCCAGCAAAGGCGCCGAAGCATAGGCACCGCTGCCGTCCTTGCTGAAATCCTGGCCGGTGTTGGTTTCACTCCAGTAGCTCATCAGGCTGTAGCCACGGGTGTCTTCGGCGTATTTGGCGTCGCCGTAGGTCGGGTTACCGTTGCCGGCGTTGTAGGCGCCCGGGTGTGACAGGCCGAGGGTGTGCCCGATTTCGTGGGTCAGGGTCTGGCGCCCGTAGTTGTTGGTGTCCGGGGTCTTGTTGACCTGATATTGATTGTTGATCAGGTACCACGACTGGCCGTCGTAACTGCCGCCGCTCGGCAGGTAGGCAAACGCGGCGCCGCCGGTACTGACGTCGTAGTTGCCGAAGGTCATGTGACCGTCACCGCCCTTGCCTTCGCTGAACGTGACGTTGGCGACGTCGGCCCAGGACTGCATGGCCAGCAACGCTTGCGCCTTTTGCTGAGCGCTGAATTCGCTGAAGTTGCCCAGTTTGGCGTTGTAGTTCGCCGGTTTTTCGCTGAGGAAGTTGTAGCTGAGGTCGATTTTGCCGTCGGCGTTTTTATCGCCCCACGACAGGCCCTTGCGCAGGATTTCGTCAGCGGCCTGGTCGGCGGTGAACGACGGTTTGCCGTTGACCAACGCGTCACCACCACGGTCGTAGAGGTGGCTGAAGGTGTCGACGGCGCTGAACGCCGTGCTGGCGCTGGAGGATGCTTGAGGCATGGTGTACGTCCTTGTTTCAAAGTAGTCAGTGTCCGACAGACTACGGCGATCTCCTGGCGAGACCGTCCTGTCGCGCGCGTTGTTGAGACGCTGGGAACCTGACACACGCCCACACCACGGCGCTAATCAATTTCTCGATAGTGCCGTATGCCGTCCCGGGATTGCCCGTCACTTGCGGCAATGCTTTTTATCTGTATATCCATACAGATAAAAGTTGCCCCTGACGCCAAGTCCGGCCATTCTGTGCACCTGTTCCGACCTTGATCGACGATGGTGGTTATGCGGCTGTATCTCTGTGAAAAACCTTCCCAGGCCAAAGACATTGCGGCCGTGCTCGGTGCCAAGCGCCGGGGCGATGGCTGCTGGCTGGGAACGGACGTCACGGTGACCTGGTGCATCGGCCACTTGCTCGAAACCGCGCCGCCGGATGCCTACGATGCCCGCTACAAGCGCTGGGTTTTGGCAGATCTGCCGATCATTCCGGACAAATGGAAAATGACCGTCAAGCCGCGCACGGCCAGCCAGTACAAAGCGGTGAAACGCCTGCTCGGCGAGGCCAGCGAACTGATCATCGCCACCGACGCCGACCGTGAGGGCGAAATGATTGCCCGGGAACTGGTCGAGCACTGCCGTTATCGCGGGCCGATCCGCCGTCTGTGGCTGTCGGCGCTGGACGAAGCCTCAATTCGCAAGGCATTGGCCGCCCTGAAACCGGGGGCAGAGACCTTCAGCCTGTATCACTCGGCGCTCGGTCGCTCGCGGGCAGACTGGCTGATCGGGATGAACATGAGTCGCCTGTTCACCCTGCTCGGCCGGCAATCCGGCTATCAGGGCGTGCTGCCCGTGGGCCGAGTACAGACGCCGACCCTGCGGCTGGTGGTGGATCGTGATCGCAGCATCGCCGACTTCGTGCCGGTGGCGTATTGGGCAATCGATGTACAACTGCTGCACAGCGGCACAGCGTTCATGGCGCAGTGGCGGGCGCCGTCGGATGCCTGTGACGATCAGGATCGCTGTCTGAATCAGGCACTGGCGCAACAAGCCGCAGCAGCGATCGGCAGCGCTGCCAGCGCACGGGTCATCAAGCTGAAAACCGAACGCTTGCGCGAAGTCGCGCCGCTGCCCTTCGATCTCGGCACGTTGCAGGAAGTCTGTTCGAAGAAGCTCGGCCTCGGTGCGCAGGAAACCCTCGACATCGCCCAGGCGCTCTATGAAACCTACAAAGTCGTCACCTACCCGCGCAGCGATTGCGGTTATCTGCCGCTGAGCCAGCACAGCGAGGCGCCGGCGATACTCGCGGCGTTGCGCCAGGCCGATCCGAGCCTGGAAGCGTTGAACGGTTTTCTTGAACCGCAGCGCAAGTCTCGCGCCTGGAACGATGCCAAGGTCAGCGCTCACCACGGCATCATCCCTACCGCTGCGGCGAAAAACCTTGAGCGCCTGAGCGGCAAGCACCGCGCGGTCTACACGCTGATCCGCGCGCGCTATCTGGCGCAGTTCCTGCCCAATCATGAATACGATCGCACCCAGGCCGACTTCGATTGCAATGGTGAAGCGTTGCGCGCTGTCGGCAAACAAATCATCGAGCCCGGCTGGAAACGCGCCCTGCCCGAAGCGCTGGCGCCGGCCAAGGGCCGCGAAGCCCCAGCACCGCAAACCCTGCCGGCACTCAGCCAGGGCGTCGAATGCGCCATCGCCGACGTAAGACTCAAGGATCTGTGGACGCAACCGCCCAAACCCTACACCGAGGGTGATCTGATCAAGGCGATGAAAAACGTCGCCAAACTGGTGGAAGACCCGCTGCTGAAACAGAAGCTCAAGGACACCACCGGGATCGGCACCGAGGCCACCCGCGCCTCGATCATTCAGGGTTTGCTGGATCGCGGCTATCTGCTGAAAAACGGCAAGGCACTCGCCGCTACACCGGCCGCGTTCAGTCTGATCGACGCCGTGCCCCGCGCGATTGCCGACCCCGGCACCACGGCGATCTGGGAACAGGCGCTGGACATGGTGCAAAGTGGCGAAATGAGCCTGGAAGAATTCGTCACCAAACAGGCCGCATGGATGAGCAAGCAAGTGACCCGCTGCTCCGCCCTGAGCCTGACCATCAGCGGCCCGCCCCCTGCCGGCAAAGCGGCGACCCCGTGGAAGAAAAAACGCAAATCAACCCGTAGCCCAACCAAGCGCACGGCCAAAACCAGCACCAAATAACATCCCACTGTGGTGAGGGGATTTATCCCCGATGGACTGCGCAGCAGTCCCCTGCTTTTTTAAAGTCAAAAGAGGGGCTGCTTCGCAACCCATCGGGGATAAATCCCCTCCCCACAAGTTTTGAGTTCAATCCAGACTACTGTGTCAGTAGTCATATCGCCGGGAGTGAACGCCCCATGCCAACCATTGAACTGCACCCCGCCCAGCGCGACGAACTCGATACCCTCGAAAACCTCATGCAGTTCTACATGTACGATTTCAGCGAGTGGCTACCACTGAAACTCGCCGACCATGGTTTCTTTTCCATCCAGCCGAAGCTCGACTACTGGCGCCACCCAGGCACGCAACCCTTTCTGATCCGCGTCGATGACGAACTCGCCGGGTTCGTGACCGTCGACACCGAAACGCAGATGGCCGGCGCCGAGCACAACATCGGCTACTTCTTCCTCACGCGGCGTTTTCGTGGCCAAGGTGTCGCCCAGTTTGTCGTCTCCACCCTCTTGAGCCGCCTCCCCGGTCAATGGCAAATTTTCCATATCGACGCCAACCTGCCGGCCCGGCGCTTCTGGACCGGGCTGATCCCGGCATTGAGCGGCGGCGAATTCACCCGGCAGCAGCGTGAAGTGGACGGTTATCCGTGCACCTTCTACGGCTTGCGTACGCCTTTTTCCGTTGCCTGAACGGATCCTTTCTCATTCCAAAACAGCTTTGTCCGACAATATGTAGTGCTCAAAAATAATCACTACAAAACCGTTGACGGCGTCGTTTTGCTTTTGCATGATGAAGACGTTCCCCGATCGGGAACACGGGTAACACGCTTGAGCAAACTCGTCTGACCGCCGAGTTGTTTTTTCCGGATACACGCTGCCCACAAGGCAGATTGAAGAAGCTGACCTGGCCTGAACGTCCAGTACAAGGACGAGAAGCGCTGGCGAAAATTCTCAAGACGCTTGTGGTCGACACGGTAAATGTCGTCAAGAAGCCTCCCGGTTTTCGCTGCTTCTCTTCGTTGTGACGCTATTGCGTAGCAGTTATTCAACACGACTACATGCAACAGAGGCATGACCCCGTACTTCAACGGGCGAGCGCTGACGTCCTGGTTTCGGTGCCAGGGATCAACTAACCGATGGGCTACCTGTATTAGCGAATCAACTTTGAAAGATCACCACACTGGTCAAGGGGCATAATCATGAATCTGAACAATCAACCAACTATCGAAGAACTGGCTCGTATGTTCGCTGCGCAAAAAGACAGCCACGACAGCCACATTCTGTGGATCAGCAAGTCGGGTCAGGTGCATATCGACTGCCTGTCGCCGCATGCTGGTGAAGAAGAGTTCGACCAGAACAACCAGAACCTGGCGGCCCGCCTGAAGATGTATCGTCGCGGCCACGGCTATGTCGGCAAAAAAGCCGCCGCCGACAAGGACTTCATCGGTAATGTTCTGCAAACGCTGAAACAGGCGTGGGACTCGCTGCAGAACAAAAACGAAGTTCGGGTGATTGATCGGTTCTGCTGAGTCACTCCTTCAATAGTCAAAAGGGCCTGTTCCTGCCAAGGAACAGGCCCTTTTTATTGATCACCTGTAGGAGCTGCCGAAGGCTGCGATCCTTTGATCTTGCCCCTAAAAAACCAGATCAAAAGATCGCAGCCTTCGGCAGCTCCTACAGGGGTAGAGGGTTCAGGATCAGTTTGGTGAAGGCCACGGCGGCGGCGCTGTGGTAGTTGTTCTTGCGTCTTAACAATGCCGCCGCGCGTTGCGGTGCTTCGCTGTCGACCTGCAATCGACGCAGCGCCCGCTCTTCAGTGGCAATCGCCTGCGGCAGCATCGTCGCCATCGGCGAATGCCGAACCACCTCCAGCAACGTGCTCACCGAGTTCACCTCGATGCGGACCTTGGGCGTGATCCCGTGCTGACGAAAATACTCATCCACCGATAACCGCGTGATGAAATCCGGCGCCAGCAAAGCGAAATCCAGCTGCGCGATGTCATCCGCCGCCAGCACCGCAGTGCTCTCATACAACGGATGCTCACGCCCGACCATGATCCCCAGAGTTTCGGTAAACGCCGGAATACACTCGATGTCCGGACTGCGCACGGGCGTAAACGCAATCGCAACATCCAGCGAGTCATCCGCCAGCCCCGCCTCGATGTCGTCCATCGACAACTCGAAAATCTGCAAATGGATCCCCGGATACCGCGCCGTAAAGTCGCGCACCAACGGCCCGACCAGGTACGCCATGAACGTTGGCGTCATCGCCAGGCGCAAGCTGCCGCGAGACAGATCCTTCACGTCATGCAACGCCCGCTGGCCCGCCTCCAGCTCCACCAACACCCGCCGCGCGCATTCGATGTAAGCCTGGCCAGCGTCAGTGGGTTTGACCGAGCGCGATGTCCGGTCAAACAGACTTACCCCGAGGGTTTCTTCCAGTTGGCGGATCTGCTGCGACAGGGTCGGCTGCGACACGTGCAGCGCCTCGGCCGCGCGGGTGAAGCCGCCGTAATCGGCAACGGCCAACAGATAACGCAAATGTCGCAATAGCATAGGGCGCTCTATCTATAGGCAGGACTTATGCCGCGCATTGTATATCGGTCTTGGACGCTATGGATCAATCAGCCGAAGATTGCTCCACACAGCAAGCCAACCCCTGAAAGGAGTGACACATGCAACAGTCCCACGCCTACAACGATACCAGTCTGGCCCTGACCACCCGCATTCTCGACGCCAAGGCAGGCAAAGACCTGTCGTGGCAGGACCTCGCCGACGGTACCGGCCTTAGCCTGGCCTACGTTACCGCTGCCCTGCTCGGCCAGCATCCGTTGCCGGAAAACGCCGCCCAGGTCGTCGGCGATAAGCTGGAACTGAGCGCTGAAGACGTCGCCGCGATGCAGATCATTCCCCTGCGTGGCAGCCTCAGCGGTGTGCCGACCGATCCGACCATCTACCGCTTCCACGAGATGATCCAGATCTACGGCACCACCCTCAAAGCGCTGGTTCACGAGCAGTTCGGCGACGGCATCATCAGCGCGATCAACTTCAAGCTCGACATCAAGAAAGTCGAAGACCCGGAAGGTGGTTCCCGCGCCGTGGTCACCCTCGACGGCAAGTTCCTGCCCCTGCGTCCGTTCTGATGAGCCCCGGCCCGCACCTCGCGTGCGGGCCTTCCCGATCTCCCTGCAAGAGGACACGCACATGAAAGCCCTGATCGACGGCTTCCTGAAATTTCAGAACGAAGCCTTCCCGCAACGCACCGAGTTGTTCAAACACCTGGCGACGACGCAACAGCCCGGCACCTTGTTCATCACCTGTTCCGACAGCCGGGTGGTCCCGGAACTGCTGACCCAACAAGAACCCGGCGAGCTGTTCGTGATCCGCAACGCCGGCAATATCGTGCCTTCCTACAGCCCGCATCCGGGCGGAGTTTCAGCGACAGTTGAATACGCGGTGGCGGTACTTGGGGTGAGCGACATTGTGATTTGCGGGCATTCCGATTGCGGCGCAATGACCGCCATCGCCCAGTGCAAATGCATGGACCACCTGCCCGCCGTCAGCGGCTGGCTGCAACACGCCGAGTCGGCGAAAGTGGTGAATGAAGCGCGAGCACACGCCAATGACGCGGCGAAATTGAGTTCGATGGTGCGCGAGAACGTGATCGCGCAACTGGCGAATATCCAGACCCACCCGAGCGTGCGCCTGGCCCAGGAAAAAGGCCTGCTGAACCTGCATGGCTGGGTGTATGACATCGAGACCGGATCGATCGATGCGCTGTCGTCGGATCGGCGCACGTTTGTGCCGTTGGCGGAGCAACCGGCGACATGTGCAGTTTACGCAAACAGCGCCGACCCAGCCTGAAACACCCCTGTAGGAGCTGCCGAAGGCTGCGATCTTTTGATCTTGCCCCTAAAAAACAAGATCAAAAGATCGCAGCCTTCGGCAGCTCCTACAGTGAGGGGGTCTGTGTTGCCGGGGTATCAGCGTTTTACGCTGAGGTCGATCTGGCTCATGCGGCTACGCACAGTGAACACGCCGTCACCCGAAAGAATCGCACTGCGCGCAAACAACCGCCCGCTTTCCCAGTTCGAAAGTCCCAGTTCCGGCTTGTTCAGCGCGTACTGCCCATCGACCCAACGCGTGATGCCGTTGCCCACAAACGGCGCGTTGACCGCGTTATAGAAACGCTCCTGAACGGCGGCATGTTCACTGATCAGCGACACGGTGAATTGCGGGCTGTAACGGTTGAACAGCACGATCGCCTGATCCAGATCGTCAACGATCATCAGGCTGACTTCCGGAGTTTCCTCCCATTCCCACTCGCGACCCAAGGCTGACTCCGCCAACGGTTCGGCCAGCGCTTCGGTCTGATAACCCTCGGCGCGATAAACCTCGACCGTCGCGTTCTGCCACTCGGCCGGCAGGCATTCCTGGCTGCCTTCGACGATGTGCAGTTTGCAACCCTGGCCACGTGCGGTTCCGGCCTGCTTCAGCGCTTCAAGGAACAACGGCACCAGTTCATCTGCCCGATCACGCTGAATCAGGCAGACGTTCAAGGTATTGCAGACCTTGCGATCCAGCGAGTTGCGCACCACTGCCGCGAAGCGCGTGGCGTCGGCTTCGCGATCAGCGATCAACCACGCGCCACCGGTGCCGTGCAAACTGACGGCAGTGCCCGCCTGTTGCGCGATGCTGCCCAACTGGCTGACGGCTCGGCCCGACCCGCGCGCCACCGCCAGGGACAAGCGGCGGTCGGCAAACATCGCCCAACCGGCGGCATGATTGACGCTTTCGACCAGCGACACCGCACCGACCGGCAAACCGGCTTCGGCCAGCGCCGGATTCAGTGCGTGAGCGACAATCGCCTGCGCCGTGCCCAAGGCATCGCTGCCAATGCGCAGCACCGCCGTGTTGCCGGTGCGCAATACACCGGCGGCATCGGCAAACACATTCGGCCGCCCCTCAAAGACGAACGCGACGATGCCCAGTGGCGAGACGACCTGTTCAACCTTCCAGCCATCGTGCTCGACGCTGCTGATCACCTTGCCACGGGTTGGCGCCGCATCACGCCAGGCACGCAGGCCGGCAATCATGTCGCCGCGCATGCGTTCATCGGCGAGCAGGCGCGTGGTGGAGCGACCGCGCGCCTTGGCCCGCTCGATGTCGGCGAGGTTGGCCGCGGCAATTTGCGCCCAGCACTGCGGGGTTTCCAGGCGCTGTGCGAACAGATCGAAAAACTGGCTGATCGCCTCGTCCGAGACCGCCGACAACGCCGTAAACGCCGCAGCCGCTCGCTCGATCGCGACCGACGCCGCGAGTTGATCCGCCACCGGAATCAGCAACAGTTCCCCACTCACCTGCTCGACCAGCAGGTGGTCACCGGGCTGAAAACGCTCAGCCAGTTCGGGGCTGACCACGGTGACGCGGTTACCGGCGAAAGGGATCGGCGTGCCAGCGACGAGACGTTCGAGTGCAAGAGACATGAAGCAGATTCACCATGCAGGGAGCGGCCGGAAAATGTAGCGGATTACGCGATGAAATACATCTCTTCGAACACTAAAGATCCTTGTGGGAGCTGGCTTGCCAGCGATGGCGGCGGTTCAGGCAATACTCATGCTGGATGTTCCGGCCTCATCGCTGGCAAGCCAGCTCCCACAGGATTTATGGGGTTTGGGGGATTGGTTCAGAACACCGACCAGCCGATCCGCGAGCTGAGCATTTCCAGCGCCGCCATCCCCGCCAGCGAGTTGCCGGCGGCGTTGAGTTCCGGTGACCACACGCACACGCTGAACTGTCCCGGCACCACCGCGACGATTCCGCCGCCAACGCCGCTCTTGCCCGGCAGACCGACGCGATAGGCGAAGTTGCCCGCCTCGTCGTACAGGCCGCTGGTGGCCATGATCGAGTTGACTTGCTGGGTCTGACGCCGCGTGAGGATCTGTTCACCGCTGTGTTTGCAGTAGCCGTCGTTGGCCAGAAAGCAGAACGCCCGGGCCAGATCGATGCAGTTCATGCGCAGCGCGCAGTGGCTGAAGTAGCTGCGCAGCACCGCTTCGACGTCGTTGTGGAAGTTGCCGAACGACTGCATCAGATACGCCATCGCCGCATTGCGCGCGCGGTGCTGGTATTCGGAGTCGGCGACTTTGCCGTCGATCATGATTTGCGGATTGCCCGACAGGCGCCGCACGAAGTCGCGCATCGACAGGGTCGGCGCGGCGAAGCGTGACTGGTTGATGTCGCAGATCACCAGCGCACCGGCATTGATGAACGGATTGCGCGGGCGACCGCGTTCGAATTCCAGTTGCACCAGCGAGTTGAACGGCTGGCCGGATGGCTCATGACCGAGGCGATCCCAGATCGCTTCACCGGAATGATCAATGGCCTGCACCAGGCTGAACACCTTGGAAATACTCTGCACCGAAAACGGCGTTTCAGCGTCGCCGGCCCAGTACATTTCACCGTCGTTGCCGTACACGGCGATGCCCAGTTGATTGGCTGGCACAGTGCCGAGGGCAGGAATGTAGTCAGCCACCTTGCCTTGCCCGATCAGGGGCCGGACAGCGTCAAGGATCTCGTTCAACAGCGCTTGCATGCCGGGTTCCGAAGTCTCGCCCCATGGGATTGCGGGGACACTTGGGCTAGACGCTGCCGATCAATGCCGAATCACACCGCACACCTTCGATTCGCACAATGTAGGAGCTGCCGAAGG